>NZ_JBHSLW010000076.1:0-196895 GCF_042657265.1 Allobosea eneae
GCCGGCGACAGAGGCTGATCTGCTGATCGATCATGGGGTGCGTGGCCCAGATCCAGTAGAGGGCATCGCCGCGGCCGAGGTCGGCGATCGGGAAGGCCGCGCACTGCTCGATGGACAGCGTTGTGTAGTGCGCCTCCGGTGCCTTTTGCTTCTTGCCGGCCTCGCTCCACGCCTCGAAGCGCCATGGGAAATCCACCATGACGAAGTCGAACGACATCGGAGTAAGGTCGCCGAAGCGCCAGCTCATCCCCGCACCTGCCGCTCGAGGAACTCATCGACCGCCTGGGCGATAAGCTGGTCGCGGCTCTTGCCGGTGATGCGCGCGAGCAGGGAGAGCCCGGCCTCCATGGGCTTCGTCATGCCATCCTCGACCAGTGCGATCGAGCGCTCGCGGTTGCGGATCATCCGGATATGTCCGCGCTCCGCCAACGCATGGACCATGCGATGGGCGTTGCTCTTGACGATGCCCAGATGCGCCGCGATCTCCTCGTATGACGGCGCGACCTGGCCGGCCCCGAGGCGCTCGCGGATGAAGGCCAGGCAGTCGGCCTGGCGCGGCGTCAGGCCCATCATCGCGTCGGCCCTCCCGCCTTGGCGATCGCCTCGCGTTTCGCGAGCTCGATGCACATCTGCGCCATCGTCTCGCCATGGCGGAGCACGGCTTCGCGGGCCTCGGCCGGCAGCTTCAGGAAGGCTCGCATCTCGTCGGCGTACTCCTTCAGGGCCTCAAGCGAGCGGGCGGCCGCATTGAGCCGTTCGATATCTCGCTTGCCGAACTGCACGCCGCGCAGCTCCTTGATCGCCTTGCCGTCGTTCAGCGCGCGCTGGCGCGTCTCGGCGAAGCGCACCGACTCGATCTGTTCGGCGAGCGAGATCCTCGGGCCGGTCATGAGCGGTCCTCGATCGCCAGCGGCGCGGCGGAGCCGCCGACGCCGTGGTGCAGACCGACATCAGCGCCGGCGCGCCAACCGGCGCTGCCGGCGCCGGCATAGCGTTCCTTCCGATCCTTCAGCGGCACAAGAACGGCACCCGGCTCACGCTTCGCCAGGGCCTGCTTCGCTTCCTGCCGCGCGGCCTCGTTCCGGACCGGCTTGAACAGCTCGCCAAGGCGGACGGACAGGCGCAACACCATGCCGTCGACGAAATCGGCCGCTGCGGCGCGCCGGGTCGAGAGCTTGCGGCGACGGGCATAGAACGGCGTTGTCTTGAACTCGCGCAAGGCGCGGTCGACAGCGCCGAAGCAGACATCGCGCAGATAGGCGGCGATATCCGGACCGGGCTCGCGGCCGACGAACAGGATGTCGCCCTGATTGCTGCGGATCAGCATGGCGCAGTTGGTATAGAAGGCGATCGCGGCCGAGAGCTTGTCGCGCCAGGTCGTACGGTTTGTCGTTCGGATCGAGCTGTCGGGCGCCGTCGCCTCGGTCATCTCGATCTCGGCCTGGTCGAAGCCGTGCTCCGCCATCAGCCGGGCGGCTAGCGCGGCCGCAGCCATAGCCTCGGCTTCGGTGCAGCCGCTGGCCTCGGTCTTCGCCTGCAGGGCAGCGATCTTGCCGCGAAGGCGCTCGCGCGGGCTCATGCCTCGGTTCCCGCTTCGCGCAGCAGCTCGCGCAGACGACCCTTCGAGGCTGCATCGAGGGCGCGCTTGCCACCCCAGATCGTCTTAACGACGAGGTCGAGCTGCGCCAGCTTTGGCCTCATCTTGCAAAGCCAGACATCGACGACCTTGACCTCTCGATCATCATCGCCGTCCTTGGGGTCGTGGGTCGCAGCAAGCAGCGCCTCCATCGTCAGCTCGGTACCGCGATAGAGCGCCTCCAGCATGCGAGCCTCCGCAGGCTGGAACTTCACGCCGCCGACCTCACGGGGAAAGTTCTCGGTGACGCCGAGCGCCCGCAGGATTTCGCGATTGCCAGCTTCAAGTTCGGCAGCCGGTATCTGCACCGGCTTCGCCTTCGGCGATACGGCCGGCGGCTGCCCAGGCGCGGGAAGCGCTAGGCGACGGCCGAACTCTATCGGCACCTCAATCAGCAGGCGCTTGCCGATGGCATCGAGATAATACTCCGGCTCGGTCGCGGTCTCGCCAGCGACGATGCCGGGCGGCGGCGCCATGCGCAGGAGCAGCGTCTTGCCGTGCGGCGCGGACGCGGCCTCGAACGGTCCCTGATCCTTCGCCTTGATGAGGAGCAGGCGCTTCGGCGCATTCCAGCCGATCTCGAAGCGCGGGCCGCCGATTTCCGCCAGCACCTCGGCCTTGAACGCAATCTGCAGCTTCGCCGGCGTCGTCGCCTTGAAAGTGACGAAGGAGAGCTTGACGTCGGCCTTGAGCTTCGGCGCCGAAGGAACGAGCGCCTGGAAGGTGGTTTCGTCGAGATCGTCGAAGGCGCTCATCCGAACATCTCCATGAGTTCGGGTTGCTGGTCGGGCGCCGGCGGGGCGCTGCGGGTGGTGACGTCGCTGCCGGTCCGGATCTCGGGGGCGCCGGCGTAGACGCGCAGGACGTGCTGGGCGCAGTAGGAGGTCGGCCAGATGGTGGCGGCGCCGCAGACGCGGCGGCCGCCGAAGATGTCAGGCCGCTCGCCGCGGCGTGGCACGACGGCCTCGCAGACGATCCAGCGGCATTGGTCGAACTGGGCGCGGGAGAGGAGGACGGACACCGATGCCCCCTCAGTTCAGCGCGACGCCGGCGGGATCGAACGATCCATCTGGGCGTCGATGGTGATAGCGATCGGACAGCGACAGGATGTAGTCGAGTCGGCGCCGCAGCGCGTCCGGTGTCGGCATGGTCGGCTCGATCGTGCCGGATAGGACTGCGCTATCGAGCAGGGCCACTGCCGCCATCAACGACGCGTCGACCGTGACCGTCACCGCATTGAGCGGGCCGAATTCGGGGGTCAGCACGTTCGTCAGCGTCACCAGCGTTTCGGTGTTCGCCAGCGCAAGCTTGTTGGTGAGCGCGACCAGGCGCGCCTTGTCGGCTTCGGTCGTCATGTCGTTTCCTCGGGAAGAAGCCGGCAATCGGCCGCCGGCACGATGAAGATCAGTCCGTCATCGGCGCGGACGCGCAGATGCGAGCAGCTGGACGGGCCGACGACGCGGGCCTTGAAGGCGAGCTCGCCCAGCTCGTGGTCGAAGGTGCGGACCCCGACGAGGGCCTCCCGGGCGAAGTCGTCGACTGGCCCGGGTTCGTGGCTGAAGGTCTTGCCGCGGAGCCACATGGTCAGGCCTCCGCACGGGCCTGCCGGCGCGCGAGCGTCATTAGCCTGCCGGTGATCGAGTTGGGCTTTCGGCCGAGGCAGCGCCCGATCTCGCTGTCCGTCGCCCCGTTGAGCGACATCTGCTCGATGATCTTGTCTTCCTCGGCCGTGAACCCGCGGACGATGTGGTTGCCGCGCTTTACCGCAACGACGGGGCGGAAGGCGTCGCGAGTACGTGTTCCCTGGGGCGGTTCGATCGCATGGCGTAGGCACTGCCAGGCGATCGCGCCGGGAGATTTGCCCATCGCTTCGGCGATGCGCTTTACCGACCAGCCGCGGCGCTCACGCAGGTCGGCGAGCTTCTCGATGTCGATGCTGCTGCGGGGTGATGCCATCGCCCACCTCACGCCGCCGCGAGATCGATAGTGACCGTTTCGAAGCGGTCTTGCGGGCGCCGGCGCTGGTAAAAGCGGACATATTCCTTCGTGCCGGTGACCCGGATCGCGTCGCGGATCGCCGTCATCGCCCGCGTCCAGCGCTCGTCGCCGATGTCGAGCTTCAGCAGCAGGAAGAGGTTGGCCTTGTTGATCTGGCCTTCCCTCTCGACGGCGAAGGCGCGTGAGACGATGGCGCGGATCTCCGGCCGGCTGTCGGCTCCCCATTCGACCAGACATTCGTCGATCAGCGCCTTGGCCTGCTGGAGCTGCGGCCCGAACTCGATCAGGTCGGCGATCTGGACCTTGACCTGCATCAGCCCGTCGACCGTCTGGAAGGTGACGTTGCCCTTCTCGCCACCAGCGCGGGCGCCGTAATCCTGCTCCAGCAGCTGCTGGAAGCCGTTGAGATCGGCGAAAGTGTGCTCCTTGAAGCGGGCGACCTGGGCCGAGAGATCGAGCGCGAAGGCCATGACCTTGCGCACCATCTCGTCCTCGAGCTTGTCGGCCGGCTTCACCAGCTCGACCGGGACGAGCCGACCCTTTGCGTCGCGCATGTGCGGCTGGCCACCGACATCGACGATGCCGCTAGCGACGGTGGGTGCCTGGCGGGCCAGAGAGGTTTCGTTCTCGCTGCCAGGCAGGGAGGAAGCGTTGTCAAGCTGCATGAGCGGTCTCCTCGGTTGAAGGTTCGGAAGGGTCGCCATCGGCCTGCTCGACGATGAGACGGGACATGGCGACGATCTCGTAAGTCGAGACGCGGACGGCCTCGCGCTCGGGCGCCGAGAGCACGCGCCGGGCGGTGGCGAGCGGGTCGATCGTGACGGCGAAGCGCAGCAAGCCGGCGCGCTCGAGCGCCTGCAGCGTGCCGAGGAGCGCGTCCGTCGACAGGCGGAAGCTCTCGCTCGTGGCACGGAGCTCCTCGGCCCGGCGTTGGCCGTGGATGACCATGGTGTGGTCGCGACCGCCCGAAAGGCGGCCTACGGCGCTCGGACCCAACGACGTCATCTTGCTGGCGAGCCACCAGCAGGCGTAGCGGAGATGGACCCGCTCATCGGCGCCGGCGCGGCCAGCAACCATGATCTCGTGGTGGGTGATGCCGGCGACGGCGCCGACTGCCTGGACAATCATGTCGAAGGTGACGTGGCGCTCGCTCATGCCGCGTGGCCTCCGTCGTCGCGGCCGGCCGGACGTGGCGCCCGCGGGAAGCTGACGACGTTGCTGTCGCCGATCGGCATGGCGAGAGCGGCAAGGCCGGGTCTCAGGACATGCACCGGCCCGACGCCGTCCAGCTGGCGCTGGATCTGCGCCTGCTGGGCCCTCAAAGCCTGTTCGAGCGAGGGCGAGGCGGCGGCACTGGCGACGATGTCGAGATCGCGGGCAATCGCCTCCATCTCGTCGGCATCGGCGGCGCGCTGCTCGAGGTGCTCGGCCTTTTCGGCGAGCAGGCACAGGGACACCGTGAGATCGCGGCAGGCGTCGATCGTCGGACGCTGGTGGGAGGCGACATAGGTGCGGAAGAGGTTACGCAGCTCGCGCAGATCGGCGGAGAGAGGCTTTGCCTGCATGGCTCAGCCCTCCCGGCCCGGCAGCGCCGGAACGCGGCCGAGATGGCGAGCGTGGCGGACCGCCTCCTCGCGATCGAGCTGGGCGAAGCCGATGGCGCCGGCCAGGCTGGCGCAAGTGCCCGCGATCAGCACGAAGGCGTAGACCTCCGGGTTCCTGACGAAGTGCAGCATCGCGCCGGCGACGAAGCCGCCGAGCGGGACGAGGCTGATGCAAACGAGCTTGAAGGCTGATCGGAACATCAGGCGACGTCCTTCTGCTGGCGGTTGGGGCAGACGCGGCAGGCATGGAAGAGCCGGGCGCGGGTCGAGTTCGTCGCCGCGAAGGGCTTGGCCTGCTCGGAGAGGCAGCGATCGCGACCGATCTCGTCCAGGATCGGGCACATGACGGTCTCGCCCATCAGCGCGCCGCGGATCTTGGCGAAGAGCTTGTCCTGGTCGCCCGCCTGGTACTTGTTGGCGAGCACGTAGGAGATCGTCGCGTCGGAATAGCCGAGCTGGCGGGCGACGGCGCGCGAGGTGCGGGTCTTGCAGGCCTGTGCCAGCACCGCGACCTCGACCGGCATCGCCTCGCCCCAAGCCAGACGAGCCTTCTCGACCTGATCGACATGGGAGGAGCGGTTCATGCCGCCCTCCCGGCCAGATCGTTAAGGTTAACGGCCTGCTCCAAATTGCGATCGTAGAGGATGGTGCCGCCGGCCAGCGTCGCGGGCGCCTTCGGGCCGGTGTTCTTGGCCGGCAGCAGCCGCCAACGGGCAATCAGGCCGGGATGGGCACGATGCCCGACTTCGGCGAGATAGCCCGCGCCTGCGAGCGTGCCGACATATTCGCGGGCACGCTTCACCGTCACCGGCACGGCGTCGGTCGAGGCAGCCACGGCGAGCTCGCGGATGGTGAACTGGCGGAGCGCCCGGATCGCGGTCCAGAGCTGCTGAGCCCGGCGGCCGCGATCGTCGGCGAAGTCCGGCCGGCGCTGGACCGGCGCCGGAGCGCGGAGGTCGCGGACCTTGTAGATGTTGGCCTTGCGGTTCTTGATCGTCGGCTGGTCGCCGACGAGAGCGATATGGCCCTGCTCGGCGCAGAACAGGACGTAGTCCTTGATCGTCTGGCGCGAGCGGCCGTTGCTGGCCTTGTGCACGTCGGTGATGGTGAAGCCGCCGCGCCGGCTCATCGCCACCATCTCCTTCCAGTAGTGCAGCGGGCCGCGCGGCAGGGCGGCGGTGGGTGCGGTGCGCTTCATGCCGCCCTCCGGCTGCGCGCCGGCGGCTCGCCGGTGTAGAACTGGTCATCCGGGAAGCCGTCGAGCTCGGCGACGGCATGGATGCGCGCCCATTCCACCGCCTTTTCGAGGTTCACGGTGATGCGGCGGGCGCGGCCACCGGATTTGCGGCGGTTGCGCTCCAGGAAGGCCTCGGAATAGCGCAGCGCCGCAGGCACGAAGAGCTTGGCGAGCAGCTCGGTGTCTTCCAGGTCGCAGGGCTGGGCGGCGACCCATTCGAGCACGCGGTTATGGGTGCGCTCCGAGCGCTGGAGCTTGCTCGGCAGCTCCTCCTCCCCGATCAGGATGATCGGCACCTGGGTGGCCTCGTGGATCTCGCGGATGATCTCGATGAAGCCCTTGTCGACGGCCTTGTCGGCCTCGTCGATCAGCAGCGGCGGGTGGCCGGGCTCGGCCAGCCGCTCGATCGCCATCTCTGTCAGGCGCGGCACGGTGCCCTTGGGATCGTGGACGCCGAGCTCCTTCATGATGGCCCGGATCAGGGTCAACCGGGTCCAGCTGTCGCCGATCTCGACGCGCAGGGCGTTCTTCCTGTTCTGGAGATAGATCGCGGCAAAGGTCTTGCCGAAGCCCGAATAGCCGTTGAAGACGCCGAGACCGGGAAGATGCGGCGGACGCTCGATCAGGCGCTCGGCCAGCGTCAGCATCGCGGCGACGTTCTTCAGCGGCGCCAGCGATCCCTTCGGCTTGTAATCTGGTGAACTCATCGTATCCTCGTCGTTGATCTGATTGATCTGCCCCGGTTCGCCGCGGCTCTTTTTTGGGCGGGGCCTAACGCAACGCCGCCTCTCCGAAATCCTCCGCAAGCGCCTTCTCCGAGCGGTACTCGGCGCTGGTGCGGTAGCTGCCGAGCCAGAGCGCATCCTCGGTCGCGACTTGGTCGCCGGCGGCGATCGCCGCCTCGATGCTGAGGGCGCGCCGGAAGCGCTGGCGCGCGGTCTCCTGCGGGCGCAGCTGCATGACCTTCGGCTCGGCCGGGGCCGCAGCCGGCGATTCGAGCAGCTCGCGATGAACTTTCGCCGCGGCCTCCGAGAGCGGGGCGGCTGGCGGGGCTTCACCGCGGCGCAAGGCCGCGACCTCGGCGCCGGCGTCGAGCGCCGGAGTGCTGTGCGGTTCGGCGCGCTGCGGGAAAGCAAGCAGGTTGCCGGCGCGGGCTGCCGCCTGCGCCAGCCGATGGTCCAGGACGGTGCGGTCGGTGACGCGCTTGGAGCGCAGCATGGCCTTGGCCTCGGCCATCTGCTCCTCGACCATGCGGGCCTGCATCGCCTTGCGCTGCGCCTGCAACTCGACAGGGTCGACACCAGCGAGCTCGCCGTTGACGGCGCGCCCGAGCGGACGGTCCAGGCTCTCATCGGCGAACAGCCAGATCGTGCCCTTGTCGGCCGGATCGAGCATGACGAAGACGCGCTCGCCGGGCAGGATGCCCATCGGCTGGTAATGGAAGCCGTTCACCCTGACGCCGCTCTTGCCGACCGTGCGATACCCGTCGCCATCGGGCGCCTGCATCAGCAGCGCCGCCAGTGTGTCGGCATCGACGGTGCGAATCGAGCGTGTCGAGGACGCCACCTTGGCGAAGGGCGTCATCTTGCCGATGCCGCCATGCTCGTGATGGGCGTAGATGTCGGCCGCCCAATGGTCGCAGATCGCCTGCAGGGCCTCGCCCGTCAGGGTGACGTTGAAGGCGTCGTTTTCCTGTCCGAGACGCTGCGAGAAGGCCTTGCGCCCCTCGATCTTCTTGCGCTGGGCGACATTGTGGCCGACGAAGCCCGGCAGCATGCGGGCACAATCGGTCTGGAATGTGCGGATGTTGCGCTCGACGACGCCCTTCTGCCAGGGCGAGAAGGCATCGGAGCGGATGGCCTCGATCTGCAGGCGGGCGAAGAGCCGGACCGTGGCGCGGGCGACGAAATCCGAGCCATTGTCGGTCTTCACCGCGTCCGGCACGCCCCAGGCGAGGATCGCCTTGCGCATCAGCAGCTGCACGGCTTCCGAGCGCGGCGTCTTCGAGACGAACAGGATGATCCGGCGCGACCAGTAGTCGATGCAGACATAGATCGAGTGGCGGCCGTCGACGCACATGGCATCGACCGGCGAGGCGTCGATCTGCCAGAGCGCGTTCAGGTGCGGCGCCAGATGCGCGTAGGAACCGGAGACCTTCATCTTTGAGCGGAAGCCGTCCGGGTCCATCATCTTGAGGAGGCCGGCGGCGTATTCCTGCTTCCAGGCATTGAAGCGGATTTCAAAGGCCCGCTGGCCGGGGAGCGGAATGCCAGCCTGCTCAAGGCGCGCTTCGAACTCGCCCTTCACCGCCCCGTAGATGTGGCTGGCGGTATAGAGGTCGTTGAGCGAGTGCACGGCGATGGCGAAATGCTTGATCTCGCCGTCGAAGGCGGCATCGAGCACGCCCTGGCCGCGCCGTCCGGCGCCGCGGTCGACCGCAAGGCGGCTGGTTTCACCGTTGCGAGAGGCCGAGAGCCAACGCAGCAGCGTGCGGGTAGACAGCCGCGGCAAGACAACGGCGGCCCAGGCGGGAACCTCGACCTTCCCGAGATTGTAGAGGTCGACGAAGTAGCTGATCGCCAGCGTCTGCTTCATCTCCGACGTCCGAACGAACGCCCTGAGCGCGCCGAGCACGGCCAGGCGCGCATCGAGCTGCAGGGTGGCCGCGCTGGTCGAGCCTGCGGCCGGCTCTGGCGCGGCCTGGAGCGCCTCGCCGGCGGCAGGAGCCGGTGCCTCAGCGCCGAAATAGGCCACACGTGCCGCAACCGGCAGCAGATTGACATGGTATTCAAGCCCGCCGCCGCGGCCGGAGCGCTGGCGGCACAGCGCCGAGAAGCGAGCCCAGTCCTCGCGCTTCGCCAGCTCCACGACGTTCTGACGCGTCGTCGGCATGCCGGGCAGGGCCAGATCGGCGAGTTCGGAGGAGGTCAGCCAGAGCTTCACGTCAGACGCTCCAGCCGGAAGCTGGCGATCCAGGCACTGCGGATTTCGCCATTGAAGAGCCAGGACACTTCGAACTCGACGTGTCCGGCGCGGAAGAGCACGCCAATCACGGTGGCGCGCAGATCCTTGTCGCCGTCGATCCTGACGATGTCGCCAATCTGAAAGCGAGAGACGAAGCCGGAGGCGCTCATGCCACACCTCCGCAGGCGCGACGCGCGGCGAGATCGGGGGGATTGACCCCGCCGCGCGTGCTTCCGCCATGATGGGAGACACGACTCACCCCATCGGAGGAACTTGGAATGAGCGACGACTGGCGCGCCGCGGCCGCAGAGCTTGATCGTGAGCTGGTCGCGGTGCAGCACACCGCGTACGGTGCTTTCTGGCCAGCAACAGCTGTCGCCCTGGCGCTGATTGACAGCGGAGTGCTCGATAAGGCGAAACTGATGGAGATCATTGACGATCTCCATGACGTTGCGACCGCTTGGGCGGAGCCAGGGTACGGCGAAGACGCGACGCAGCAGCTCGAGCAGATGCGACAGCTTCTGGAGGGGGAAGCCTGGGCCTCTGGCCAGGTTCGCCCGCTGCTCCGAAGATTATTGAACGCAGAGTTTCTGAGAGCGGCTCTGCGGCCAAAATCTCCTCCGCCCGGTCACGAAGAATCTGAGAAGCGATGAAGCGCAAGCCGCTCATTCCGCACCGCCCTTCTTGGACTTGCTGGGCTTTGCCGGCGGCGTCATCGCCGAGATGCGGGCCGCAACCATGGAGGCAAGCGCCTGCAGGTCTGTCAGCGACATCCGCATCAGCATCGGCTCGATGCGGGCGAGAGGGCGATCCGCCTCGCGGACGGCGCCGCCCTCGGGCACCATGCCAGCAGAAACCTTGGCCGTGGCGAGATTGGCGGCACGGCCCTCGGCGATCTCGCGGGCGACCTTCACCTGATCTGCTGGATCGAGCTCGGCAAGCGCTTGCAGCTGCGCCTGGTTGTCAGCGACTTTCGTGCCGCGGATCAATGTGACGGCGTCGGGCGAAAGCTTGCCCGCGAGCTCGCGGGCGCGGCGGATCGAGCGCTCTGCCAAGCCAGTGCGGCGGGCTGCCTCCTTGGAGAAGGCCGACCAGTTGGCCAAGTTGGCCAACTGATTTTTCTCCCGCCATTTCTTGGATTTCCGATCGCCGCCATTGCGGGCGTCGGCGTTCTGCGCCTCGTGGATCTCGGCCAAGCGGCCGATGAAGACATTGCGGTCCAGGATCGTCAGCTCGGCCCGGATCAGATTGGCGTGGATCTCATGCTTGCGCCGCTCGCCAGCCGTCTGGCGTCTGACAATGACCTTGATCCGATCCCAGCCGAGCAGTTTGGCTGCTTCAAGCCGATGCTCGCCATCGACGAGCACCACGCCATTCGTGCCATCGTCTCTCACCGAGACGGCAATCGGCTGCTTTTGCCCGGCATAGGGATCGGCGGGCGTCGCCCCCTCTGCAAACGAGGCCGCGATCGCCTCAACGATGTCGCGATCGACCAGCCGCAGTCGGTCTTCGATCTCGATCGCGCCGATGTCGATGAATGTGAAGTGTTCCAGCTGCGTCGATGCAGCAATGGCGGGAACCTGATCTGCTGGCCGGTCACCGAGGTTGAGGACGTCGCGCATCAGGCGGCCCTCGTCGCGTTGATCACGCCGATCCGATTGCCATCCGCGTCGTAGAATTGGGGCCAGATGACCTGACGAGGCACCCCGAGCGCCTCAGAAATGAGGTCGTTCACTTTCGGGTAAGGACGCTCAAGGCCACCGTAGACGGTAAACCGGCTGATATTCGCCTTCGTCGCGATCTCGGACGCAGTCAGGCCGCGTTCTCGCAGCTCGAACAAGATCCGTTGCTTGGTCCAATTGATCGCCATGGGCTCATCCGATTCGTCACGCCGGATTTGGCGTGTTAACCACACTTGTGCGTGCCGCTTGTGGGCAAACTGCCAAATGTGGGAAGCCCCGTCAACCCGAATGTGATCAAGATGCCGAATATGAGCGATCAGCTCGCCGAATTTGCGCAACGACTGACCCACGTCGTGAATGGCAAGGGAGGGCTAACGGCCGTCTCTGCCGGCTCAGATGTGCCCTTGAGCACCCTCGGTCGCTATGTCCGTGGCGAGAGCGAGCCATCGGCGTTTCGCCTTGCGGCAATCAGCCGGTTCTGCGGAGTGTCTGTCGAAGAACTCGTATTTGGGGCCGAGGCATACCCGAAATTGACAGCCGGGTTCATCGACGCCCCTCAGAATTGGGGTTCAGATTCGAGTGATGACCCCGACGTTGTGATGATTCCGCTGCTCGAGGTGATCGCGTCCGCAGGCCCAGGCTATGAGAACGCGCGGCCTTATGAGCTGAAGCGACTGCCATTCCCTCGCACCTGGCTGCAACGGCTGGGTCTTCCAGAGAAGTATGCTCGCTTCTTAGGAATTGATGGCGACAGCATGGAGCCGACGATCATGGATGGCTGGATCGTCCTGGTCGACATCCGGCCCAAGCACGCACGTGCCGATGGAATCTATGTTCTGGTCGACGGGCCAAATGTCAGGGTGAAGCGCGTCGCGATTGGGTGGCAGAACGCGATCGTCCTGATCAGCGACAATGAGCGATACCAGTCTGAGACACTGTCACCGCCGGATGCTGAAGCACTTCAGGTCGCAGGACGGGTAGTTTGGGCGGGGGGAGAGATATGACGGGGGAGCGTAGGATAAAAGCGATTCTGGTCATGCTCCTAGTAGTCACAAGCGCGACTGCGCAGGAACGGCATCCGCTTCTGGTAAAGGCCATCGAGCTCGGTGCTGCAGGCAGTGTCGTCGCCCAGAAATGCCAGGGCCTCGCGCTGAATCCCGCGGTGACCGGGCAGCTTCTGATCGCGATCGGCTTAGCCGGCCTAACGGATCAGCTCGAGCGCATCACCGAGGCCGAAATCACAGCTTTGGCGGAGAATTCGATCTCCACGCATTGGCCTCCTGAGCGTCTGGAAGAGCAGTGTTCTGCCGCGGCCAAGATGACGATGCCGAACCCGGTTAAATCCGGCGAGACCATTCCGCTGTTCATCCAATCCACTAAATGAACGGCGGCCTTTCGGCCGCCGTCCAGCTTCAAGCGACCTTCAAATCGCGCTCATCCAGATCGGGACGCTCGAAATCAGCTTCATCTTCGTCTCGCAGCCCATCGACCCCGGCCGGCAACTTGCCATGCCGGGCGATGATGACGGCGTCCTCCCAGTCGCCGGTCGCTGGGCTGCCGGTGCGGTAGAAGGCAACGACCCCGGCGCGCAGCGGCTTGTAGCGCTCGACGAGCCGCATGGCGTGGTCGCGATCTCTTGCGGGCATCGGATCGTCGGCTGAAATGCCGTTGCGCCCCGCGACCCGATAGGTTTGAACAACGTAGTACGTCAGATTCTCGACGGTCTCCTGCTTCTTTCTGTTACGCATGAGCACTCTCCTGATCGCCCAGGTCTCAGCCGCCCGGGCTGGCTCAATCAAAGCGCGCATATGAGAACAGAACAAGAACATTTTTGACAGATTCTGTCAGCTGTGGAATCCTTGGATAACGGCCGAGCTATGCATGAGCCCGAAGGGCAGGACTGGAATGAAGCGGCGCGCCAGCGAAGCGGCCGCTCCCTGCTCTGGCTCGCGATCACCGGCCTTTCTGGGGTTCTGATCGGGCTGCTCTCCAGGCGATGGCTGACTATGTGACAGTGCTCGATGCGATGGTGGACGGGCACGAGCGGCTCGAGGTCAGATGTACGACTTGCAGGGTGACCCATCATATCCCCTGGCGGCTGATGCGCGGCGTCCTCAAAGCCGATCGCCTCGACGAGCTGCACAAGCGCCTGGTCTGCAGGAAATGCGGCGAGCGGCCGGCGCCGGAGGATGTCTGCATTCCCGAGCCGGTGCGGTTTCCGGGTGGGCCGCTGTACGGGCCGAGCACGAAGGGCGTTTGAAGAGCGGTTTCAGCGTGACAGTTCAAGATCGGGCACGAAACTCGATCTCTGGGCGCACTCGTTTGAAATTGCTTCGTTTTTCCTAACTGTCACGCTGAACTGCGCCACTCAGGAAAATCGTGACAGTTCGGCGGGCCGCGGCGACGGCATTTCAATGGGTTAGCGGCTGACCAGATTTCTGGCTTTCTGGCTTTCCCGATTTCTGCTGCTCAAAACTGCGAAGTATCAAATGGCACTAAACGCGCCGCCCGCCGCCGACTAACACATTGCAGCGCTGCGCTTTTCCGGCTGGTCCCGCCTAATCCCGGTTAATCCCGCTCATTGCCATGTGATTGTTCGTTTCACAGTTCGTCTTATGTCTGCCCCGGCCGCAGCTTGTAGAAGACGTGCCGGCCGATCGTGTCCATCTTCTTCAGCTTCCGCGCCCAGTACGGACGAACGTAGTCTGCGTGGTAATGCGTGGAGGCGCCGACTTCCGCCAGATAGGTCGTGCCGTCATAGACCTCGCGGGCGATGCGGACCGCGTCGCGCCAGGGCCCGGGCTCGGTGATGCGCAGCGACTTGCCCTCGCAGGCGAAGGTGAACTGGCAGGCGAGATGGCGGCTGGCGTTCTGGTAGACCGCGCCGCAGACCGTGTTCGGGTAGAGCCCGCTCTTGACCCGGTTGAGCACGACCTGCGCCACTGCGGCGCGGCCCTGCTCGCCCTCCGAGCGCGCCTCGAAATAGACCGCCTCGGCCAGGCAGCGCTGCTCCTTGGCCATGTTCTCCGGCGCGATCAGGCTCGTGTAGATCTGCTTCTCGTTGGGATCGACGGTGCGCAGGTCGGTGGCCGGCGCGCGCTCGGACTTGGCGATCCGGCTGCGCGATTTCGGCTCGGCAGCGACGGGAGCCATCTGCATCGGCGTCGCCGAGGCGCCGCCAGCGAGGCCAGTGGAGGTCGGTGTGCTGGAGGACTGGCCGAGCGCGGCGGGAACCGTCGGCGTCGCGCCGTCGAGGTTTTCCGGAGTGAGTTCGCCGTTTCGCGGCGCGGCGGCGCTCTTGGGCACCGCGGCCGGCGAGGATTCCGACAGGGCCGGGTCGGTGACCCCCTCGTCGCGCAGGAAGGGCTCGAAGCCGAGCGGCGGCTCCTCCGGGCTTTCTTGCGCCTCGAGTGAAAAACCGCCTGAGATCAGCCCCGGCTGGGTGTCGCCGAAGACGACCCGTTCGAGCTCGCCGGGCGGGCCGTTGCGGGTCAGCGTCGGGCGCAGCGATATGATCGGGTCACCCTTGCTGCTGCGGTCGACCTGCGGGAAGGCGCTGGCCGAGCGCTTCATGTCCTCGCGCGGCTGGCGCGGATCGATCGCGAAGGTCCGCTCGGGCGTTTCGAAGGAGAGGCGCGCCGGTTGGATGAGGCGGGCATAGGCACGCTCCGGCAGATTGAAGGCGCTGGCGGCGACGAGCAGCGACGGGCCGTCCGCCAGTTCGGAGAGGGGCCCCGGGGCCGTGCGCGCGATCAGCGAGCCTGGCGGGCCGAGTGGGGCGGGATTCTGGCCGGCCGAGGCGGTGAAGGAGACCAGCATGCCGGCCGAGAGCGCCCAGGGCGCGACCGTCGCCAGCGCCCAGCGCAGACGCTGCCAGCCCACTCGCTTCGATCGCCGACGCAGACGCAACTGACCCAGGCCCTCATATCAAGAAGACGAAAGCGGAATGGCCGCAAATCCGGATGATGCAAATTCGCGACAGTTCGATAATCCCTTGTCAGGGTTGAAGGCGGGTTAACGCGGCGCCGCCGATGGCCTCGGCCGGTCGCAGGGACGGGCACTCACAGCCCCTCATCCTGAGGAGCAAGTACAGCTTGCGTCTCGAAGGATGCTCCAGTGAGTTGGGGAGCCTCCTGGAGCATCCTTCGAGACGCCATTCCCATGGGAATGGCTCCTCAGGATGAGGGCTGGGGGATCGATGGGCTTGTGCCAGCCTTCGCCAAAAGACGGCTTTCGCGATCGGCGATTCTTCCCTTATGCTGCGCCGCAACAAAGGGAGAGAGACATGACCGCCACCGCCCTGAAGGCCGATTCCGAGGTCAATGCCGTAGCGCTGATCGCCGCCGCCTTGCCCGGTTTCGAGGCTCTGCTGGAGGAAGCGGTCGCCGCCGTCAGGCAGAAGGTACTGCTCGACGGCCGGATTTCCTCGGCCAAGCTCGAGCAGGAGCAGCACGCCGCCCATGGCCTCTCCTGGCTGGCCACCTATGTGATGGCGCTGCGCGAACTCAAGGCCTATGGCGAGCGCCTGCAGGCCGAGGATCGCTATGGTGCGATCGAGGACTACGCGATCCGGATCGGCGCCGGCGAATACGCCGCCCAGATCTTCGGCGGCATCCCGATGAGCCAGGGCGAGATCGTCCGTCTGCCGGCGCTCGGCCTCACGGCCAAGGCCGTCGCCGCCGCCTGCTCGGACGCCGCCGAGCAACTGATCGCCGAAGGCAACACACCGGAAAACCGCGCCCGCTTCGTCGCCCTGTTCAGCCAATCGCAAGGCCTCGCCAGCGTCGGCGATCCCGGTCTCGACGAGACGCTGGAAGCGATCCGCTCCGAGATGCGCCGCTTTTGCGAGCAGCAGGTCACGCCGCATGCCCATGAATGGCATCTTCAGAACGAGTACATCCCGCTGCCGGTGATCGAGCAGATGGCCGAGCTCGGCGTCTTCGGCCTGACCATCCCCGAGGAGTTCGGCGGCATGGGTCTGTCGAAGGTCTCGATGTGCGTCGTCTCCGAGGAGCTTTCGCGCGGCTATATTGGCGTCGGCTCGCTCGGCACCCGCTCCGAGATCGCCGCCGAGCTGATCCTGAACGGCGGCACCGACGAGCAGAAGGCCTATTGGCTGCCGAAGATCGCCTCCGGCGAGATCCTGCCGACGGCGGTCTTCACCGAGCCCAACACCGGCTCCGACCTCGCCTCGCTGCGCACCAAGGCGGTCAAGGACGGCGATACCTGGAAGGTCTACGGCAACAAGACCTGGATCACCCACCCGGTCCGCGCCGACATCATGACGCTGCTGGTCCGCACCGATCCGGACGCGCCGGGCTATCGCGGCCTCTCCATGCTGATCGCCGAAAAGCCGCGCGGCACCGATGCCGAGCCGTTCCCGGTCGAGGGGCTGACCGGCGGCGAGATCGAGGTGCTCGGCTATCGCGGCATGAAGGAATATGAGCTCGCCTTCGACGGTTTCGAGGTCAAGGGCGAGAACCTGCTCGGCGGCGTCGAGGGCCAGGGCTTCAAGCAGTTGATGCAGACTTTCGAGGCCGCCCGCATCCAGACCGCGGCGCGCGCGCTCGGCGTCGCGCAATCGGCCTTCGATCTCGGCCTGCGCTACGCCCAGGAACGCATCCAGTTCGGCAAGCCGCTGATCGCCTTCCCGCGCGTCGCCGACAAGCTCGCCATGATGGCGGCCGAGCTCGTCATCGCCCGCCAGCTCACCTATTTCGCCGCCCGCGAGAAGGATGCCGACCGGCGCTGCGATCTCGAAGCCGGCATGGCCAAGCTGTTAGGGGCCCGCGTCGCCTGGGCGGCGGCCGACAACGCCCTGCAGATCCATGGCGGCAACGGCTTTGCGCTGGAATACCCGGTCAGCCGCGTGCTCTGCGACGCCCGCATCCTCAACATCTTCGAGGGCGCGGCCGAAATCCAGGCGCAGGTGATCGCGCGCAGGCTGGTGGAGGGGTGAGGTGAGGTCTCTGGCCTAGAGGCTGGCCGCCGCCCGCGCCGCCTGGTCGTACTGGCCCGATAGCGAGCGCATCGCGGCGGCGATCTCCGACAGGCGGGCCGGATCGACTCCGGTCGCCAGCACCGATTTCACCAGCAATTGCTCGCGGATCTGGGCGTAGCGCTTGCAGGCGTCCTCGCCCGCCGCCGTGATCGCGACGGTCTTTTCCTTGCCCTTGCGGCCGCTCTTCAAGAGCTTCAGGCGCTCGAGCTTCTTCAGCGAATAGTTCACCAGATGCGTGTCCTCGATGTTGAGGACGAGGCAGATGTCTGCGAGGCGCTTGGCCTTGCCGCGATGGTTGACGTTGTGCAGGACGAGCACGTCCATCGGCGTCAGTTCGGGGATGCCGGCAGCCGTCATGCAGCGCAGCATCCAGCGCTGGAAGGCATGCACCGTCATCGTCAGCGCGAACTCGAACTCCGACAGCGCCGGCATCGCGCCGGAGGCGAGATGGCCGGAGGAGACGATCGGGCCGAGGTCGTCGGAGGGGTGCATGCTGTCTCTTGTCGAAAGAGGCGCGGTGCGCGGGGGGCTCCCTTCTCCCCTCGGGGGAGAAGGTCCCGGCAGGGGGATGAGGGCGGTTCGACCAGGTGAGACAAGGACAGGTCGAGCCTGTCCTTCCCTCATCCGTCAGCGCTTCGCGCTGCCACCTTCTCCCCCGAGGGGAGAAGGAAAGCATCACGCCTCAAATCTTCTTATAGGCGTCGACGATCGCCTGGCCGTCGGCGCCGGCCTTCTTGAGCCAGTCGGCGGTCAGCGTCTCGCCGGCCTTCTTGAAGCCGTCCTTGAGCGCAGGCGACGGGGCCTGCACCTTCATGCCCTTGGCCTTGAGCTGGTCGAGATACCAGTTGGTCTTCTCTTCCCAGAGCTTCCAGCCCCGGGCCTCGGCATCGGCCGAAGCCTTGAGGATCGCGTCCTGCGTCGGCTTGTCGAGCGCCGCGAAGGCGGCCTTGTTGACGAAGGTCGCGTTCTTCGGAATCCAGGCCTGGACGTCGTAGAAATGCGTCAGCGTCTCCCAGGCCTTCGAGTCGTAGCCGGTGCCGCCCGACGACATGAAGGAGTTGACCACTCCGGTCGCCAGCGCCTGCGGCAACTCGGCAGCCTGGATGGTGACCGCCTGCATGCCGAGGAGCTCGCCGAGACGGGTCGTGCCGACATTGTAGGCGCGCCACTTCAGGCCCTTCATGTCCTCGATCGTGCTGAGCTCCTTCTTGGTGTAGACGCCCTGCGGCGCCCACGGGACCATGAACAGGAGCTTGATGCCCTGGCTGTCGAGCTTCTTCTCGACCGCCGCCTTCGAGGCCGCATAGAGCTTCTTCGACTCGGCGAAGGAGGTCGCCAGGAACGGCACGACGTCGATGCCGAAGACCGGATCCTCGTTCTCGTGCAGCGAGATCAGCACCTCGCCCATCTGGGCCTGGCCGGTCTGCACGGCGCGCTTGATCTCGGGCGCCTTGAACAGGGACGCGTTGGCGTGGACGGTGATGGAGAGCTTGCCTGATGTCGCCGCCTCGACCTCCTTGGCGAAGGTGGCGAGGTTCTCGCTGTGCGGATTGTCGGCGGGGTAGGCTGCCGGCAGGTTCCACTTCGCCTGGGCGAAGGCGGCCGGAGCGGCGAGGGTGAGCGTCGCAGCCGCGGTACCGGCGACGAGCATGCCCTTGATGAAATCGCTACGCTTCATGGTGTTCTCCGTTCCCTCTTGGTGGTGGTTGCGCATCATTTCGGAAAAGCGAGTTCGGGCAAGACCATCACGATCTGCGGGAAGATCGTAATGATCGCCACGGCCGCGACCAGCAGGAAGAAGAAGGGCAGGGCGGCGAGCGCGACGGTGTTCGAATCCTTGCCCGACATGGTCTGCAGCACGAACAGGTTGAAGCCGACCGGCGGCGAGACCTCGGCCATCTCGACGATCAGCACCAGGAAGATGCCGAACCAGACCAGATCGAAGCCGGCGGCCTTGATCATCGGCAGCACGATCGCTGTGGTCAGCACGATCATCGAGATGCCGTCGAGCGCGGCGCCGAGCAGGATGTACATCACGGTCAGCGCCGCGATCAGCGCATAGGGTGACAGGTGCAGGCTATCGACCCAGGCGGCGAGCGCGGCCGGGATGCCGGTATAGGCCATCGAGGTCGACATGAACGAAGCGCCGGCGAGGATCAGCATGATCATGCAGGTGATCCGCGTCGTGCCCATCACGCTCTGCCAGAAGGCCTCCTTGGTGAGCGAGCCCGACCACCAGGCGATGCCGAACGAGCCGAGCACGCCCCAGGCGGCGCATTCCGTCGCCGTCGCCCAGCCGAGCAGCAGCGACAGGAAGACCAGCGCGATCAGCAGCATGCAGGGGATGAGATTGGCCGATTCCCTGAGCTTCTCGGAGAGGCTCATCTTCGGCTCGGCCGGTGGCGCCTGCTCGGGGTGGAGCAGGTGCCAGACCGCGATGTAGCCGGAATAGAGCGCCATCACGAGCAGGCCGGGCAGGAAGCCGGCGAGAAAGACCTGGATGATCGAGACGTTGGCCGCCACCGCATAGACCACCATGGTGATCGAGGGCGGAATCAGGATGCCGAGCGTGCCGGCGCCGGCAAGCGAGCCGAGCGCGAGCTTCTCATTGTAGCCGCGCCGCTTCAGCTCCGGCAGCGCGATCTTCGCGACGGTGGCGCAGGTCGCGGCCGAGGAGCCGGAGACCGAGCCGAAGATGCCGCAGGCCAGCACGTTGACGTGCATGAGCCGGCCCGGCAGCCAGTTCAGCCAGGGGGCGAGGCCGCGAAACATCTCTTCCGACAGCCGCGTGCGGTAGAGGATTTCGCCCATCCAGATGAAGAGCGGCAGGGCAGCCAGTGTCCAGGAGGCGCTGTTGCCCCAGATGGTCGTGGCGAGCACGGAGCCGGCCGGGATGCCGCCGGCGACGAATTGCATCGCGACCCAGCCGCAGGCCATCAGCGAGATGGCGATCCAGACGCCGCCTGCGAGAAGGACTGCTAGCAGGACGAGCAGCAAGGCGGAGATTTCGATCATCGCCATCGGTCAGACTCCGCTCGCCATGGCGCGCTCGACGATCTCCTCGTCGGATTGCGGCGGCGGTTTCTCGTAGCGCGGCGGCTGGCCGCGCAGCACGACATGGACGAACTCGTCGAGCATGGCGATGAACAGGATGACGAGGCCGCCGGAATAGCCGAGCTGCGGGATCCACATCGGCATGGCGACGACGCCGCCGGCAATATCGTTGAACTCGTAGGATTGCCAGGTCATCACCACGGCATGCCAGGCGAAGAAGCCGGCGAAGCCGAGGCCGAGCACCAGCGAGAAAACCTCGAACACCCAGCGCGTGCGGCCCTGGAAGCGGTCGATCAGGAGGCCCACGCGGATCATCTCGCCGGATTTGAAGGTGTGGGCGAGGCCGAGGAAGGCCATCGCCGCCATGCACCAGGAGGCGAAATCGTCGCCGGCAGGAATGTTGAAGCCGACCTCGCGGCCGATCGACAGGCCCATCATCAGGACGAGGATCGCGATCAGGAAGAGGCCGGCGGCGTAGCCGGCGAAGAGGTAGAGCCCATCGAGGAAGCGGCGGATCATGCGTGCGCCTCCGGACGGCGTACCGCCACGCCAGCCGATTGCGCCATGCGCAAAGCAGCGGTTGCCAGGACTGGTCCCGTCATGAAAGCCTCCCCTCAGATCGGCCCGGCCCCTCAGCCATGTCCCGATCGCTGAGCCGATCCTAATCGGCGAAATGGGCTTGTCAACGTTTCATCGACGATTTATCGATGAAACGTCAAAACGCCTTCCTGGCCAATAATCGGGGGATCGGATCATGAGCGGCCGTTGGGACTTCTGGATCGACCGTGGCGGCACCTTCACCGATGTGATCGGCCGTGATCCCGCAGGCAAATTGCATGCCCGCAAGCTGCTCTCCGAGAACCCCGGTGCCTATCGCGACGCCGCCGTCCAGGGCATCCGCGACCATCTCGGTCTCAAGGCCGGCGATCCGATCCCGGCCGGCACGGTCGGCGAGGTCCGCATGGGCACGACCGTCGCGACCAATGCGCTGCTCGAGCGCAAGGGCGACCGTACCTTGCTCGTCACCACCAAGGGTTTCCGCGACGCGCTGCGCATCGGCTACCAGGCCCGGCCCGACATTTTCGCCAAGGAGATCATCAAGCCGGAGCAGCTCTACGACGCCGTCGTCGAGATCGAGGAACGCGTCCTTGCTGACGGCTCGGTCGAGAAGGCCGCCGACGAGGCCGCGATCCGCAGCGACATGCAGGCGCAATTCGATGCCGGATTCCGCGCCGTCGCCATCGCCTTCATGCACGGCTATCGCTACCCGGCGCATGAGCAACTCGCCGCGAAGATCGCCCGCGAGATCGGCTTTCCGCAGGTCTCGGTCAGCCATGAGGTCTCGCCGCTGATCAAGCTGGTCGGGCGCGGCGATACCGCCGTGGTCGACGCCTATCTCTCGCCGATCCTCGCCCGCTATGTCGCGCAGGTCTCCGAGGAGCTCGACATCGCCCGCACCGGCGCGCGGCTGATGTTCATGATGTCCTCGGGCGGCCTCACCGCCGCCGAGCTGTTCCAGGGCAAGGACGCGATCCTGTCCGGTCCGGCCGGCGGCGTCGTCGGCCTCGCCGAGACCGGCCGTTCGGCCGGCTTCGACAAGGTCATCGGCTTCGACATGGGCGGCACCTCGACCGACGTCGCCCATTTCGATGGGGAATACGAGCGCGCCTTCGAGACCGAGGTCGCCGGCGTGCGCATGCGTGCGCCGATGATGCTCATCCACACGGTCGCGGCCGGCGGCGGCTCGATCCTCCACTTCGACGGCTCGCGCTTCCGCGTCGGCCCCGACTCCGCCGGCGCCAATCCGGGCCCGGCCGCCTATCGCCGCGGCGGCCCGCTCGCCGTGACCGACGCCAACGTCATGGTCGGCAAGCTGATCCCGTCCTATTTCCCGGCGATCTTCGGCCCCGGCCAGGACCAGCCGCTCGACGTCACGACGGTGCGCGAGAAATTCGCGGCGCTCGCGGCCGAGGTCGGCGATGGCCGTTCGCCGGAGGAGGTCGCCGACGGCTTCGTCCAGATCGCCGTCGCCAATATGGCCGAGGCGATCAAGAAGATCTCGGTCCAGCGTGGCTACGACATCACCCGCTATGCGCTGAACTCCTTCGGCGGCGCCGGCGGCCAGCATGCCTGTCTCGTTGCAGACGCGCTCGGCATCAAGACCGTGCTGCTGCACCCGTTCTCCGGCCTGCTCTCGGCCTATGGCATGGGCCTCGCCGAGATCCGCGCCACCCGCACCGCGGCGCTCGACGTGCCCCTCGATGCCGAGGCCAAGGCCGCGATCGGCGCGCTCGCCGACAGGCTTGGCGCCGAGGCCAAGGGCGAGGTTGCAGGACAGGGCGTGCCCGATGGCGATATCGCCATCCATGTCCGCGCCCATATCCGCTATGCCGGCACCGACACCGCGATCGCGACGCCCTTCGGCAGCCGCTCCGAGATGCAGGACGCCTTTCAGGCGGCGCACAAGGCCCGCTTCGGCTTCATGGACGAGACCAAGGCGCTGGTGGTCGAGGCGGTCGAGGTCGAGGCCGTCGGCGGCGGCGCCCGCTTCGAAGAGGAAGCTGCCGCCGAGAACGCCGGCGAACCCGAGATCGCCGAGCGCACCCGCTTCTTCTCCAAGGGGCAGTGGCACGAGGCGGCGATCGTCCGGCGCGAGGCGATGGCGCGCGGCCAGGGCATCGCCGGCCCGGCCATCGTGATCGAGCCGAACCAGACCGTCGTCGTCGAGGATGGCTGGACCGCCAAGCTCACCGCCAAGGACCATCTCGTCCTCACCCGCAGCAAGGCGCTGGTGCAGCAGGCGGCGATCGGCACCAGGGCCGACCCGGTCATGCTCGAGATCTTCAACAACCTGTTCATGTCGATCGCCGAGCAGATGGGCGTGACGCTGCAGAACACCGCCTATTCCGTGAACATCAAGGAGCGGCTCGACTTCTCCTGCGCCGTCTTCGACCAGACCGGCGCGCTCGTCGCCAACGCGCCGCACATGCCCGTGCATCTCGGCTCGATGGACCGCTCGGTCGAGACGGTGATCTCGAACAATCCGGTGATCCGCCCCGGCGACGTCTATTGCCTCAACGCGCCCTATAATGGCGGCACGCATCTGCCCGACATCACCGTCTGCACACCGGTCTTCGACAACGAAGACAAGACCATCCTGTTCTGGGTGGCGAGCCGCGGCCACCATGCCGATGTCGGCGGCACCGCGCCGGGCTCGATGTCGCCGCTGGCCACCAATATCGAGGAAGAGGGCGTCTATATCGACAACTTCAAAATCGTCGATCAGGGCCGCTTCTGCGAGGAGGAACTGGTCAAGCTCCTGACCGGTGCGCGCTATCCCGTCCGCAACGTCGTCCAGAACGTCAACGACCTGAAGGCACAGATCGCCGCCAACGAGAAGGGCGTGGCGGAGCTGCGCAAGATGATCCGCTCCTTCGGCCTCGACGTGGTCCAGGCCTATATGGGCCATGTCCAGGACAACGCCGCCGAGAGCGTCGCGCGCCTTTTGACCCGCCTGCACGACTCCGAGTTCACCTATCCGATGGACCAAGGCTGCGCGATCAAGGTGAAGATCACCATCGATCGCGACAGGCGCGAGGCGACGGTCGATTTCACCGGCACCTCGCCGCAGCGCGAGGACAATTTCAACGCGCCGGCGCCGGTCACGCGCGCCGCCGTGCTCTATGTCTTCCGCGTCATGGTCGACGATGCGATCCCGATGAACGCCGGGTGCCTCAGGCCGATCAAGGTGATCGTGCCCGAGGGTTCGATGCTGGCGCCGCGCTATCCGGCCGCCGTCGTCGCCGGCAATGTCGAGGTCAGCCAGGCGGTGACCAATACGCTGTTCGGCGCGCTGGAGGCGATGTCGTCCTCGCAGGGCACGATGAACAACCTGACCTTCGGCAACGACCAGTACCAGTATTACGAGACGATCTGCTCGGGCTCGCCGGCCGGGCCAGGCTTCAACGGCACCTCGGGCGTCCATGTCCACATGACCAATTCGCGCCTGACCGATCCGGAGATCCTGGAGACGCGCTTCCCGGTCGTGCTGGAGGATTTCCACATCCGCGCCGGGTCAGGCGGTAAGGGCGAATGGAATGCCGGCGACGGCACCAGCCGCACCATCCGGTTCCTCAAGACGATGGACTGCGCCATCCTCGCCTCGCACCGCAAGGTGCGCCCCTTCGGCATGAAGGGCGGGGAACCCGGCGAGCTCGGCAGGACGCTGGTCCGGCGGCTTTCGGGAGAGGTCGAGGAGCTCAAGCCGTCAGACCAGACGCTGCTCCAGGCCGGCGAAGCCGTCACCGTGATCACGCCGACCGCCGGCGGCTATGGAAAGCGCAAGGGCTGAGGCTGCGGACTTGTGCTTTCCGTCATTCCGGAGAAGGGCGAAAAGCCCAAACCCGGAATGACGGCGGCGGCTCCGCACTGCTGATCGCTACGCCATATCGGTCTGCGCGAAATCGTTACCCTTGTAGAGCAGGACCGCGCCATGTTCCTTGGCGCAGGCGTAGGCGAAGCAATCGCCGAAGTTGAGCTTGGCCGGGCTGCCGACCGCGCGCCCATAGCGCTTCGCCGCCTCGATCGCGGCCCGGCCGATTGCGGGCGAAATCTCGATTTCGCGCGCTTTGATGTTCGCGGCGAACAAGGCGACGCTGCTCTGGGCCTGGTCGATCAGGGAGGAATCGAGTTCACGCCCTGTGTCGCGCGCCTTTTTCGCCGCCAGCGACATGACGGCCTCGAACAGGCCCGGCGGCGAAACGAGAAACGGAGCTGGGGCAGCTTCCAGTCTATCGAGCAGGGCCTCGGAGTCGTCCTCCCGTCCGAGGATTGCGACGATCACGGACGCGTCCAGATAGGTCACACGTCGCCCCACATCTCGTCGAGGAAGGCCTTGACGTCAAAGTCGCTTCTGCCTTGCCCCATTGCGTCGGCGAGCGCGAGGCTGGGCGCTATCCGTTCGCGCAGCGAACGGGCGCTCTCCACCCGTTCAAGCTCCTGTTCCAGGGCGCGGCGCACGACTTCCGTCTTTGTCCGCGCGCCCGTTGCTTTCTGCAAGCGGGTCGCGAGCTCGTCGACGGTGCGGTCGCGGATGTAGAGGGACATGGATCGATAGTCATATGAATATTCAGATTAGGCAAGTGAATATCCTTACGAGCGATGGCGTTCGCATGCCGCCGTGGGCCGCTGCTCTGGAAAGGACAGGGCCAGAGGCTTAGGTCAGGTCTTCAAGACGGAGACCGACCATGCCGCAGACCTGGATGATCACCGGCGCCAATCGCGGCATCGGCCTGGCGCTGACCATGGAGTTGCTGCGGCGAGGGGACCATATCGTCGCCGCGGCGCGTGATCCCTGGGGCGGGGCGCTGGCGGAGGTTGCGAGCGGCCAGGCCGGAACGCTGACCCCGCTGGAGCTCGACGTCACCTCTGACAGGAGCGTGGCGGCGGCCAAGCAGGCACTCGATGGCCGGCCGATCGATGTGCTCGTCAACAATGCCGGCGTCTACGGTCCGCGCGATCGGCAGACGGCGCTCGACATGGACTTCAAGGCGTGGCGCGAGGTCTTCGAGGTCAACGTCTACGCCCCCTTGCGGGTGGCGCAGGCCTTCCTGCCGAATGTCGAGGCCGGCTCGGGCCGCAAGATCGTGACAATCTCAAGTCGCATGGGCTCGATCGGCAGCAATCCATCGGGCGCCATTGCCTATCGCTCCTCCAAGGCGGCGGTGAACATGGTGATGGTCGGCTTCGGCAATGCGGTGCGCGACAGCGAGGTCGCGGTGCTGCTGTTCCACCCCGGCTGGGTCCGCACCGATATGGGCGGCGGCGGGGCCGATATCCCGGCTTCCGAGAGCGCCGCCGGGCTGATCGCGACGATCGATGCGTCCGGCATGGCCCAGACCAACAGCTTCCGCAACTGGAAGGGCGAGGCGATCCCCTGGTAGGGATCAGCTGCCGCGGGTCGAGGCGAGCCAGAGCCCGCCGCCGATCAGGAAGCCGCCGCTGAACTTCGACATCAGCCGGACGCGCTTCTGCGATAGGAAGCGGCCGGCGCGGCCGGAGAGGATCGCATAGGCGCTGTCGCTGACGGCGGCGAACAGCATCGCGATCGCGCCCATGATCGCGATCTGCGTGGCGTAGTCGCGGGTCGGATCGAGGAACTGCGGGAAGAAAGCTCCGAAGAAGACCAGCGTCTTCGGGTTGCTGAGCGCCACCAGCAGCCCCTGCAGGAAGAAGCCGCCCCGCGGCGCGCGGGCCTCGGCCGCGCCATCGCTGATCTCACCGGCGCTGCGATACATTTTCCAGCCCAGCCAGATCAGATAGGCGGCGCCGGCGAGCCTGACCCAGTCGAACCAGTGGCCCATCGCTGCGATCACCGAGCTCAGGCCGATGCCGACGATCGCGATCATGATCACCAGCCCGGCCTGTGTTCCTGCCATGTTGAGAAGCCCGGCGCGGCTACCATGCCTCAGGCTGTTGGCGATGATCAGGGTCACCGTCGGGCCGGGCACGGTCACGATGACGAAGCAGGCGACGAGATAGGCGGCGAGGAGTTCGAGTGACATGGAAAGCCTCCAACGGCGGTCGCCTCGGAGGCGACGCGTCATTTCCTCTCCTGTTTGCGCCCGCCTGTCGAGAGAGGGGCTGGGATGACGAAGGTAGACTTTCAGGTCGTCCCGCTGACGCCGGGCGCTGGAGGATCTCTTCGGCCTGCAAGGGCCCTGCTATGGCTGCTGGTGCGATCATTTCCGCATGCCGCCGAAGCTGCGCAAGCCCTCGCTCGGTGAGGGCGCACGGCAGCTTTTCGAGGAGCGCGTCAGCAAGGAGCCGCCGCCGGGCGTGTTCGCTTTCGCCGGCGATGTTCCGGTCGGCTGGCTGCAGATCGGGCCGCGGGCGCATGTGCCCGAGTAGGACAATCGGGCGCCGTGCCCCGACGCCGCTGCCGGGTGCGCCGGCGCAGAACGAGCGCAACTGGGCGGCGTCCTGCCTCTTTGTCCGCAAGGGTTATCGCGGCCAGGGCCTCACGGCGGCGCTGCTCTTCGGCGGGCTCGGTTTCGCGCGGGAAGGTGGCGCGCGCCTCGTCGAGGCTGCGCCGATGGACAATGAGGGCAAGCGCAGCGCCGACGGGCTCTATGTCGGTCCTGAAAGCGTGTTCCGCCGTGCCGGCTTCGCGGTATTCGCAAGGCCGAAACCCGGCCGCCTATTGATGCGGTTCGCATTCTGAGCGCGTGCGCTTGGGGAAATGCTGTCAAATAGAAAACGAAAGATATTTTAGATATTTAGCTGGCTCTGTTAAGCATCCGTTTGCTGCCCGGGTGCGAGAAGTCGCGCGCTCGACATGGATGGTTGATGTGATTCGACGGGTCGGACTGACGGCGAAGATCACCGTGCTTTTCGCGATCTTCGGCATTGCTGCGGCGCTAGGCCTCGCCAGCGTCGTGCGCGGACTCGATTCCGTCCATGCAATCGACCGGGAAGCCTTCGGCGGACAGCAGCTCGCCAACAAGGCGGCTTTGCTTTCGAGCCGTGTCGCGCAGGCCTCGCTCCTCAGCCGCTTCGACGATGCGAGCGAGCCGCGGGAGGTCGAGCAGGCGCTTGATCAGATCGATGCCGCGATCGAGCTGGTCGATGCGGCGCGGGCGAATCTGATGTCGTCCCTGACGGACGAGATGAAGCTGGCCAATCCCACGCTCGACCCGAGCATCCGCACATTCATCGCGTTCCAGCGCGATATCGTCACGATCGGCCGTCAGGTTTCTCCCAAGGCGGCGCTCGTCGAGGCGTCGGCCGATGCTGCAAAGGACAATGTCCGCCAGATCATGGGCGTCACCGGCAGGTTGCGCGACGAGCTCGACCGACGCGCCAGCCTCGCCGCGGGACGTGCAGAAACTCTGGCCGGAACGGTTAGGCTTCGGAGCATCGTCATTGCCGTCGCGCTGCCGTTCGCCGGTGGATTTCTGGCGATCGTTCTGTTGCGAACCTATCTGACTCGGCCGCTGCGCGAGCTGATGGCCTCGATTCAGGCGGCGACATCCTCGAACCACGTCATCGAGGTCCCCCATCGCCGACGCCGCGACGAGATCGGCGAGCTCGCCCGGACCGTCCGCACGCTGAGTGAGGTCCGCGCCACGCTCGTCACCCGGGATGCGGAAGCTGAACTGGCGCAGCAGCATGAACGGCGCCGAACCGAGGAGCTTCATCTGATAGCCCAGGAGTTTGAAGGCCGGATCGGCCGGCTGCTCGCCGACATTGGCCGCCTGAGCGAGGAATTGGATGCCGCGCTCACCGAATCCGCCGTTCAGGCCGAGCAGATTTCGCAGAGCAGCGGGGCGGCTGCGAATGCGGTCGCCGGCGCGGGCGGCGAGGCCGAGCGAATCGCCGATGCGGCTGTGCGGCTGGAAGAGGTCGTTGAGCAGATCAACCGCGAGGTCAGGCGGGTTTCGGAAACGGCGAGCCTGGCCACGCGTGATGCTGCCGGCACGGCCGGCCTGGTCGGCAGGCTGACCGAGAACGCCGGTCAGATCCGGGATGTCATCCAGCTGATCGAAGCGATCGCCCGGCAGACCAATCTGCTCGCCCTCAATGCCACGATCGAGGCTGCGCGGGCCGGCGCCCATGGCCGCGGCTTCGCGGTCGTCGCGAGCGAGGTCAAGGAATTGTCAACACAGACCGCAGAGGCGACCGGGCAGATCGTGCGCCGGATCGCGACAGTGGACGCGGCACTCTCGCAAGCAGCGCAGGCGATTTCCGGGATCGTCGGGCGTGCTGGCGCGGTCGAGCAGGCCAGCACGGAAATCTCGGCCATGGTGGCTTCGCATACCGGGCTTCTGCAGGGGCTCGGCGAGACGATTGCGCGAATCTCGGCGGTCACCGGCCAGGCTGCGAGCGCAGTGACGACGATTGCTGGCGCGACCGCCCAGACGGTCGCCCGCGCCGAGCAGGGTGCAAGCGGGGCGCGCCAGCTCGACGAGCGCATCTCTGCCTTGCAGGCGGAAGCGGACGAGTTCGCCCGAAGGCTGCGCGCCGCCTGATCCGGCTTGCCTTGGCCGCCCGACTCGCGGCCTTGTGCGCCATGCTCAACAGCATTCGCATCCACCTATGAGCTGGTCGCCGCAGCAGGACGCGGCGCTCGCCGCCGTGGCCGATTGGCTGAAGGTCGGCTCGCCGCAGCTCTTCCGCCTGTTCGGCTATGCCGGCACCGGCAAGACCACGCTCGCCCGCCATATCGCCGAGGGCGTCGACGGCACCGTCGTCTTTGCCGCCTTCACCGGCAAGGCGGCGCTCGTGCTGCGCAACAAGGGCTGCGAGGGTGCGCAGACCATCCATTCGCTGATCTATCGCTCGCGCGGCGTCGACGAGGAGAGCCCGACCTTCGTGCTCAACCGCGAGAGCACGGCGGCAAAGGCCAAGCTGATCATCATCGACGAGTGCTCGATGGTCGACGAGGAGTTAGGGCGCGATCTGCTGTCCTTCGGGACGCCGGTGCTGGTGCTCGGCGACCCCGCCCAGCTGCCGCCGGTCAAGGGCGGCGGCTTCTTCACGGAAGGTCAGCCTGACGTGATGCTGACCGAGGTCCACCGCCAGGCGGCCGACAACCCGATCGTGCGCATGTCGATGATCGTGCGTGAGGGCGGGCGGCTCGAAATCGGCGACTATGGCGCGAGCCGGATCATCCGCCGCGCCGAGATCACGCCGGAGATCGTGCTCTCGGCCGATCAGGTCCTGGTCGGCCTCAACAAGACGCGCCGGCTCTACAACGCCCGCATGCGCCAGCTGATGGGCCATGTCGCCAATGTTCCGGCGGTCGGCGAGAAGCTGGTCTGCCTGCGCAACGACAAGAGCAAGGGCCTGCTCAATGGCGGCGCCTGGATCGTGCAGGAGCTCAAGACCTCGAAGAAGGGCCTCGTCACCATGCGGGTGACGCCGGAGGACGACACCGGCGGCAAGCCGGTCAAGGTCTCGGTCATGCCCAACTTCTTCGACGGCACCGAGGACGAAGTGCCCTGGGAACTGCGCCGCCACACCGACGAGTTCACCTTCGGCTATGCGCTCACCGTGCACAAGGCGCAGGGCTCGCAATGGGACAGTGTCGTGCTCTTCGACGAGGCCTTCGCCTTCCGCGAGCACCGGGCTCGCTGGCTCTATACCGGCCTGACGCGGGCGGCCGAGACGATCACGGTGGTGATGTGAGCGCCGCCAGCAGGCTGGCGCGTTCAAGGTCCTTGGGGCGGCCAAACCCTGCGATGATGCGCCTGAGCTCGTCCCGCTCAGGGACATAGAGGGTCTCCGAGCCGATCATGATCGCCTGCCGCGTCGTGGGCCAGACCGGGTGCCATGCATCACCGACGCGATGCTCGAAGCCGGCCATCAGATCGACCGGCACCGGCGGCGCCGGCCATTTGGCCAGAACCTCTGACCGAAACAGAGGGTTCGATGGTCCTCGATAGGGCTCGATGCCGAGCATTGGCAGGATGCGATTGATGTCCTCGACGCTGAGCAGGAGGTCGACATCGGCGACCGTGACCGGCTCGGCGCCATGCAGGGCAGCGGCGGCGCTGGCGATGATCCACCAGGGGTCGCGCGCTGTTGCCATGATCGCCGCGACGGAACCGAGGGTCTCGATCAGGGGCGTCGGCAGGCTCATGAGCGGCCTATAGCAGGCCCGCAGCCGCTGCCGCGAGTCTCCGCCAGACCGCCACGGTAGATTGGAATTGCGCGAAACGCTGCTGGCGGAGAAGAGCTTTCTTGGTATGCGATGGTCTCGTGCTGGCCCGGCAATGCATCGGAACCCATGATGATCGCAGCTTCGACCTTTGACTTGCATATCGACCGCCGCGGCAGCAACTGCGCCAAATGGGACAAGATGGAAGCCATCTACGGCGTGCCGGTCTCCGACGGTATCGCCATGTGGGTCGCCGACATGGACTTCCGCCCGCCTCCTTGCGTCCAGGCCGCGGTCGAGGCGATGGCCGCCCATGGCGTCTACGGCTATTTCGGCGACGAGAGGACGAACAGCGACGCGATCCGCTGGTGGATGCAGGAACGCCATGGCTGGGAGGTCACACCGGAAGCGATCTTCACCACGCACGGGCTGGTGAACGGCACCGCGCTCTGCGTCGACGCCTATAGCAAGCCCGGCGACAGCGTCGTGCTGATGACGCCGGTCTACCACGCCTTCGCCCGCGTCATCAAAGCTGCCGGCCGCGACGTCGTCGAATGCCGGCTCGCGCAGGAAGACGATCGCTACGTCCTCGACATCCCCGGCTGGGATGCGCAGATGACCGGCAAGGAGACGATGCTGATCCTGTGCTCGCCGCACAATCCCGGCGGGCGCGTCTGGACCCGCGACGAGCTCCGCCAGATCGCCGATTTCTGCGTTCGCCACGACCTGATCCTGGTCTCGGACGAGATCCATCACGACCTGGTCATGCCCGGCTACAAACATACGGTCATGGCCAATGCCGCGCCGGAGATCGTCGATCGCCTGGTGATGATGACGGCGACGACCAAGACCTTCAACATCGCCGGCGCCCATGTCGGCAACGTCATCATTCCCGATGAAAAATTGCGCGCGCCGTTCCGCGCCCGGATGAACGCGCTCGGCATCTCCCCGAACGCCTTCGGCATGGAGATGTCGACGGCGGCCTACAGCAAGGAGGGCGCGGCCTGGGTGGATGCGCTCACGACCTATCTCGACGGCAATCGCAAGCTCTTCGACGATGCGATCAACGCCGTTCCCGGCCTGCGCTCGATGCCGCTCGAGGCGACCTATCTCGCCTGGGTCGATTTTTCCGGCACCGGCATGGAGCCAAGGGATTTCATCGCTCGCGTCGAGAAGCAGGCGAAGATCGCGGTGAATCATGGTGCGAGCTTCGGCGCTGGCGGCGACAGCTTCCTGCGCTTCAACCTCGCGACCCAGCGTTCCGTGGTGGCCGAGGCGGCCGAGCGCCTGAAGCGGGCCTTCGCAGACCTTCAGTAATCGAGGTCGCAGGGTCAGGCGATATTCCGCGTCAGCTCGGCGAGTTGCTGCGGCGACAACAGGTAAAGGCTCGGCTCGGCCTTGCGTGCGTAGCGCACCATCATCCGGCTGTTCCTGGGGCAGGCGCAGCGCCTCCCGTTCGAAGGCGGGCATAGCGTCGCGGTGAGCAGTTCCTTGTCCATCGCCTCGATCGTCATCTTGCCGACGATGTCGTCGGCCTGCGATTGGCGCGAGTGGGCGATGATCTGGCGCTTGCGCTTATAGGCGAGCACCGCCGCGGCAGTCGACTTGCCGTAGGTATCCGTCTTCAGCTCGGCCGGATCGATCACCGCGCCGTCGAGCGCGCGCAGGGCGGCCTGGATCCGCCGCACATGGATGCCCTTGTGGCCGAGAAGCACATGGGCGGAGTCCTTCACGAGACAGGCCTGCAGCTTGGGATCGTCCTTGAAGGCGTAGGATTTGAGCGGCATGCGGAAAGATCCCCGAACGTTTATCGCTTCAGGCCGAGTTGTTCAGGAAGTCGATCTCGGGCTCGCGAAAGGCTTTGATGTCCTTCTTGGCATAAGGCTCCATGACCGAGCCCGAATCCGGATTGTGCCCGAGGCCGAGCGCATGGCCGATCTCGTGAAGGATGACCTGTGACATCGGATATTCGTCGCTAGGCTCGATGAATATGTACTTTTTGCCCCAGCAGATACCGATCGGGTCGTCGTGAGTTTTGTCGTAGCGTATCCGCCAAACGAATATGAGGTAGTAGTCGACCGCGGCTGGCGGCAGCGTCTGGTTCCAGAAGGCAAATTCCGTGGGGCCATTATCGGCCGTTCCGATAGGGACTTCCGGATAATCCTTGTCGACTTTCAATTCGACGAGGTCGGCCTGTGCCCAGGCCTGCACATTGGCTTCGCCGAACAAGCGCTGGTTGGCCCACTGGGTTTCCTTGAGCAGGGTCTGCTTGTCGTGGTCGATCTTGCGGCCCAGGAGATCGACAAGGATGAATGGCTTGTAGCGAACTGGGCGGACGATCTTGCAGTTGATCCTGAGCCAGGAGGCGTCGGCTCGGCTGCCGTTGGCGCGTTGCAGGGTCAGGCTGAAGCGACCGGAGACATCGGACAACAGCGCGAACTGGACAGTGGTTTTGCGCGGGAGCTGGAACACCTCTGCGGTGTCGTGCATGCCGAGCGATGTGAGCGCAGGTATGACGTCGGTCAGCTTGAGAGCCGAGCGCGGCCTGACGATCAGGACCCAGTCGGCGTCGTCGGTGATCACCGACATGGCGCGCGGGCGGCCCAGCGGCAACATCTGATAGTTGTTTTTCCTGTCCCACCCATCGGGCTCTGCCCACCAGAGTGGTTTCTCGAATCTCGCGACCATCTCGCTCGCCCGTGGAGTGCGCCGGCACATCGAGGCCGTTGCATGCGACTCTATGGCGAGGCCCGGATATGCCGCGTCCCCTAAATGAAGGAGTGTCGACGCGGAACGCTGCGACCTTACAGCCGCTGCGAGGTCGTGCCCTTGGCGATGATCGGCCCGGTCGGCCGGCCGGTCGGCGAGCCGCTTGCCGGCTCGAGCGTGATCTCGAAGAGCTGGTCCCGGCCGAGCGGCAGATTGTCGAGCCGCAGCGGCGTCGAGCGCGCCCGATCGATCAGGCCGACAGAGCGCGGGCCGACAGCGCGGTCCCACAAGGTCCAGATCTCCAGCGCCTTGCCGGCCGGCACGTCGATGCTCTGCAGCGGCAGCATCTCGACGCGCCCATCGGCGAAGGTGTTGACCACCGCGGCAGCGACATTGCTGTCGGTCAGGAGCACCGCGACCATCAGCGGCTGACGCTTGGCACGATCAAGCGCGCCGACCAGACCAACAGCCAGCAGCACGGTCGCCAGCGCGCCGGCGAAGGCGGCGCCACGCCAGACGAACAGGCTGTTCCACCAGTCGGCGAGGCGGCCGGAGCCGGCTGTCGCCGGGCGCGTCGCCGCAGCCGAGGCGGCTGGCTGCATCAGGCCCGCCAGCCCGGCTTCGATCCGGGGCCAGAGATCGACCCGAGGCGCGATCGGCGTGGCGGTCGCGTCGAGCGCGAAGAAGTGAACGCGCCAGCGCTCGACCGAAGCGGCGAAGTCGCGGTCTGCATCGAGCCGGCGCTCGGCCGCCGCGAACTCGGCTTCGTCAAGCAGTCCGAGCACATATTCGCCGGCAAGCGCGTCGCGCTCGGGCGGGCTGAGTTGATCGTCGCGGGAGGGGCTCATCCGAGGCACTCCTTCAGCGAGAGCAGCGAGCGGCGGATCCAGGATTTGACGGTGCCGAGCGGCAATTTGAGGCGCCCGGCGATCTCGCCATGCGTCAGCCCTTGCACGAAGGCGAGCAGTACGAGGCCGCGCCGCTGTGGCGGCAGCATCTCCAGGCAGGCTCGCAGCGCGCTGGCATCCGACAGCTTCGCCATCACCGTCTCCGGATCGTCCTCCTCGCTCGCCGTCTCCTCGGCGATCGGAGTGTCGCTCGTCTCGGTCCGCTTCTCGTCGCGCAGGATCGAAAGGGCGCGGTTGCGCAGGATGGCATAGATCCAGGTCAGGCCGGCGCCGCGCTCGGGATCGAAGCGGCCAGCATGCCTGAAGATCAGCACGAACGCGTCCTGCACCGCTTCCTCCGCCAGGGCGCGGCGCTTCAAGAGACGTTGCGCCACACCGAGCATACGCGGCGACTCGGCCTCGTAGATGCGCCTGAGCGCGTTTTTGTCGCCGGCGGCGCAGGCGAGCAGCGCGGTTTCGATCTCGCCGGGCTGTGCTTCCTGCGTTGCCTCGCTCGCCATCCGTCTCCCCGGTCTCCCGCCGCCCTCACGGATACGGCGGCCAATAGATACCCGATGCTGCCGGTATTGGATGCAGGCCGCAGCTTTTATTTTTTCCTCCGCATCCGCATCGGAGTCTGGTCGCTATCCGCCATGGGTGCCGCGCCGCAGGAGGCCTCGGCCAACCCTTTGAGATCGCGACACGAACCGGAGGACATCACATGACCAAGGCTCGCAACCTACTTCTCGCTTCCACCATTCTCAGCGCGGCTTTCGCGGCGACTGCAGCCCAGGCCGGCACGCTCGCCGTCCTGACCGGCGACGACACGCTCACCATGGTCGACACCGCGACCCAAAAGGCCGGCAAGTCGATGAAGGTCACGGGTATCAATGGCAAGATCGCCGGCATCGATGTCCGCCCCGCCGACGGCATGCTCTATGCGCTCGCCACCGACGGCACGATCTACACGGTCGACAAGGCCGGCAAGGCGACAATGAAGTCGAAGATGGACACGGTGCTCTCGGCCAGCACGATGGCGACGGTCGATTTCAACCCGGCCGCTGATCGTCTGCGCGTCATCGGCGCCGACGGCACCAATCTTCGCGTCAATGTCGACGACGGCAAGACCACGGTCGACGGCAAGCTGAAGTTCGCCGAGACCGACATGCACAAGGGCGAGACGCCGATGGTCGTCGCCGGTGCCTACAGCAATTCGGTCAAGGGTACCAAGGAAACGGCGCTCTACGACATCGACGGCAAGATCGGCGGGCTGTTGAAGCAGGCGCCGCCGAATGACGGCGTGCTCGGCGCGATCGGCAAGCTCGGCATCACCCCGAAGGCGATCGCCTTCGATATCGAGACGGCGGCCGACGGCAGCAATACCGGCTGGCTGGTGGCCGATGGCGGCCTCTACAAGCTCGACATCACCACCGGCAAGGCCGCGATGGTCGGCAAGATCGGCGGGCTCAGCGCGCCGGTGCGCGATGTCGCGGCGCTGCCGGCGATGTGACCTGGACGCATCTTGCGACCTGCGAGAGGCCGCCGCTCCGAATGGGGCGGCGGCTTTTGCGTTGCGGATATGGTCGGGCTTTCGCCATAGTTGCAGTGGAGCTTGCTCATGGCGACGCAGATGGCGGAGGCGAGGGCATGGCGGATTGGTCAGACCCACGCTTGAAGATGCAGGCCTTGCAGCGCTTGGGCTTGGGCCCGAAGCCGGGGCAGGGCGGAGCGTCGGGAGATGTCCGCGAGCGCCTGCTGGCGGAGATTCGCAGCGACGGCGCGCAGCAGCCGCGCGTCAGCTTCTCCGGCGCTGCGCCGATCGGGCGAGCGCTTTATGCGTTCGAGGATGAGGAGCGCGCCGCGCGCGAATCGCGCCGGGTTGCCGGCCAGCAAGGCATGGAGCAGGGCGTGCAGGTCGCCGCCGCGCCGCCTATGCCCGGGCAGCCGCAAGGCCAGATGCAGGCGCCGGCGCAGCCGGTTCCCCAGTTTCCGCAGGCCGTCTACCGCGAGGAGGTCGTCGCCCGCGTCCAGGGCGCGCTCGAGGCCGAAGCCGGTTTCGCCGAGCGGCTGGTGCAGTTCTGGTCGAACCATTTCTGCGTCTCGGTCGCCAAGGGCAATTTCGTCCGCGCCATGGCCGGCGCCTTCGAGCGCGAGGCGATCCGCCCCAACATCTTCGGCCGTTTCGAGGACCTGCTGATCGCAGTCGAGAGCCATCCGGCGATGCTCAACTTCCTCGACAACCAGCTCTCGATCGGCCCGGATTCGCGCGCCGGCAAGCGTCGCGGCCGCGGCCTCAACGAGAACCTCGCCCGCGAGATCATGGAGTTGCACACGCTCGGCGTCTCCGGCGGCTATACGCAGGCCGACGTCACCTCGCTGGCGCGGATCATCACCGGCTGGACGGTGGTCGGGCGCGATGCGCGGTTGGGCTTCCCCGGCTCCTTCGCCTTCAATCCCGGCCTGCACGATCCTGGCGGCCAGAGGCTGCTCGGCAAGGTCTATCGGCAGGAGGGCAAGGAGAAAGGCATGGCGGCGCTGGCCGATCTCGCCCGCCATCCGAGCACGGCGAGCTTCATCGCCCGCAAGCTCGCCCGCCATTTCGTCGCCGACGAGCCGCCGCAGTCGCTGGTCGGCGAGCTCACTCGTGTCTTCCGCGAGACGGGTGGTGATCTTGCCGCGCTCTCGCGGGCGCTGGTGTCCTCCGAAGCTGTCTGGATCACATCCGCGACCAAGCTGCGCACGCCGCAGGAATTCCTGGTCGCCGCGTTTCGGGCGCTCGGCCGCAAGCCAGATTATGGCCAGGTCGCCGGGCCGCTCGGCGTGATGGGACAGCCGCTCTGGCAGCCCTCCGGCCCGGACGGCTATCCCGACACGAACGCCGCCTGGGCGACGCCCGAGGGCATCAAGACCCGCATCGATGTCGCAGCCCAGCTCGGCCGGCAGGCGGCAGGTTCGGTCGCCGATCCGCGTGCGCTGGTCGAGGAGGTGCTCGGCCCGCTCGCGTCGCCGCAGACCCGGCAGGCGGTGGCGCGTGCCGAGAGTAAGCCGCAGGCGCTCGCGCTGCTCCTGATGTCGCCTGAATTCCAGCGGAGGTGAGCATGGCCACCGACGACGATGATTGCGAACGGATGACGCCCTCGCGCCGCGCCGTGCTCGGTGCGGCCAGCGCGCTCTTTGCATGGTCCTATATGCCGAAATTCGCCCATGCGGCGGCTGGCTCGCGCGATTCCCGCTTCCTGCTGGTGGTGCTGCGCGGCGCGCTCGACGGACTCTCGGCCGTGCCGCCGCTCGGCGACCCCGGTTACGCCGATCTGCGCGAGGGCATCGCACTCTGCAAGGACGGGCCGGAGGCGGCGCTGCCGCTCGATGGCTTCTTCTATCTGCACCCGGCGATGCCAAACCTGGCCCGGCTCTATGCCGAGGGACAGGCGGCGATCGTCCATGCCAGCGCCACCGGCTATCGCGAGCGCTCGCATTTCGACGGGCAGGACGTGCTCGAAAGCGGGCAGGGCGGCCCGGGCAAGACCGATAGCGGCTGGCTCAACCGGCTGATCGCCAGCCTGCCGCCGGGCGAGGCGGTGTCGCGCCACGGCGCGCTCGGCGTCGGCGTGGTCCCGCCTCTGGTGGTGCGCGGCGAGGCGCCGGTGCTCGGCTGGGCGCCGCCGCGCATGGCGCGGGCCGGCGCCGATCTCGTCCAGCGCCTCGGCGATCTCTATGGCGAGCGCGATCCCAATTTGGCGCTGGTGCTGAAACGGGCGATCGAGACCGAGCTGATTGCGACCAGGCAGGGCGCCGAGCAGCCTCGTGGCGGCGGTGGTCCCGACAGCGCCGAAGGTATGAAGCGCATCGCCGAAGGCGCGGCGAGGCTGGTCGGGGCCGATGACGGCCCACGCATTGCCGCGCTGGCGTTCGAAGGCTGGGACACACATGCCAACGAGGGCGGCGCCAAGGGCCGCCTCGCGACGCTGCTCGGCGGGCTCGACGGCGCGCTCGCCACCTTCGAGAGCGGGCTGAAACCCGTCTGGCAGGATACGGTGGTGATGGTCGTCACCGAGTTCGGCCGCACCGCCCGCGTCAACGGCACGGTCGGCACCGATCACGGCACCGGCACGGTCGCCTTCCTGGTCGGCGGCGCGGTCAGGGGCAGGCGGATCATCGCCGACTGGCCCGGCCTCAAGCCCGAGCAGTTGCACGAGCAGCGCGACCTCAGGCCGACCACCGATATCCGAGCGGTCGCGAAGGGCGTCGTTGCCGACCTCTTCGGGCTCTCGGGGCCTGTGCTGGCCGAGAAGGTGTTCCCCGGCACCGGCGGGCTCGCGCCGATGCAGGGGCTGATTGTATAGTCAGCCTAGTTTCTCCACAGCCCTCATCCTGAGGAGCCGCGTAGCGGCGTCTCGAAGGATGATCCAGAATGGCTGCTGATGGTTTACGCCTGAGAAGTCGGAATCTGGGGGATCGCAATGCGCGATACCAATGGATGCTGGGTCTACATTGTCAGATGCGCCGACGGAGCCTTTTATACTGGCTCAACGCGCTCGACCGTTGAGATCCGCGTCGCGGAGCACAACAATTGTGTTCACACTGACGGGTTTACCTCTAAACGCACACCGGTAACGCTGGTCTTTGCCGAGCATTTCCAAGCTATCACAGATGCGATTGCCATGGAGCGACGTATCAAGGGTTGGTCTCGCGCCAAGAAGGAAGCGTTCATCGCGGGCGATTTCGAACGCCTCTCGCTTTTGTCGAAGCGGAAACCCACAGCCCCCGTCCTTCGAGACGCCGCTGACGCGGCTCCTCAGGATGAGGGCTGTTGATCGTTGGCGGCTTAGGATACCCGCTACTCAAGCCCAGGCGCGGCCCTTCAGCTTCTCCTCATAGGCGTCGATCTTGGTCGACTTCTCCATGGTGAGGCCGATGTCGTCGAGGCCGTTGAGCAGGCAGTGCTTGCGGAACGGGTCGATCTCGAAACGGATCTCGCCGCCATCCGGACCCTTGATGCTCTGGTTGACGAGGTCGACGGTCAGCGTCGCGTTGGCGCCGCGGTCGGCGTCGTCGAACAGCTTGTCGAGGTCTTCCTGGCTGACCACGATCGGCAGGATGCCGTTCTTGAAGCAGTTGTTGTAGAAAATGTCGGCGAAGCTGGTCGAGATCACGCAGCGAATGCCGAAGTCGAGCAGCGCCCAGGGCGCATGCTCGCGCGAGGAGCCGCAGCCGAAATTGTCGCCGGCGACCAGGATCTCCGACTTGCGATAGGCCGGCTGGTTGAGGACGAAATCCGGGTTCTCCGAGCCGTCCTCCTTGTAGCGCATCTCCGAGAACAGCGCGGTGCCCAGCCCGGTGCGCTTGATCGTCTTCAGATACTGCTTGGGGATGATCATGTCGGTGTCGACATTGATCACCTTCAGCGGGGCGGGGGTCGAGGTCAGGGTGGTGAAGGGCTGCATGGCGGATACTCCGGCAGGTCTTGTCTGGTCAGGTTGGGGAGACGGCTCAGTCAGAGCTGCGCCGTCAGGAGCTTGAAGCTGGCGAAGGTAAAGAAGGCGGCGAGGCAGGCTTCGGCGCGGCGGCGGATCCTGCGATAGCCCGCCACCATCGAGGCGGTCGAGAACAGGTAGGCATAGGTCTGGTTGATCGCGAGCGAGATCGTCAGGCATCCCAGGATGATGGCGTAGAGCACCACCGCCGGCGTCTCGGGACGCAGGCCGAGCGCGATGATCGCCGTCCAGCTCAGGATCGCTTTCGGGTTGGTGAGGTGCATCAGGTAGCCGCGCAGATAGAGGCGGCGGCCCGAGAGGCCGGCTTTCGGCGGCGGCATCTCCGCCTGCATGGCCGAGCGCGCGGAGCGCCAGGCCAGGAACAGAAGATAGAGCCCTCCGACGATCTTGATGGCGTAGAGTGCGCCGGGATGGGCGACGATCAGTGCGGTGACGCCGACCGCGGCGAGGATGCCCCAGGTCAGCGATCCCGTGGTGACGCCGAGCGCCAGCGTCATCCCGGCTTTCCGGCCATGCTCCATCGAGGTCGCCATCACCTGGAGATTGCTCGGTCCAGGGCTGGCGACGGCGATGAAGAAGGCCGAGAAGACCAGGGCCAGGTCAGGCAGGTGGCGGATCAGTTCGCCGAGCATCTCTCTTATCCTGCCGCCTTCTCGATCGCGTCCATGTCGTCGTCGTCGAAGCCGAAATGGTGGCCGATCTCGTGGACGAGCACATGGGTGACGATGGCGCCGAGCGTCTCGTCATGCTCGGCCCAGTAGTCGAGGATCGGCCGGCGATAGAGATGGATGGTGTTGGGCATCTGCCCGGTCTGCGGAGCATAGCCCTGCTGCGGCAGGCCGATCCCTGAGAACAGGCCGAGCAGGTCGAAGGGGCTCTCGGCCTCGAGCTCCTTCAGCACATCGTCCTCGGGGAACTCGGTGATAGTGATGACGAGGTCGGCGCAGAGCTTGCGGAAATCCTCGGGCAGGCGGTCATAGGCCGCCTGCGCCAGGATCTCGAACTCGGCGGTCGAGGGCGCGCGCACGCCGTCCCAGTCGAGGCCTTGCGAGGGCTCGCCCGAAGCGGCGGACTTGATCGAGGGAACGGAGCCCATCACCAGATCTTCAGTTGATGCCCGAGCCACCAGGACAGGCCGATGAAGGCGATCAGCGAGAGACCCCGGCCGATTCTGCGGCCCCAGAGCTCGATGTTGTCGCCTTCCGGCGCGTCCTTGCCGGAGAAGTGGTCGGCCGCACGGCCCATGGAGGAGCCGAGAAAGCTCTCATCGTCGCGCCGGACGCGATCGAGCGCTTCCTTGGCCTCCTTGGCACGGGCGGCGTCGCGGGGATCGGTGCTCATGACGTCCTCCCACGAACTGACCCGCTTCAGCCCAGCGTCCGCACGTCGACGAAGCGGCCGGTCAGGGCTGCCGCCGCTGCCATCGCCGGCGAGACGAGGTGGGTGCGGCCGCGATAGCCTTGGCGGCCCTCGAAATTGCGGTTCGAGGTCGAGGCGGCGCGCTGGCCCGGCTTGAGCTGGTCGGGGTTCATGCCCAGGCACATCGAGCAGCCCGGCTCGCGCCATTCGAAGCCGGCGGCGATGAAGATCTTGTCGAGCCCCTCGGCCTCGGCCTGCTGCTTCACCAGGCCCGAGCCCGGCACGATCATGCCGTAGTCCAGGCTTTCATGGATCTTCTTGCCCTCGACGATCTTCGCGACCGTGCGCAGGTCCTCGATGCGGCCGTTGGTGCAGGAGCCGATCCAGATCACGTCCAGCGGAATCTCGGTCATCTTGGTGCCGGCGGTCAGGCCCATATACTCCAGCGCCCGCTTCTTCGAGGCGCGCTTGACCTCGTCCTCGATCTGGTCCGGATCGGGCACGGCGCCGGTCACCGAGATCACGTCCTCCGGGCTGGTGCCCCAGGAGACGATCGGCGGCAGGTTGGCGGCGTCGAGCTTGACGATACGGTCGAAATGCGCGCCCTCGTCGGTCCGCAGCGTCTCCCAGTAGCGCAGCGCCTCGTCCCAGGCGGTGCCCTTCGGCGCTTTCGGGCGATCCTTGAGATAGGCATAGGCCTTCTCGTCCGGCGCGACCATGCCGGCGCGGGCGCCGCCCTCGATCGACATGTTGCAGACGGTCATGCGGCCTTCCATGGAGAGGCCGCGAATGGCCTCGCCGGCATATTCGATCACCGAGCCGGTGCCGCCGGCGGTGCCGATCTCGCCGATGATGGCCAGCGTGATGTCCTTGGCGCCGACGCCCGGAGCGGGCTTGCCGTCGACCTGGACCAGCATGTTCTTGGCCTTCTTCTGGATCAGCGTCTGGGTGGCGAGCACATGCTCGACCTCCGAGGTGCCGATGCCATGGGCCAGTGCGCCGAAGGCGCCATGCGTCGAGGTGTGGCTGTCGCCGCAGACGATGGTGGTGCCGGGCAAGGTGAAGCCCTGCTCGGGGCCGACGATGTGGACGATGCCCTGGCGGATATCGAGCTCGTTGAAGTACTCGACGCCGAAATCCCTGGCGTTCTGGGCGAGCGCCTCGACCTGGATCCGGCTTTCCTCTTCCTGGATGCCCTTGGAGCGGTCGGTGGTCTGGATGTTGTGGTCGACCACGGCCAGCGTCTTGCCGGGGGCATGGACCTTGCGGCCGGTCATGCGCAAGCCTTCGAAGGCCTGCGGGCTGGTGACCTCGTGCACGAGGTGGCGGTCGATGTAGAGCAGGCAGGTGCCGTCGTCCTGGCGGTCGACGACATGGTCCTCGAAGATCTTGTCGTAGAGGGTGGTGGGGGCCTTGGTCGCAGTCATGGCTTCAAACGCCTTCGGTATGGAAATCGGTAGCGGCCCTATGGGCCAGCACGCATCGCAAAAGCCTGTCGCCGGCCGGACGGCCGGTCTCAGGCGCAGCTAAGGCCGGCTGCGAGCGAGGCCGTGAAACGGCCGAAGAAGCGCCAGGGCAGGCGGGCATGGTCATGCAGCGCGGCGAAGCCCTGGGTGGTCGGAAAACGGCGCAGGTTCAGCGTGCGGCGCATCACGCGCCGGACTTCGCCCCTGTTCTGCCGCTTCACCGTCATGGCTCGCTTCTACCAGTTCCAAACTGCACGGGCAACGCGGCGGCGCTGTCGCTGCGGCAGGCGCGTAGCGCGTTGCGTGCAGGGCTGTTATCTAGCGGCTCCCGCCGCGCCGCGAAAGGGTGGCTGCGCCGGCAAACGGATTGGTGATGCGATGGCGCGCTTCTTCCCCTTCATGTTGCTGGCGGTCATCGCCTATGGCGTCACCGTCGCTGCGATGGGCGTGCCGCTCTCCCGCGAGCTTCTGAATGTAGGCCTACCGTCCGGCACGGCCTTCGTGCTCACGGTCAGCGAACTCCTGCTCGCGATCTCGACCGTGGTGCTGTTCTTCGAGATCATGAACGCGACCAGCGCCAAGTCGAGCTCGATCCTCAACCATGGCCTCTCCATGGTGGTGTTCATCGCCTGCGGGCTGATCTTCCTGTTCATTCCCGGCTTCGGCACCGGCACCTTCATGATCATCACGCTGATGGCGCTGGTCGACGTGATCGCCGGCTATTCGATCAGCATCCTGACGGCGCGGCGGGACATGACCTTCGGGAACAACGAGTAAGCGCGCTTCCCGTCATTGCGAGAAGCGCAGCGACGAAGCACAATCCAGGGCCGTCGAGCGAGCCCTCCTGGATTGCTTCGCTTCGCTCGCAATGACGGTGAGGCCTACAATTCACTCCGCAGCTGCCACAGCTCCGGAAAGAAGGAGCGTTCCAGCGCCGTCTTCAGGAACTTCACGCCGCTGGAGCCGCCGGTGCCCTGCTTGAAGCCGATGATGCGCTCGACCGTCTTCATGTGGCGGAAGCGCCATTGCTGGAACTGGTCCTCGACATCGACCAACTCCTCGGCGAGTTCGTAGAGATCGAAATAGCGGTGCGTGTCGCGGTAGATCGAAAGCCAAGCCGCCTTCACGCCCGCGTTCGCGACATGGGGCTGGCTCCAGTCGCGCTCGACGCAACCCACCGGGATGGGCAGGCCGCGGCGCGCCAATAGCCGCAGCGCCTCGTCATAGAGGCTCGGCGCCTCCAGCAACCTGTTCAGGTGGGCGTGATGCTCGGGATGATGCTTGTGCATCGCCAGCATGCGCGGGTCCTTGGCGCCGAGGCGGAATTCGAGGGCGCGGTACTGATAGGACTGGAAACCGGAGGACTGGCCGAGCGCGTCGCGGAAGGCGAGATAGTCTGATGGAGTCATGGTCGAGAGCACGTCCCATGCGGTGACGAGCTGCGCCTGGATGCGCGAGACGCGCGCCAGCGACTTGAACGCCGGCTGCAATTCATCTGCGCGGATCGCGGCGATGGCGCCGTCGAGCTCATGGGCGGCGAGCTTCAGCCAGAGCTCCTGCACCTGGTGAATGGTGATGAACAAAAGCTCATCGGGTGCATCGCTCAGTGGCTTTTGCGCCGCGAGCAAGAGGTCGAGGCCGAGATAGGAGCCATAGTCCATCCGCTCCTTGAAATCGGTCTGCATGCCCGGCTCGATCCGGCTCTGGTGGTCGCCCGTCCCGCTGGTCATGATGCCGCCCTCGCTCGCCTCACGCCTTGACTGAGGGGAGGCGCGAGATATTTTAAGCTTAAAGTATTTTGCCGGTTCGGCAAGGCTGCGGAGCATGATGATGGACCAGCTGACGAAGGTTCCCGCGGCGCTCGGCCGTCCGCCGTTCGACCTTTCCGCCGAGTTCTCGCGCTTCCGCCAGAACTGGCCTGCGAGCCTGCATTTCGCCGCGCACAGCCATCATTTCTGGCCGGATGCGACCCGCGAGGCGCATTTGCGCGCTTGGGACGATGCCGCTCGCCTCGTCGACGGCAAGTGGCAGGAGGTGCTGGGACCGGTTTGGCAGAAGGTCGCGCAGGGCGTGGCGCGACACCTCAATCTGCCCGGGATCGACGGGCTGGTCCCGGCCAACAACACCCATGAATTCGTCAACCGCCTGCTCTCCTGCCTGCCGCGCGACCGCAGGCCGCGCATCCTGACCAGCGATGCCGAATTCCACTCCTTCCGGCGCCAGATCGAGCGGCTCGCCGAGGACGGTTTGATCGAGCTCACCATCGTGCCGGCCGAGCCTTTCGCCAGCCTGACCGAGCGGCTGATCGCGGCGGCACAGCAAGACCCCGGTCCCGACATGGTCTTCGTCAGCCAGGTCCATTTCAATTCCGGCTATGTGCTGACCGATCTGGAGGAGCTGGTCGACGGCGTCAGCGCGCCCGGGCGGCTCGTTGTCATCGACGGCTATCACGGCTTCCTGGCCCGCCCGACCGATCTCTCTGGGATTGCCGACAAGGCCTTCTACATCGCCGGCGGCTACAAATACGCGATGTCGGGCGAGGGCGCCTGCTTCATGCACTGCCCGCCCGGTTTCGCCAAACGGCCGCGCGACACCGGCTGGTATGCCTCCTTCGGCGCGCTTTCGGGCGCGCAGGGCGAGATCGGCTATGCTGAGAATGGCTGGCGCTTCATGGGCGCGACCTTCGACCCCTCCGGCCTCTACCGCATGGGCGCAATGTTCGACTGGCTGGGTGCCAAGGGCCTCGACGTTGCGGCTATCCACGCCCACGCCCATGCCTTGCAGGCGGTTTTCGCCGAGGGGCTGGCAAAGCAGCCTTGCGGCGTGCTCGCCCTGGAGAATTTGGTCGTGCCGCTGAGCGAGCCGGCGCGGGGCAATTTCCTGACCTTCCGCCATGCCGATGCGGCGAAGTGCCATGAGACGCTGAAGCAGGCCGGCATCACCGTCGATCTGCGCGGCGATCGTTTGAGAGTAGGCTTCGGACTCTACCAGACGGAAGCCGATGTGACGCTGCTGCTGGAGCGGCTTCTGACATTGCGGTAGGCTCCGCTCCCGTCAGCGATTGTGTGCTGGCCGATCGGACGGACGGAGCTGACGTGTGAAGACGCCTGGTGATCGCCGCCGCCGTCGCTTCCTGCTCGCGCAGGCGCCGGTGCCGCGCAGTTCCGCACCAGGCTCCGGCGGAGCGATTTCAACGCGAAGAACCGCGTCTGCCTGCAGCGCACCAAGCCTGTCTATGACCGCGGCGGCAGCATCTTAACCTGCGTACAGGGAATGACTGTCACGGCGGTTCACACGGGGCGGGCAACAAAAAACGCGGCCCGAAGGCCGCGTTCCCGAAACCCAAAAAGGAAGAGCGGCTTACTTGCCCTTGCTCTCGCCCTTGGCCGGCTTGGCGTCGACGCGCTCGGCGATACGGGCCGACTTGCCGCGACGATCGCGCAGGTAATACAGCTTGGCGCGGCGAACCTTGCCCTTGCGGACGACCTTGATCGAGTCGAGGTTAGGCGAATACAGCGGGAAGACGCGCTCGACGCCCTCGCCATAGGAAATCTTGCGGACGGTGAAGCTCTCGTTGAGGCCGCCGCCATTGCGGGCGATCACGACGCCTTCATAGGCCTGGACGCGGCTGCGCTCGCCTTCCTTGACCTTGACATTGACCTGCACGGTGTCGCCGGGCTGGAAATGCGGGATCTCCTTGCTCTCGGAGAGCTTGGCGATCTGCTCCTGGTCAAGCTGCTCGATGATGTTCATGGCTATCTCCATGGCCGTGTTCGCGCGGTAGCGCGGGCTTTCGGCTCGCTGTTTTCAGTTGAGGGCGTGGCCATACAGGAGCGCGGCAGGTTTGTCGAGACGCCGTGGCGACCGGGCCCGCAATTGTGCCGGAGCCGCGACCTGTCCTCTCCCCCCTTGTGGGGGAGAGCTAGAGAGGGGGGTAGTCAGCCGCGAGGCTGATCATGATCGGAACCTTAAAGCCGCTCACCCGGTCACCCCCCTCCCAACCCTCCCCCACAAGGGAGGAGGGCTCCCGCGCCCTATAGGCAAGCGTGAGAATGCTGCTCGACCGCCTTGCGCAAGATCGCCGGCAGGGCCACGAGAGTCAGCATGCCGGCCGAGATTCTGTCCTATGCCTCCCTGTTCACCCTCGTGGTCGGGCTGATCGCCGGCACCGTCGGCGGCGTGGTCGGCACCGGCTCCTCGATCATGCTGTTGCCGGTGCTGGTCTGGTCGTTCGGGCCGAAGCAGGCGGTGCCGATCATGGCGGTCGCAGCTGTGATGGCGAATCTGGCGCGGCTCGCCGCCTGGTGGCGCGAGATCGACTGGCGCGCCTTCCTCGCCTATGCGCTGCCCGGCATCCCGGCAGCGATGCTGGGCGCCCGTACGCTGCTGCAATTGCCGGCCGCGGTGATCGACATCGGCCTCGGCCTGTTCTTCCTGCTGATGATTCCTGGGCGGCGCTGGCTGGCGGCGCGCCGGATCAGGCTCGGCCTCTGGCAACTGGCTTTGGCCGGCGCGGCGATCGGCTTCCTGACCGGCCTCGTGCTCTCGACCGGCCCGCTCAGCGTGCCCGCCTTCGCCGCCTATGGCCTGGGCAAGGGCGCGCTGCTCTCGACCGAAGCCGCGACCTCGCTCTTCATCTATCTGACCAAGGTCGGTACCTTCCGCAGCTTCGGCGCGCTGCCGCTGGCGATCTTCGCCAAGGGGGTCATCGTCGGCTCTTCCCTGATGCTCGGCGCGTTCATCGGCAAGGCGCTGGTGCGGCGCATGGACGAGCGCACCTTCCAGCTCCTGCTCGACGGAATGATGCTGGTCTCCGGACTGTTTCTGCTGCTGGCGGCGTTTCGCTGAGCGCGCTTCCGGCCGGCCGCGCCGGGCTGTATGCAAGGCGGCAATCCCGAGGGAGCGGAGCAGCATCATGTCCGAGAGTTCGATCAAGACCGCCCTCGTCACCGGGGCCGCGCGCGGGATCGGCCTGGCGACGGCCAAGCGCTTCCTCGCCGACAACTGGCGCGTCGCCTTGCTCGATATCGACGAGCCGGAGCTCGCCAGGGCCATGGCCGAACTCGATGCACCCACCGTGACGATGTCGATCGGCTGCGATGTCGCGGTTCCCGAACAGGTCGCCGAGGCGGTCGATGCGGTGGTCGAGCGCTTCGGCCGGCTCGACGCCCTCGTCAACAATGCCGGCACCGCGGTGTTCAAGCCGCTGCTCGAAACCACTTACGCCGAATGGCAGCGCGTCCTCGCCGTCAATCTCGACGGGCCGTTCCTGACGACGCGAGCCGCGGCGCCGGTGATGGCCGACAATGGCGGCGGCGCCATCGTCAACATCACCTCGATCTCGGGCCTGCGCGCCTCGACGCTGCGTGTCGCCTACGGGACCAGCAAGGCGGCGCTCGCCCACCTCACCAAGCAGCAGGCGGCCGAGCTCGCCGGCCTCGGCATCCGCGTCAACGCGGTGGCGCCCGGCCCGGTCGAGACCGCCATGGCCAAGGCCGTGCACTCGTCGGAAATCCGCGCCGACTATCACGATGCCATCCCGCTTGCCCGCTACGGCGCCGAAGAGGAGCTCGCCGAGGCGATCTTCTTCCTGTGCAGCGACAAGGCGAGCTACATCACAGGACAGGTGCTCGCTGTCGATGGCGGCTTCGATGCGGTCGGCATCGGTCTGCCGACGCTGCGTGGGCAAAGGCGCAATCGCTAGCCCAGCAGCCCGGCCAGCGCCTCGTTCAGCGTGACCTTGCCGCGGCGCGTCTCGCCGACCGCCTCGAAGCCGGCGCGCCCGGCGTTCATCGCGTCGTAAAGCCCGGCGAGCTCGCGCGCATGGCTTGCGCTCAAGCCCGCGGCGATAAGCCCCGGTTCCCACTCTTCGCGCGGCGTCGCGACTGCCATGACCGGCTTATCGAGCAACTCGGTCAGCGCCTGTGCGGCTTCCTCCGGTGAATACTCGGCCGGCCCTTTCAGGTTGACGATCCGCTCGCCGGCATGCGGGCGGGCGAGCTCGGCTGCCGCCTGCCGGCCGACATCGACTGCGGAGACGGTCTCGCCGGCGGCATCGAGCGGCTGGCGCATGCTCGGCAGGATGCCGTGCTCGGCGGCGACGCCGAGCACGCTGCCCCAGTTCTCCATGAATTCGGTAGCGCGGATGAAGGTCAGCGACGGCGCGCTGCCGCGCAGTGCCTGCTCGAAATCGTGCAGGGCGCGCACGATGCCGGTCCCTTCGCTGCGATGGGCGCCGCTCGACGACAGGGCCACCACATGCGGCACGCCGGCACGGCGGATCGCCTCGGCGATCGCTGCGCCGTTCCTTGCTGCCGCAGCGAAGACGTCCTCGGCGGCGTGCGGCACCGGGTTCAGGACATAGACCGCATCAGCGCCGGCGAAGGCTGCCGTCAGCGCCTCGACATCGTCGAGATCGGCTTTGGCCAGAACGGAGCCCTTCTCGGCCAGCGCTGCCGCGTGGCTCGGCTCGCGCACGATCGCCTTGACCTTATGACCCGCTGCGAGTGCGGCTGCCAAAGCGGCGCCGCCCGTCTGTCCCGTCGCTCCCATGATCGCAAACATCATGTCCTCCTTCGGTTGCTGGAGAGGGCATAACAGGGCAGTATCAGAAGGATAAGTACGCACAATTTTTATACTGACTTGGAGCTGACATGCGCCCCTCGCTGAAAGACGTCCCCTATGTCTGGTGCCCGGTCGAGGCCACCATCGACGTGATCGGCGGCAAGTGGAAGGCGCTGATCCTGTTCCAGCTGACGCGCGGCCCATGCCGCTTCAACGCGCTGCGCCGGCTCCTGCCCCATGTGACGCAGCGGATGATGACCCTGCAGCTGCGGGCGCTCGAAGAGGATGGCATCATCTCGCGCAGCGTGCAGGAGACAGTGCCGCCCAAGGTCGAATACGCGCTGACCGAGCAAGGCTGGGCGCTCGGGCCGATCTTCGAGGCGATGGCGCTCTGGGGGCAGGCGCATGGCGCCCGCCGGTCGGAGCCGGGCTGAGAGGACGCGGCAACATTCCGCTTGCGCCGGCTCCGGAACGGCGCGAACCTGCCCTCCGACATCCCTCTTCGACGGCCGCCCGACCCTGTCGGGCCCGAGCGACCGCCGCCGTTCCGGCGTGGGCGCTCCATTACCGTTCCCGCCGGTCAATCGCCGCTCCGGACAAGAAGCCTTCATGGCCGTTGTCCGCGTGCGGCCAGAACCGAAGGAGGACGACATGGCTGCGACTGCCAGCAAGGGAGGAAACCCGTCCGGCGTCAGAGGCAGGGGGCCGCGATGCATCGCGATCGTCGGTCCCTTCCAGAGCGGAAAGACCAGCCTGTTCGAAAGCATCCTGGAGCGTTGCGGCGCCGTCTCGCGCGCCGGCTCCGTCAAGACCAGGAACAGCGTCGGCGACGCCTCGCCCGAGGCGCGCTCCCACCAGATGAGCACCGAGCCCAACGTCGCCAGCGTCGACTTCATGGGCGAGCGCTACACCTTCATCGACTGTCCCGGCTCGGTCGAGTTTCTTCAGGAGATGCGCCATGTCCTGCCGGCGGTCGACGCCGCGGTCGTGGTCTGCGAGGCCGATGACCGCAAGGCGCCGGCGCTCGAACTTGTGCTGCGCGAGCTCGAGGAGGCCGACATCCCGCGCTTCCTCTTCCTCAACAAGATCGACACCGCTTCGCGGCGCGTGCGCGAGACGCTCGGATTGCTGCAGCGCGCCTCGCGGACGCCGCTATTGCTCCGGCAGATCCCGATCTGGCAGGGCGGCATCGCCGTCGGCTTCATCGACCTCGCGCTGGAGCGGGCCTTCATCTATCGCGAGCATGCACCGAGCGAAGTGGTGCCGCTGGCACCCGAGGAGGTCGAGCGCGAGCGCGACGCCCGCTTCTCGATGCTGGAGAAGCTCGCCGACTATGACGACGAGCTCATGGAAGGCCTGCTCGGCGACATTGAGCCGCCGCGCGATCTCGTTTTCGACGACCTCGCGCGTGAACTGAAGGAACGTCACGTCGTGCCGGTGCTGATCGGCGCGGCCGAGCGCGGCAACGGCGTCACCAGGCTGCTCAAGGCGCTGAGGCATGAGGCACCGCCCCTGGAGGTGACGCGCGGGCGGATCGGCGTGGTCGACAGCGGGGCGCCGCTCGCGCTGGTCATGAAGACCTGGCAGTCCGGCCAGGGTGGCAAGCTCTCGCTGGCACGTGTGCTGCGCGGCCGGATGGCGGAAGGCGACGTGATTACCTCCTCCGGGGGCGTCGAAGCCCGCATCGCCGGCGTGCTCGAGCTCAAGGGCGCCGAGCAGCAGCGCCGCCCGGCTGCCGAGGAGGGCGAGACGGTCGCTTTCGCCCGGCTGGAAGGCGTGCGCACCGGCGATGCGGTCGCGGTCGGCAAGGTCCGGCCCGATGTCGTCAGCGCCGTCGCGCCGCCCGAGCCGGTCCATGCACTCTCGGTCGGCGTCAAGGATCGCAAGGACGATGTCAGGCTCACGACCGGCCTCGCCAAGCTGATCGAGGAGGATCCGGCGCTCGCCCTCGAGCATCGTCCGGAGTTCAGCGAGATGCGCCTCTCCGGCCAGGGCGAGATGCATCTGCGCGTCGCGCTCGAGCGGCTCGCTGGGCGCTACGGCGTCAATGTCGACAGCGGTGCGACCCAGATCGGCTATCGCGAGACTTTGCGCGGCAAGGCCAGCGCCCGTGGCCGGCACCGCAAGCAGAGCGGCGGCCATGGCCAGTTCGGCGACGTCGTCCTGGAAATCGCGCCGCTCCAGCGCGGCGAAGGCATCCGCTTCGTCGACCGCATCACCGGCGGCGTCGTGCCGAAGCAGTACATCTCCTCGGTCGAGGCCGGCGTGCGCGACTATTGCCAGCGCGGGCCGCTCGGCTTCCCGCTGGTCGACATCGAGGTGACGCTGACCGACGGCTCCTACCATACGGTCGATTCCTCCGACATGGCCTTCCGCCAGGCGGCGCGGATCGCGATGGGCGAGGCCTGCCCGCAGGCCAGGCCCGTGCTGCTGGAGCCCATCCTGGCGGTCGAGATCGTCATTCCCTCGGATGCGATGTCGCGGGCCTCGGCGATCGTCTCGGCAAGGCGTGGCCAGATCCTCGGCTATGATGCGCGGCCGGGCTGGCGCGGCTGGGACCAGATCAACGCGCTGATGCCGGAGGCGGAGATGAGCGGGTTGATCGTCGAACTGCGCTCGGCGACTGCGGGTGTCGGCACCTTCAGCGCCCGCTTCGACCATCTCGCCGAACTCGCCGGCAAGCCGGCCGACGCGGTGGTCGCGGCGCAGGCGCTGGTGCAGGCACGTTGAGGCCGCGGTCCCATGGCGCTGCATGCTGGAGGGGAAAATCAGGAAAATAGACTAAAGTCTATGAACGAAAAGCGGAGAACGAATTCCGGTCAGGATGTCTCGCCCTGACCGGATCCGCTTCTGGCGATGGCGCGGCGCTTGGCCTGCCAGCTGGTGTAACGCCGCGCCACGCGCAGTTGCAGATTGAAGGTTTATATGTAAACTTTTCAGCGGCGGATGCTTGCGCCCGCCGCTAGGCTTGCGCAGTGTAGCGCAGGACAATCAGAAGGTGCGGAGCGTGATCGGCCGATGCCGAGCGTCCGCCAGCGGGACCCACACCCGGTAACAGGGCGGGCCGCAGAGGGGAGGATGAAGATGACGGCTCTTTCCGCGGTTCAGGCGACATCGGATGCACGCCCCTGGCTGGCGCATTATCCGCCAGCCGTGCCGCCGACCATCGACGAGGCGAAGGTCGGCACGCTGGCCGACCTGATCCGTGGCGCCTACGAGACCTATCCTGATCGCCAGGCCTTCGAGAGCTTCGGCAAGTCGATCACCTTCGCCGAGGTCGGGCGCACGGCGCGAGCTTTTGCCGCCTGGCTGCAGGCGCAGGGCTTCAAGAAGGGCGACCGCATCGCGCTGATGATGCCGAACATCCTCGCCAATCCGGTGACGATCTTCGGCACGCTGCTCGGCGGCTTCACCGTGGTCAACGTCAACCCGCTCTACACGGCCCGTGAGCTGACGCATCAGCTCAACGATTCCGGCGCCCGTGCCCTGGTCGTGATCGAGAACTTCGCTCATGTCGTCGAGGAGGCCCGGCCCAATCTCAAGCTGGAATCGATCATCATCGCCACGGCCGGCGACCTGATGGGCTTCAAGGGCGCGATCGTCAATTTCGTCGCCCGTAAGATCAAGAAGGTGGTCAAGCCCTACAATCTGCCGGGGGCCGTGCCGCTCAAGACCATCCTGGCGCATCCGGGGACGATGAGCCCGGTCACGATCGCGCCCGAGGATGTCGCCTTCCTGCAATACACCGGCGGCACCACCGGCGTCGCCAAGGGTGCGACGCTGACCCACCACAATGTCGCTTCAAATGTTGCGCAATGCGCGCTCTGGCTCGGCTGGGAGCTCGAGGCGCCGCATGGCCGCACCGACTATCAGCACGTCATGGTGACGGCGCTGCCGCTCTATCACATCTTCGCCTTGACCTGCTGCTGCATGTTCATGTTGCGGATCGGCGCCAAGAGCCTGCTGATCGCCAATCCGCGTGACATCGCCGGGTTCGTGAAGATCCTGAAGGGCACCCGGTTCACGCTCTTCTCCGGCGTCAACACGCTCTACAACGCACTCGCCAGCCATCCCGAGATCAAGGAGGTGGATTTCTCGGAACTGCGCTTCGCCATCGCCGGCGGCATGGCGACGCAGGCCGCCGTCGCCAAGCGCTGGAAGGACGCCACCGGCCGGCCGATCATCGAAGGTTATGGCCTGTCGGAGACCTCGCCGGTCGCCTCGGTCAACCGCACCGACATCACCGAGTTCACCGGCACGATCGGCTACCCGCTGTCCTCGACCGACTTCGCCATTCGCGACGCCGAGGGCAACGACGTGCCGGTCGGTCAGCCCGGCGAGATCTGCATCCGCGGGCCGCAGGTCATGGTCGGCTACTGGAACCGGCCGGATGAGACCGCCAAGGTGATGACGGCAGACGGCTTCTTCCGAACCGGCGATGTCGGCGTCCTCCTGCCGGACGGGCAGTTCAAGGTCGTCGACCGGATGAAGGACATGGTCATCGTCTCCGGCTTCAACGTCTACCCGAACGAGGTCGAGGACGTCCTCGCCAAGCATCCCGGCGTGCTGGAATCAGCCGTGATCGGCCTGCCGGACGAGCATTCCGGCGAGGCGGTGACGGCCTTCGTCGTCAAGCGCGATCCGGCTGTGACGGCCGACGAGTTGCGCGCCTTCTGCAAGGAGAACCTGACCGGCTACAAGGTGCCCAAGCAGATCATCTTCCGCGAGACGCTGCCGAAGACCAATGTCGGCAAGGTGTTGCGCAGGGCGCTGCGCGAGGAGGTCGCCGGGCAGAAGGTCTGACCTTTTTGGCTCCACGGCTCTCATCCTGAGAAAGGCCGCGCAAGCGGCCGTCTCACGCGATGATGGCACCGGTCCTTGAGCCACTTACTCCGGCGCGTGGATCGTCGAACGCAGCGCCTTGAACTGCGGCAGCGCAGCGGCGAGGCTCGCCTGATCGGTGACACAGATCAGCGCGGTGCGGCCCTTGGCCGTCTCCATGGTCGAGGTGAACATGCGCACGTTCTGCGCATTCGGCCCGGCCTTGGGGATCACGATCAGCTCGATGCCGGTGAAGCCCTGATGCTCGAACAGCTTGAGATCGGACACGGTGCCGATCGTCTCGAACATGTTGCGATAGAGCTGCTGCCACTCAGGCTTGGCCATCTGCTCGTTGACGATCTCGCGCGTCAGCTGGGCGTTCTGCGCCGCGCGCTTGAAGCCGAGCGTGCAGAGCTGGCCGCTGCTGTTGACCGCCTTGGGCGTGCCCGTCTTCGAACTGATGTCGATCGTCACATCGAATTGCGGATGCCGCCCGCCGGCCTCGGCCTTGAAGCCGGCGGGGGACGCGATCGACAGGCCGCTCGCGGGATCGCCATAGGATTGCGCATTGGCGCCCCAGGCGAACAGGATGGCGGCGAAGGCGGCGGAGAGGTGAAGCGATCTGGTCATGGCGAGGGGCTAGTTCCGGATTGCGACAACAAGGAGACGGATGAATCGCAGTCGGCTATGGGCGGCATGGGCCGGCTGGTCAAGCAGCCAGCAGCGATTTACCGGCCTGGGCATGGGCGGTCACCGGCAGGATCTGGCCGGGTGCGACATGGCTGCCGAAGCGCACCAGCGTGAAATCCTCCGCGCGACCGGTATCGCCACGCTCCGTCAAGACGGAGAGCGGCCGGCCGATCCGGGCCCCGAGATGCCGGGCATGGGCTGCTTCCGCCGCCTCCCGCAGGCGGGCCGCGCGTTCCTTGATTTCGCTGCCGGCGACCTGCGGCATGCGTGCCGCCGGCGTGCCTGGACGCGCCGAGAATGGGAAGCCGTGGACATAGGACAGCCCGCACTCCTCGATCAGGGCGAGCGTGCGCGAGAACATCGCCTCGTCCTCAGTCGGGAAGCCGGCGATCAGGTCGGCGCCGAAGACGATGTCGGGTCTGAGGTCGCGCATCTCCTTGCAGAATGCGACGGCCTCGGCACGGCTGTGACGGCGCTTCATCCGCTTCAGCACGAGATCGTCGCCCGATTGCAGCGAGAGATGCAGATGCGGCATCAGCCGCGGCTCTTCCGCGATCAGGGTTCGCAGCTCGTCATCGATCTCGACCGCGTCGAGCGAGGACAGGCGCAGCCGCTTCAGCTCCGGCAGTGCGGCGAGCATCGCGCCGACAAGCGTGCCGAGTGTCGGGCCGTTCGGCTGCTCGCGGCCATAGCTGGTCAGGTCGACGCCGGTCAGCACGATCTCGCTGGCCCCGTCCGCGACGAGGCGGCGTGCCTGCGCCACAGCCTCGTCGACCGGTGCGGAGCGGGCATTGCCGCGGCCGAGCGGGATGACGCAGAAGGTGCAGCGATGGTCGCAGCCGTTCTGCACCTGCAAAAAGCCGCGCGTGTGCTGGCCGAGCGCCTGCGTGCGGTGAGGGGAGGCATCGCGGGCCTGCATGATATCGCCGACGACGATCTTGCTCGCCGGCTCATCGGTCTGGCCCACAGCCCGCAGGCTGTTCGAGCTTGCAAGAGTTCGCCAATGCGCCGCATCGAGCTTCTCGGCATTCCCCAGCACCCGCGCTACCTCCGGCATGGCGGCGAAGCGTCCGGGCTCGATCTGCGCGGCGCAGCCGGTGACGATGATCGGGCGATCGGGCTTGTCACGGGCGAGCCGGCGGATCGCCTGGCCGGCCTGGCGCACCGCTTCCGCCGTCACCGCGCAGCTGTTGATCACCGCGACGTCGGCTAGGCCGGTGGCCAGCGCCTGCCGCTCGATCGTCTCGCTCTCCACGAGATTGAGCCGGCAGCCGAAGGTGACGAGCTCGACGCCCATCAGGCGACGGCCGCGAAGAGCCCGGGCTCCAGCACGCCGTCCCAGTCGAGCGCGGCCGGCCCGGTCATCAGCACATGGCCGTCGCTCTCGCGCCATTCGATCGTAAGATCGCCGCCGGGCAGGCTGACGGTCGCCTTGCGCACGGAGAGCTCGCGGCGCACCGCCGCGACCAGCGCCGCGCAGGCGCCCGAGCCGCAGGCGCGGGTGATGCCGGCGCCGCGCTCCCAGACGCGCAGCACGATATGGTCCGGCGCCTCGACCGCGGCGAGGCCGATATTGGCGCGGTCCGGGAAGATCGGATGGTTCTCTAGCAGCGGGCCGATCTGCTCCAGGTTGAAGCGATAGGGATCGTCGACGAAGAAGACGGCGTGCGGATTGCCCATGCTGACGGCGCAGGGCGTGTGCAGGATCGGATCGTCGATCGGGCCGATCTGCAATTCGAAGCGGCTGGTGTCCTCGAAGGGCTCGGCCAGCGGGATCTCGTCCCAGGCGAGGCGCGGCGCCCCCATGTCGACGGTGAAGGCGGTCTCCGACAGGCGCGCCACCGGCAGCAGCCCGGCCTTGGTCTGCAGGAGCAGGCCGTCGCGGCCGGCTTGCCCCATCTGCGGGTCGGCGGTCATCGCCCAGGCGACGCAGCGCGTGCCGTTGCCGCAGGCGCCGGCCTCGGAGCCGTCGGTGTTGTAGATGCGGACATAGGCGTCGGTGCCGGACGCCTTGGCGTCGTGCAAGACCATAAGCTGGTCGAAGCGGCTGCGCTCCTGGCTCGCGATCGCGCGTGCCTCGGCTTCGCTGACGACGTGCTTCGTCCCGCGCAGGTCGAGCACGGTGATCTCGTTGCCGAGTCCGTTCATCTTGAGGAACCGGCGATTGGCGAGGGCGTTCATATGGTCACACGTCTTTGATGATGCGGGTATATGAGCCTGACGCCGAAAAAATGCCACCCTTCGCGATCTTCCTGCCGTAACGGGATCGTCGTAGCGTGCGGCACGGCGCGAATCGGTCGTGTCAGCTCGGGATATTCGGGTATGCGGCAGTCGAGATTCAGCGCGCTCCTTCTGGCGCTCGCCTTTGCCTATCCGGCCGCCGCGCAGACGCGCGTCGCGCCGCCCACCGCCGTGGAGAGCGCGCCGCTCGCCGCCCCGCCCGGCACCGCGACGCCCGCGCAGAATGCGCGGCCTGCCCAGCAGGCTCCGACCCAGACTCAGGGCACTCCACCGGCCCCGGCCGAGCCGCAGCCCGTGCAGCCGCCGCCGGCGCCGCAGGCTCCGATCGTGCCGCAGCCGGTCCAGCCTGCGCCGACGCCCCAGACGCCGGTGGAGCCACAGCCGGTCCAGCCGCCGCCGACCCTGCCCGCTCCGCAGCCGGCGCCCCCCGTCCAGCAACAGCAAACCGGCGCGCCCAATCCGAACGCGACGCTCGCCGGCAAGCCGGGCGATCCTTCGGATGTCGACGAGATCCAGCTGGTGGCAAAGCCCGTGCTGATGACGGCAGGACAGTCGAGCTGGGACCAGGGCTTCCAGAAGCTGTCGGAGGCGATCACGCTGCTGCGGGCCGAGGCCGGCAAGGCCGGGCTCAATGTCGCCGGACGGCCGCTGAGTCTGTTCGTCGAAACCGACGACAACGGCTTCAAGTTCGAGGCGATGCTGCCGGTCGACAAGGCAGCGGAAGCAGCCTCTCAGCTGGCTGCCGGCGTGCGCAACGGCCAGTCACCGGCGGGACGCTCGCTACGCTTCGTCCACACCGCGCCCTATGACGACATCGATTCGACCTATGAGACGATCACGGCCTATCTCGAGGCCAAGAACATCGTCGTGAAGGACGCGTTCCTCGAGGAATATGTCAGCGACCTCAAGGACCCCGGCGATCCGAACCTCGAGATCAACGTCTACGTCCAGCCGAAGTAGAGATTGGTCCTATCCCCGTCATGGTCGGGCTTGTCCCGGCCATCCACGTCTTCGCTTCGCCGATCGCGTACCGCGTCCAAGACGTGGATGGTTGCCGCAAGGGCGAGGACGACGGGCAGCCTATGCCTCCCAGACCAGCCCCGGCCGCATCGGCCGGAATCGGTCCGCCGGCAGCCCGGCCTTCTCCAGCGCGACCGTGAGCGCCTCGGGCGGGCGGGTGACGCCCTCGTCGGTGAGCTGGAACGTGCCCCAATGGTGGCCGAGCGCCTGCTCGGCCCGCAGCGAGCGCATGACCTTGACCGCCTCTTCCGGGTTCATGTGGTTGTCGCTCATGAACCAGCGCGGCTCATAGGCGCCGATCGGCAGCGCCGCCAGCCGGAACGGGCCGTGTTCCCGGCCGAGCCGCTCATAGAGCGAGCCGTCATGATAGCCGGTGTCGCCGATATGGAAGAGCTTGCCGGCCGGCGTCTCAATCACGAAGGAGCACCAGAGCGCCATGCGCCGGTCGAAGGCGCCGCGTGCCGACCAGTGATAGCTCGGCACCAATGTGGTCGCGACTTTGTCCGAGAGCTCAAGCCGCGCGCCCCAGTCATGCGCCTCGGCCCGGATGCTCGCCGCGCGCCCCTTGACGATCACGTCGTTGCCGAGCGGCATGATCATGCGCGGATTGTCGCGCGCATGCACCTGCGCCAGCGTCTCGACGTCGAGATGGTCGTAATGGTTGTGGGTGACCAGCACGACGTCGATCGTCGGCAGGTCGGCGAAGGCGACGCCCGGGGCGTTGACCCGCTTTGGCCCGAAGAAGGAGAACGGGCTGGCACGTTCGGAAAAGACCGGGTCGATCAGGATGTTGAGGCCGGCGATCTGGTAGAGGAAGGAGGCGTGGCCGAGATGGACGACGCGCAGGCCCTCGACGCGAGCGGGCGGCTTGTCCTGCGGCGGCGCCTCATACCGTGCCGGGAAGGCCTCGCGCTGGCGCTGCGAGAACTGCCAGCGCAGCACATCGGTGAGTCCCTTCGTGACCGGCCGGCCGTCCGTGAAGACGAGCCCGTCGAAATGGTCGCTGACCGGGCCCTGGTAATAGGGGTTGCGCGAGCGCGCATAGGACGCCCAGGCAAGGCCGGTCGAGCCGAGCAGCGCGGGGATGCCGAGAAGGCGCAGGAGTTTGCGACGGGTCATGGCATCGAGAAGTCGTGCGCGGATCGCAAAGCGTCAAGCCCGGGCTACTGGTTTCAAGACAACTTGATCGCGGCTGACACCCATCGTCAGCCTCGAGCCTTGATCGGTTCGGGAAGACCGGCATAGTCCCGCCACGTCTCGCGAGGCTGCCATGGCTAGGCTCTTCCTGTTCTCGACCCTTTTCCTCGGCCTCGCCGGCAGCGCCGCGCAGGCTTGCGGCGGGCAGGGCGAGCCGTGCAAGGTTCCGCTCGGCGACTATCACGCCGCCGTTCCCACTGTTGCACCGCCGCCTGCCGAGAAGCGCCCGGCCGTATTGTTCTTCCACGGCGCAGGCGGAGGCGGCGATGCGATCCTGGCGGCCGACTCCGTCCTGCGGCCCTTCGTCGAGGCCGGCTATGTTGTGCTCGGGCCGAACGGGCTCGTGATGCCGAACAGCCGCTATGGTCGCGGCTGGTCCTTTCTGCCGGACGCGCCGCAGCAACGCGACGAGCTCGCCTTCGCGCAGCAGGTGCTGGGCGATGCCGTTGCCCGCTTCGACATCGATCGCACGCGCGTCCTCGTCGGTGGTTTCTCGATCGGCGCGTCGCTGACCTGGTATCTCGCCTGCCGGCAGCCCGATCTCGGCGCCGCCTATGCGCCGCTGGCCGGCAATTTCTGGCGGCCGCAACCGGAAAAATGCGCCGGGCCGGTCGACATTCTGCAGACTCACGGCTGGCGCGACGAGGTCTTCCCGCTTGAAGGCCGCCAGCTCGGACCGAAGCACGCGCAGGGCGACGTGTTCGAGGGGCTGCAGCTCTGGCGCGCGACCGACGGCTGCAAGAGCACGCGCCCCGACGCGATCGAGGTACGTGGGCCGGTCTGGCAGCGCTCATGGACGAAGTGCGAGAGCGGCCGCCAGGTCTCGCTGGTGCTCCATGCCGGTGGGCATGAGGACCCGCCGACGGAATGGGCCGAGCTGGCGCGCCACTGGTTCGAGGCGCGCCTGAAAGCCCGGCCGGCAGCGAACTGAAGGCGGCTTCAGCTGCTGCCGGAGCGCACCGCGACGGTGGCGATGCCGGCGCCGATCAGCAATGTGCCACCGGCCTTGTTGAACAGGCCGATCGCGCGGGGATTGCCGACGAGGGCGCGGGCGCGCGAGGCGATCAGCGCATAGCCGAAGGCGTTGGCGAAGGCGAGGGTGATGAAGGTCGCCTCGAAGATCAGCATCTGCGTCCAGAAATCCGCCTTCGGGTCGAGGAACTGCGGCAGGAAGGCGACGAAGAAGGTGATGCTCTTCGGGTTCAGCGCCGTCACCAGCCAGGCATGGCCGAGCATCTTCAGCGCCGAGCTGGCGTCCTTGCGCGGTTCGGCGTCCAGGCTGCCGCCGGCGCGGAAGAGCTTGACGCCGAGATAGATCAGATAGGCCGCGCCCGCCCATTTCAGCGCGGTGAAGATCGTCGCCGAGGTCGCCAGCAGGGCGCCGACGCCGAGCATCGACAAGGTCATCGCCGTGAAGTCGCCGAGCGCGACGCCGATCGCCATCGGCAGCGCGGTGCGCCAGCCCTGGCCGAGCGCATAGGAGATCACCAGCAGGATGGTCGGGCCGGGGATGACGAGAAGGACTGCGGTGGCGGCGGCGAAGGCGGCCCAGGCTTCGAAGGTCATGATGTGAAGGCTCCGCTAAAAACCAGAGCCATCACCAGAGCGGGGCGCTTGTAAAGCGGCTTTTTTCGAACGAGCCGGCAGCGCCATTGCCGGCCTAGAGCGACGGGCCCCAGCGGAAGGTCGTCGTCCCGCTGCCGCGCACCGGCACCAGAGGCCCGGCCGACATCTCCCGGCGTTTCTCCGGGTCGCCCGCCAACACCAGCGTCCACCATGCGCCGTAGCGGGTCTGCGGGTTCTTTGCGAGGGCAAGGCCGATGCGCGTCGCCTGCGGCATCGACAGGTTGGCTTCGTGGCCGGACGATTTCTTCCAGCCGTCGAAGGCCTCTTGCGTCGAGTAGTAGCCAGCGCCGAGATTCTCCGCGGCGCGCACCGTGTCGAGGCCGGCGGCGCTGACGCGGGAATTGAAGCTGCCGGCGGCGCTGTGGGAAAGGTCGTCGCTGGCGGCCATCGCGTCGGACTGGCGCTGCGCCATCGCGGTCAGCGTCGAATCGAGCCGAACCGGGCCGAGGCCCTTGCCGGCGCGATAGGCGTTGAGGATGCGCACCGCCTCGGCCGGGTCGGCCTTCACCGCCGCGAGCCGCTCCTGCTTGCGCGCGCTTGGAGCCGCGGTCTCGCGCTGCGCTCCGGCGCAGCCGGCCAGAAGCAGGGCGATCAGGAGGGCTGTGCCCGAATGCTTCGTCATCTATGGGGGATCCTGTCAGGCACCGTCGGCTGGCGTATCCGCCTAATGGCGGATTCTGGCAGGATTGTCGCGGCGCCTACCTGAGACGAGGCGCCGCGCCCTCGCTTGACTAGCCCTGCGCCCCCGATATGACCCGGCAGAGTGCGTCGCGGATATAGCTCTCCGATGCGACCTGGCCCTGCTGGATGAAGAAGACCGCATCGACCCTTGTGCCGCTGCCGCTCTTGCGCGCGGTGATGCGCAGATGCTGCGGCCGGCCGGAGCCGGAGGTCTCCTGGATCGCCAGCACCGAGCTGGTCGCATTGTCGATCCGCATGTCGGCGAAGCCTTCGGCCGAGACGGCGGCGCCGAGATCCTTCAGCACCCGCGCCGGGGCGCGCTTGGGCACCATGTCCCAGGTCTTGTAGGTCAGGCCGGTCAGCATCGGCGTGCCGACCACCGAGAAATTGCCTTCGCAGGATTGGGCCTGCGCCTGGGTGAGGCCGAGCGCGAACAGCGCGGCGGCAAGGACCGGAAGCTTCATGTCATCTCCGTGATGAGGATCGCGCGCGGCTGGCGCAGCCGCCGCTTGCGCGCTTCAGCTTGACTTTCGCCGCATTTGTCCGCTTTAACGCGCGCAATCGTTTCGCCGACATCGCCGAAACCTCATCCGCCGACCGGGCCGCCTCGCGGCTGTCTGCATCATCCCGAAAAGTGCCTTGCGGTTTTCGGATCAGATGATGCCAGAAAAACGAGCCCGGAGGTCAACGCCCGACAGCGCGTCTGCGCCCTCGGGCGCGAAACCGTTTGGCGGATAGCCCAGGTGATGTCGGCTCTAGAGCCGGATCCGATTAGACTTCAGCCTGATCGGTGAATCCGTCTCTCACTTTGTTGAGGCCAGGCAAAGCAGGACCGCATGTTCGGCACGCTGAGCGACAGACTTTCCGGCATCCTCTCGGGCCTGACCCGCAGGGGCGCGCTGACCGAGGACGACGTCAACGCCGCGCTGCGCGAGGTTCGCCGGGCGCTGCTCGAGGCCGACGTCGCGCTCGAGGTCGTGCGCAGCTTCACCGACAAGGTCCGTGAGCGCGCCGTCGGCGCCGAGGTGCTGAAGTCGGTCACGCCCGGCCAGCAGGTCATCAAGATCGTCAACGACGTGCTGATCGACACGCTGGGCGGCGAGGGCGAGGGCATCACCTTCGACGCCGTGCCGCCGGTGCCGATCCTGATGGTCGGTCTGCAAGGCTCGGGTAAAACCACCTCCACGGCCAAGATCGCCAGGCGCCTGACGGACCGGGACAAGAAGAAGGTCCTGATGGCCTCGCTCGACACGCGCCGTCCGGCCGCGATGGAGCAGCTCGCCATCCTCGGCAAGCAGGTCGGCGTCGAGACACTGCCGATCGTCGCCGGCCAGTCGGCGGTGCAGATCGCCAGGCGCGCCGTCGAGGCCGGCAAGCTCGGCGGCTACGACGTCGTCATGCTCGACACCGCCGGCCGCGTCACGCTCGACGAAGCGCTGATGGCCGAGGTCGCCGAGGTCAAGGCGGCGACCAATCCGCATGAAGTCCTGCTCGTCGCCGACGCGCTGACCGGCCAGGACGCGGTCAACACCGCCCGCGCCTTCGACGGCCGCGTCGGCCTGACCGGCATCGTGCTGACCCGCATGGACGGCGACGGACGCGGCGGCGCTGCGCTCTCGATGCGCGCCGTCACCGGCAAGCCGATCAAGCTCGTCGGCACCGGCGAGAAGACCGACGCGCTCGAGGATTTCCATCCTTCGCGCGTCGCCAACCGCATCCTCGGCATGGGCGACATCGTCGGCCTGGTCGAGAAGGCGGCCGCCACCGTCGACGCCGACAAGGCGCAGGCGCTGGCCCAGCGTCTGGCCAAGGGCAATTTCGATCTCGGCGACCTGCGCACCCAGCTCCAGCAGATGGAGAAGATGGGCGGCCTCGGCGGGCTGATGGGCATGCTGCCCGGCATGGCGCAGATGAAGAGCCAGATCGCTAACGCCAAGATGGACGACAAGGTCATCGCCCGGCAGATCGCGATCATCAATTCGATGACGGCGGCCGAGCGCAAGAACCCCGATTTGCTCAAGAACAGCCGCAAGAAGCGCATCGCCGCAGGCTCCGGCACCTCGCCCGAGGCGATCAACAAGCTGCTCAAGATGCATCGCCAGATGGCGGACATGATGAAGCAGATGGCCCGCCAGAAGGGCGGCATGCTCGGCAAGCTCGGCAGCATGTTCGGCCTCGGCGGCGGCATGGGCAGCATGCCCGCCGGCATGCCCGACCCCTCCAAGATGGATCCCGCCCAGCTCGCCGAACTGCAGAAGCAGCTCGGCGCCGGCGGCGGCCTGCCTTCGCTGCCCCCGGGTGGCTTCCCCGGTCTGCCCAAGGGCGTCACCCCGCCCGCCGGCATGATGCCGAAATTGCCCGGCCTCGGCAGCGGTCTGCCCGGCCTCGGCAACAACCCGTTCAAGAAGAAGTAATTCTACCGCTCGAACCAAAGGAAGAAGAGCAATGTCCCTGAAGATCCGCCTGACCCGTGGCGGCGCCAAGAAGCGCCCGTACTACCGCATCGTCGTCGCCGACGCCCGCTCGCCGCGCGATGGCCGTTTCATCGAGAAGATCGGCGCCTATGACCCGATGAAGGCCAAGGACTCGCCGGAGCGCGTCGTGCTCGACCTCGAGAAGGCCAAGGCCTGGCTCGCCAAGGGCGCCCAGCCGACCGACCGCGTCCTGCGCTTCCTCGACGCCGCCGGCGTCGCCAAGCGCCCGGCCCGCAACAACCCGAACAAGGCCGTTCCCGGCGACAAGGCCAAGGAGCGCGCCGAGAAGAAGGCCGAGAAGGCCGCCGCCCCGGCCGAAGCCGCGGCTGAGTGAGCCTTCGATGTTCAGGGCGTCATTCCCGGGCGAAGCGCAGCGGAGACCCGGGAATTTCCGGCAGGAGATGCTCGGGTCAAGCCCGAGCATGACGCGCTGACATGAGCGACGATCTCGTCCTGCTCGGCATCGTCGGCGCGCCGCATGGCGTGCGCGGCGAGGTCCGGATCAAGGCCTTCACGGCCGATCAGCTGGCGCTCGCAGAGTATGGTCCGCTCGTCGACGAGAAGGGCCGGCGCTTCGAGATCGCCGACATCCGTCCCGCCAAGGAAGTGGTCGTCGCCCGGCTCAAGGGCGTGACCAGCCGCGAGGCGGCCGAGCTGCTGAACGGCGTCAGGCTCCATATCGAGCGCTCGCGCCTGCCGGCGCCCGAGGACGAGGACGAGTTCCTGCAGGCCGATCTCGTCGGCTGCAGCGTCATCGGCCCTGACGGCGCCGTCCTCGGCACCGTCACCGCCGTCGCCAATTACGGCGCCGGCGACCTCATCGACATCGAGACGCAAGATGGCCGCTCGGTGCTGATGCCTTTCACCAAGGCCTATGCGCCGCGCATCGACATTGCGGCCAAGCGCATCGAGGCCCTGCCTCCCGCCGGTCTGTTCGAGGATGACGATGCTGCCTGAGACTCCGGCCAAGGGCCTGATCTTCGACATGGACGGCACCATCGTCGACAATATGCGCTACCATGACGACGCCTGGGAGGGCTGGTACCGCAAATACGGCCTGCCCTTCGAGCGCGCGACCTTCTCGCAGCGCACCGCCGGCATGGCGGTCTCCGACATCATCGGCCCGCATTTTCCCGGCGCCGATGCCGCCGAGCTCCACCGGCTCGCCGAGGAGAAGGAAGAACTCTACCGCGAGACCTACGGTCCGCTGGTCACGCCGCTCGGCGGATTGATCGACCTGCTCGACCGGGCGCGCGATCATTCCGTCCCGATGGCGGTCGGCACCGCTGCCGCGCCCCCGAACATCGCGCTGATCCTCGACACGCTCTCCTTGCGCCAGCGCTTCGCTACCATCGTCTCGCCGAGCCAGGGCTATCCCGGCAAGCCGCATCCCGACATGTTCCTGGCGGCGGCCGAGCGCATGGGTGTCGCCCCGGCCGATTGCATCGTCTTCGAGGATGCGCCGAACGGCGTCGAGGCAGCCCGCCGCGCCGGCATGCGTGCGGTCGCGGTGCTGACCATGCTGCCGGCCGCGGCCTTCGCCGCCTTCGACAACGTCATCGCCAGTGTCGACGACTATGCGGCGCTGGACGGCAATCCGGCGCTGCGCTTTGCTTGAGCGATGGCATTCCGCGCCTCGGTCCTGACCCTCTATCCCGAGATGTTCCCCGGCCCGCTCGGCGCCTCGCTGGCGGGTGAGGGCCTGCGCACCGGGCTCTGGTCGCTGGAGACGCACCAGATCCGCGAGCACGGCATCGGCCGCCATCGCAATGTCGATGACACGCCTGCCGGCGGCGGCGCCGGCATGGTGCTGCGCTGCGATGTGCTGGCGGCGGCAATCGATGCGGCGGTCCCGGCCGGCGATACTCGGCCGCGCCTGTTGATGTCCCCGCGCGGCCGGCCGCTCAGCCAGCGCATGGTCAGGGACTATGTTGCCGGCGAGGGCGTCGTCATCGTCTGCGGCCGCTTCGAGGGCGTCGACGAGCGCGTGATCGAGGGGCGGGGGCTGACCGAGGTCTCGATCGGCGACTACATCCTCTCCGGTGGCGAGATGGCCGCCATGGTGCTGCTCGACGCCTGCGTGCGCCTGATCCCCGGCGTGATGGGCAAGGAAGCCTCCGGCACAGAGGAGAGCTTCGAGAATGGCCTGCTCGAATATCCGCACTACACCCGTCCGCGCGAATGGGAGGGCAGGGGCCTGCCCGAGGCGCTGCTCTCCGGCGACCACGCCCGCATCGCAAGGTGGCGGCGCGAGCAGGCGGAGAGGATCACGAGGGAGAGAAGGCCGGATCTCTTGAACCGTTCTCCCCTCGGGGGAGAAGGTGGCAGCGCGAAGCGCTGACGGATGAGGGAAGGACAGGCTCGACCTGTCCTTGTCTCACCTGGTCGAACCGCCCTCATCCCCTGCCGGACCTTCTCCCCCGAGGGGAGAAGGAAGCGCGTCACGGATAGCTCGTCACCGGCAAGCCTTCCGCCAGCCAACCCTTGTCCTTGGGATTGCCGAGCAGGCCGCCGCGGACGTCGACCAGCTCCTTCCAGCCGCGCGCCGCGAGCGTCTTCTGCAAGGTCGAGGTCCGGTTGCCGGTCCGGCAGATCAGCGCGATCGGCTTGCCGGGATGGTCGAGCTTCAGCGCCGCCAGCCTGACTTCGAAGCCGCTGCCGGTCATGTCGAGCTTGATCGCGCCGTCCGGCACGCCGGTATCGGCCCATTCCTCGGGCGTGCGGATGTCGACGAGGACGAGCTTGCCGGCCTTGGCCGCCTCATGCGCCTCGCGGACGGAGAGCGAGGGCAGGGGTGTCTGCGCCTCGGCGCGGCCCGAGAGCGGGCACAGGGCGGCGAGCAGCAGGAGCGCACGACGGTTCATGCCGGAGCGATACCCCCAAGGCGTGGGCTGCCGCAATTCACGAAGCTTGGAAATGATCGGCGGCGCTCCATAGGCGTTTGACGATCCTCAGCCCTCATCCTGAGGAGCGGACGTCAGTCCGCGTCTCGAAGGATGCTCCAGCGGGTTCGGGAGCCTCCTGGAGCATCCTTCGAGACGCCATTCCCATGGGAATGGCTCCTCAGGATGAGGGCTCGGGGAATTTCGAGTCAGACACTCAGGATGAGGGCTGTGGGCAGCCGGACAGAATTTGTGGGCGCGTCGAGCGAAACCCGGTCCTGTCCGCCTCGGTGATCGCGCGCAGCACCTTGCAGGGCACACCTGCCGCGATCACACCGGCAGGAACATCGCGGGTCACGACGCTGCCGGCGCCGATGATGGCGTCGTCGCCGATGCTGACGCCCTGCATGATCTGGACGCCGCCGCCGACCCAGACCCGGTCGCCGATCGTCACCGGCCTGGCATAGCAGCCGCCGGCGACGCGCTCGGCCGGGTCGATGGCGTGATTGGAGGTGTAGATGCCGACGCGCGGGCCGAGCAGGACATGGTCGCCGATGGTGATCTCGCCGCCATCGAGCATGACGCAGTCGAAATTGGCGTAGAAGCTGTGGCCGATCGAGATGTTGAAGCCGAACTCGCAGCGGACATTCGGTTCGAAATGGGCGCCGGGGCCGACATCGCGCAGGAAAGCGCGCAACAGCGCCTCGCGCTCGGCCTGCGGCTGGCCAAAGCTGCGGTTGTAGGCGTCGGTCAGGCCGACGGCACGCGCGCGCGCCGCGATCAGCTCGGGCGTGAGATCGTCGTACATGCGCCCCGACAGCATCAGGGCACGCTGGTCTTCCAGTGTCATCGCAGATCAGGACGAAGCCGGCAGCCTAAGCCGCCGGCCTCTGTCCAGTCTCAGCGCAGCTCGGCGCAGAAGCGCTGGATGCGGCGGCAGGCCTCTTCCAGCTTCTCGTCCGAGGTGGCGTAGGAGATGCGGAAGTTCGGGCCGAGGCCGAAAGAGGAGCCGTGCACGGCGGCGACCGCCTCGTTCTCCAGCAGGCCCATCACCAGGTCCTCGTCGGTCTCGATCTTTTTGCCGTTCGGCAGGGTCTTGCCGATCAGTTCCGAACAGTCCGGATACACGTAGAACGCGCCTTCCGGCGTCGGGCACTTCAGCCCGCGGGTCTGGTTGAGCATGGAGACCACGAGGTCGCGCCGACGCTCGAACGCCTTCTTGAACACCGGGATGTGCTCCTGCGTGCCGTCGAGCGCCTCGACCGCGGCCCATTGCGAGATCGCCGAGGTGCCGGAGGTCTGCTGGCCCTGGACCAGATCCATGGCGTTGATCAGGTGCTGCGGGCCGGCGGCGTAGCCGATGCGCCAGCCGGTCATGGCATAGGACTTCGAGACGCCGTTCATGGTCAGCGTGCGCTCGTAGAGGCCGGGCTCAACCTGCGCCGGGGTGACGAATTTGAAGTCGCCATAGACCAGGTGCTCGTACATGTCGTCGGTAAGGATCCAGACATGCGGATGGCGCATCAGCACCTCGGTCAGCGCCTTCATCTCGTCATGGGTGTAGGCGGCGCCCGACGGGTTCGACGGCGAGTTCAGGATCAGCCACTTGGTCTTCGGCGTGATCGCGGCCTCGAGGTCGGCCGGCTGGAGCTTGAAGTTGTTTTCGAGGCGCGCCTCGCAGAAGGTCGGGGTGCCGCCGCAAAGGGCGACCATCTCGGGATAGCTGACCCAGTAGGGCGCGACGCAGATCACCTCGTCGCCCGGGTTCAGCGTGGCCAGCAGCGCGTTGTAGATGACGTGCTTGCCGCCGGTGCCGACGATGGTCTGCGAGGCCTTGTAGTCGAGGCCGTTCTCGCGCTTCAGCTTGCGGGTGATCGCCTCGCGCAGCTGCGGGATACCGGGGACCGGCGTGTACTTGGTCTCGCCGCGGCGGATCGCTGCGATCGCCGCTTCCTTGATATTGTCCGGCGTGTCGAAATCGGGCTCGCCGACGGAGAGCGAGATCACGTCCTTGCCCTGCGCTTTCAGATCGCGCGCCTTCTGCGTGATGGTGATGGTCGCAGACGGCTTCACGCGCTTCAGGGCGTCGGCAAGGAAAGCCATGATCCAGATCTCCGGGAGGGCAATGGCGCCCGTCGGGGGCGCGGGGCGTGGTTTAGGCTCCCGGGGCGGGCACTGCAAGCGACAGAGCTTGATATCGGCCAGAAACGACAGGAATGGCAGAAAGGCCGCCTTGCTCAGGCGGCCTCTCGCAAGCGCTCGCGGCGGCGCTGCACCGTCGCGACCGCGACGGCATTCCAGCGCGGTCGGCCGAAACAGGGAAAGCCGCGCCGGTTGAGCCGGCGCGCGATATCGGCGGGATTGCTGATGCCGGCCTCGACGAGCTGGTCGATCAGCGCGCCGGCAGCTTCGAGGAAGATGGCGAGCAGCGCCCGGTCGAGCTCGCGGCTCGCCTTGCTGGCACTGGGCATCCCGTCAATGGATGCCCATGCCATAGCTCGGCTCGACACCGTTCGGCGAGATCAGCACGGCATTGGGGTGGCCGCCCTCGGCGAGGGCGAAGCGCACCGCCTCTTTCTGGTTGCGGAAGATGCCCTCGCTGCGGCCTTCGAGGTCACGGGCGACCCAGAAGCCGTGGCTCGACTGGCCGACAAGGAAGAGATGGCTCTCGCCGGTGAGCGGCTGCAGTGGCTTGAATTGTCCCACGACGGCATCCTCAGTTCGGCAAGGCGAACCAGGCGCGCAGGCCGATGAAGGCGGCGGCGGCCAGTGCGAACACGGCGAGCGCGACCATCTCGGCGCAGAGGATTCCGACGACCGGGCGGCGGCTGGCGACGCTGTCATAGACGGCGCGGGCGCGGCGCTGCTGGCTGGTGCGGAACAGGGAAGTGTTCATCGACATATATATCGACCTCCATCGATGCCGATGATGTAGGTCTGCCCCCGATAAGACCGCCATGCGGAAGGCGTTCTGGCGCATAAGGCCGGCATAAAGGCTTGCGCAGGGCCCGTCCGGCTGCGATGCCGGCGCCATGGACGCTCTCGCCAACACCATCGTGATCTATGTCGACGCCGACGCCTGCCCGGTGAAGCCGGAGATCTACCGCGTCGCCGAGCGGCACCGGCTCAAGGTCTTCGTCGTCGCCAACAGCTTCATGCAGGTGCCGCGCGAGCCCTGGATCGAGCGCGTCGTCGTGCCCGGCAATTTCGACGCCGCCGATGACTGGATCGCCGAGCGCGCCTGCCGTGGCGCGATCGCGATCACCGCCGACATCCCACTCGCGGACCGCTGCATCAAGGCCGGCGCCGATGTGATCGGCCCGACCGGCAAGCCTTTCACCGAGGCCTCGATCGGCATGGCGCTGGCGACGCGCGACATGATGGAGGACCTGCGCGCCATGGGCAGTGTCGGCGGCGGGCCCAAGCCATTCTCGCAGAAGGATCGCTCGGCCTTCCTGCAGGCGCTGGACGTTGCCGTGCAGCGGCTGAAGCGGGCTGGTTTCTCAGCCTGATCGTCATTGCGAGGAGCGCAGCGACGAAGCAATCCAGGGGGACGTGGAGCGCTGCCGCCCTGGATTGCTTCGCTCACGCTCGCAATGACTGTCCCATACTGCGCTCCGCCCGAGAATGACGGCTGCTGTAGCCAGTCGCTGGACGAAAAATCTCTTTGCCCCTAATCCTGCCGCGAAAGCCCGTCTTCGAACCGGGCTCCCCGGGAGGAAATACATGTCGCTGACCCGCCGTTCCACGCTCGGCCTCGTCGCCGGCGCCGTCTTCGCTCCGGCCATCGTCCGGGCGCAGAGCTATCCGTCGAAGCCGATCACCCTGGTCGTGCCCTATCCGGCAGGCGGGCCAACCGATGCGATCGCGCGCTTCGTCGCGCAGGACCTTTCGACCTCGATCGGCCAGAACGTCGTCGTCGACAACCGCGCCGGCGCCTCGGGCGCGGTCGGCACCCGCGCCGTCGCGCATGGCGCCGCCGATGGCCACACCTTCATCTTCGGCAACAACCAGACGCACGGGAACAACATGTTCCTGCTGAAGGAGCCGGGCTATGACGCCGTCAAGGATTTCGCGCCGGTCGCCGGCGTCGGCGCCTTCGAGCACGCCTTCGTCGTCCGCAACGATCTGCCGGCGAAGAACATCAAGGAGCTGATCGCGCTCGCCAAGGCCGATCCGGGCAAGCTCAACTATGGCTCGACCGGCGTCGGCTCCGGCTCGCATCTGGCCATGGAGCTGTTCATGCAGCGCACCGGCATCAAGATGACCCATGTACCGTTCCGGGGCGCGGCGCCGCTGGTGCAGGAGATCATCGGTGGGCGCATCGACATCGCCAATTCGACGCTGCCTTCGGTGCTGGAGCAGATCACGGCCGGCAATCTGCGCGTCATCGCGCTGGCGAGCCCCGAGCGCAACCCGCGCGCCAAGGACATCCCGACCTTGCGCGAGCAGGGCGTGACGAACGCCGACGCTGACAGCTGGGCCGCCTTCTTCGCTCCGGCCGCGACGCCGGCGCCGATCCTCGATACCCTGTCGAAGGCCGTATTGGCTTCGCTCGCCAAGCCGGCGATCGCCGAGCAGATCCTCAAGCTTGGCTTCACCCTCAAGGTCCGCGACCCCGCCGCCTTCCGGCCCTATCACCAGCAGGAAATCGCGACTTGGGAGAAGATCATCAAGGACGCTGGCGTAAAGCCGGAGTGAACCTTCCGGTGGGTGCGTCTGCGCCGCTGCCGCGCCGGCTCGTGCTGGTCGCGCTCGCCACGCTGTCGCTTGTGGCAACTGCGGCGGCGCGCGAGCGCGCGGACGCCCTGTGGGATGCGCTGGCCCAACCCGGGCACATCGCCCTGATGCGTCACGCCGAGGCGCCCGGGGTCGGCGATCCCGCCCAGTTCCGGCTCGGCGACTGCGCGACGCAGCGCAATCTCGACGAGCGAGGTCGGGCGCAGGCCCGCCGGATCGGAGAGGAGTTCCACCGGCGGGCCGTCCGCGTCGTCCTCGTGCTCACGAGCCAGTGGTGCCGGGCGCGCGACACGGCGCAGCTGATGGGCCTGGGGACCGTCGAGGACGCTCCCGAGGCATTGAACTCCTTCTTCGGCCGCCCTGGGGAGCGCGAGGCTGCGACCGCCGCGCTCCGCCGGCGGCTCTCCGGCCTGCCGCCTGATGCCGGCACCGTCGTGATGGTGACCCATCAGGTCAACATCACCGCGCTGACCGGAGTGTTCCCCAGGTCGGGCGAGATCGTGGTGCTGCGTCGCGAGCCCGACGGCGGCACCAGCGTGCGCGGCACGATCCCTGCGCCGTGACGGCGAGCGAGAAAAGGGCGATGCGATGAACCTGATGCCAAAGCTCGCCGCCCGCGCCGAGGTCGGCCGTCCCGTTCGCTGCGCCTTGATCGGCGCCGGCAAGTTCGGCTCGATGTTCCTGGCCCAGGTGCCGCATATCGAGGGCCTGGAGGTTGCGGTGATCGCCGATCTCGACCCAGAGCGGGCGAAGAACGCCTGCCGCACCGTCGGCTGGGACGAGGCCTGCCTCGCCGCCACGCGCTTCGTCGATAGCGGCGTCACCGCGGCCGAAATGGACGGCGTCGAGGTTGTGATCGAGGCGACCGGCCACCCGGCTGCCGGCGCCCGCCATGCGCTCGCCGCGATCGCGGCCAAGCGCCATGTCGTCATGGTCAATGTCGAGGCCGATGTGCTGGTCGGCCCCGTCCTTGCCGCAAGGGCCCGGGCGGCCGGCGTGGTCTATTCCATGGCCTATGGCGACCAGCCGGCGCTCGTCGCCGAGATGGTCGACTGGGCGCGCGCGACCGGATTCACTGTCGCGGCCGCCGGCAAGGGCACGAAATACCTGCCGGCCTATCATCGCGTCACCCCGGACGAGGTCTGGGGCCATTACGGTTTGACGCAGGAGGCGGCCAAGGCCGCCGGCATGAACCCGCAAATGTTCAACTCCTTCCTCGACGGTACCAAGTCCGCAATCGAGATGGCGGCGATCGCCAATGCCTGCGGCCTTGACGTGCCAGAGGGGGGCCTCGCCTTTCCGCCCTGCGGCGTCGACGATCTCGCTCATGTGCTGCGGCCGAAGGCGGTCGGGGGCCAGCTCGAGCATGACGGCATGGTCGAGGTCGTCTCCTCGCTGGAGCGCGACGGCCGGCCGGTCTTCCGCGATCTGCGCTGGGGCGTCTATGTCGTGCTGAAGGCGCCGAACCCCTATGCCGCCGCCTGCTTCAAGCAATACGGTCTGCCGACCGATTCCACCGGCCTCTATGCCGCAATGTACAAGCCGTTCCACCTGATCGGGCTCGAACTCTCGATCTCGGTGCTGAACGCGGCGCTGCGCGGCGAGGCGACCGGCGCGACCCGGAGCTGGCGCGGCGATGCGGTCGCGACCGCCAAGCGCGACCTCAAGGCTGGCGAGATGCTCGACGGGGAGGGCGGCTACACCGTCTACGGGAAGCTGATGCCGGCCGCCGCCAGTCGCGCTGCGACGGCGCTGCCGATCGGTCTGGCGCATGGCGTGGCCTTGACGCGCGACGTTGCCGCCGGCGCGGTCGTCACCAGCGCCGATGTCGCGCTCGACGAAACCTCGCCGATCGCCTCACTTCGGCGTGAGCTCGAAGCAACCGGCGGCTGAATCGTGCATTCTCCCTGAAGTGCTCGTTCCGTCCTGTTCGGGATGGGCTGTACTGTCGTCATGAAGCGGCGGCAGATTGGCTAGCGATTTCAGGAGTTTCGGCATGCGTTCCGCCTTCGTCGCCCTCGCTCTGGCTCTCGCGGTGACGCCCGCCGCAGCCCAGCAGCGCTACCCGTCGAGTGCCGGCGAGCTTGTGGTCGAGACGGTGACGAGCGGGCTGGAGAACCCCTGGGGTCTCGCCTTCCTGCCGGACGGGCGCATGCTGGTGACCGAGCGCCCCGGCCGCCTGCGCCTCGTCGGCAGCGATGGCAAGCTTTCGCCGCCGATCTCCGGCGTACCCAATGTCGTGGCGCGCGGCCAAGGCGGCCTGCTCGACGTCGTGCTCGATCCGAACTTCGCCCAGAACCGCTATCTCTATCTCTCCTTCGCCGAGCCGCGCGCCAATGGCAACGGCACCAGTGTCGCGCGTGCCCGGCTGAACGCCAACGGCACTGCGCTTGAAGGCCTCACCGTGATCTTCCGGCAAATGCCGACGATCGCCAGCAACATGCATTTCGGCTCGCGGCTGGTCTTCGACCGGGCTGGCGCACTCTTCGTCACCGTCGGCGACCGCTACAGCCAGCGCGACCAGGCGCAGAACCCGGAGAACCATATCGGCAAGGTCCTGCGCATCAAGCCCGAAGGTGGCGCGGCGGAGGGCAATCCGAAGAAGCCCGGCTGGCAGCCGGAGATCTGGTCGATCGGCCACCGGAATGTCCAGGGTGCCGCCCTTCACCCGCAGACCGGCCAGCTCTGGACGGCCGAGCACGGCGCGCGCGGCGGCGACGAGATCAACACGCCCAAGGCCGGCCTCAACTATGGCTGGCCGGTCATCACTTATGGCATCGACTATTCCGGCGTGAAGATCGGCGACGGCACGTCCAAGCCCGGGATGGAACAGCCGCTGTTCTACTGGGACCCGTCGATCGCGCCTTCCGGCGCCGCCTTCTACACCGGCGATCGCTGGCCGGCCTGGAAGAACTCGCTCTTCGTCGGCGCCCTCGCGGGCCAATTGCTGTCGCGGCTCTCGACCGATGGCGAGAAGGTCACCGGCGAGGAACGCCTGCTGAGCAATCTCGGCGAACGCATCCGAGATGTCCGGCAGGGGCCGGACGGCTATCTTTACCTGCTCAGTGACGACTCGAACGGCAAGGTGCTGCGGGTTCGGCCTGCGCGCTGAGCCTCACGGCCCGCAATCCCATTCGCGCTCGACGACGAAGACCTTGCGGTTCGCAAGGTGCCCGTTCGTGTCGTAGAGGTCGCCGACATAGTACTCGGTGCCGGCGGCGTCGCGCACGCTGCGGTCGACCTGCAGCGACCAGCCATAGCCGACCCGGCTTCCGCCCTTCCAGTCGCGATGCAGATTGCCCGTCGAGGCCGAGGCGAGGATTCGGGCGCGCTCGTCGCTCGGTGAGCAGGTCGGCCCGGCAAGGGCAGCGCCTGACAGGGCGGCAAGGCACAGGGCGAGCGTCATCGGCTTGAGCAAGGCAGGCATCCTTCAGGGGAATCCGAGCAGAATCAGGTGATCTCGGCGAGCCGCGTATCGAGCGACAGAGTGAGGCACCAATGTGGCTCGAAGTCGGCTCCCAGCGGCCAGATCTGCTCCTTGAAGACCGTCAGCATGGCCGCTTGATAACGCTCGAACCAGTCGCGCTGGCAAAGCACGAACTTGGTCGCGCCGACAATGGTCTCCCGGTCGATGATGCACAGCGGAACGATGCCGGAATTGGCCGAAAGATACTCCTGCACCGCGACCATCAATGTCGGGTAGCCGGGGTGGAGCATGTCGTCGAGCACGATCAGCCCGCCCTCGGCGAGGCATGCGGTGGCGAGCGTGAGGTCCTTGCTTAACGCCGCGCGTGAATGCTCGCCATCGATATGGATGAAGCGCAACTTCTCCCCGCCGGCATGGCCGATCAGCTCGACCGGCGACATCGCGCCGGCATCGGCCTTGATGGTGATGCGGCGCTCCGGGCCGATGCCGTGCCTCTGGCAGTTCGCCTCGAACCGGTCCTGCACCTGCGGGTTCGGCCATTCGAAGATGTCGATGCCCAGAGCGATCTCGCCGGGTTCGAGCGCATGGGCCAGCGCGATGAAGAAGCGGCCTTCGAAAGCGCCGATCTCGGCGATCGGGCCCGCGACGCCTTCCTCCGTCTGCAACCGCAATAGCCGCGCGCAGACAGCCGCCGCGAAGCGCGAGGACATGCCGACGACGCGGTCATAGCCCTCGGTCAGATAGGCCTCGACGGCAGGATGGCCGGAGTGTGGGAGCGGCGCCATCGCATCAGCCCTTGGCGTGGAAGATGAAGAAGGCGCCGGCTGCGATCAGCGCGAAGCCGATCGCATGGTTCCAGGTCAGCTGCTCCTTCAGCCAGAACACGGAGAAGCCGGCAAAGACGCAAAGCGTGATCACCTCCTGCATCGTCTTCAGCTCGGCAGCCGAATAGACCCCGGAGCCGATGCGATTGGCCGGCACGGCGAGCATGTATTCCGGCAAGGCGATCATCCAGCTCGCCAGGATCGCCAGCCAGATCGCCGTGCTCTTGTAGGAGAGATGGCCGTACCAGGCGAAGGTCATGAACACGTTCGAGGCGATCAGCATGCCGATCGGCAAGAGATGGGCGGTGCTGAGAGCTGGCATGGCAGGTTCCGGAAACGTGACGTCGGGGGGAGAAACGGCTCAGCCGTAGCGCAGTTTCATCGTCAGGATGATCAGCACCAGCGCGAGCGTCACCGTATTGGCGCCGATCAGCGGCCAGGAGGCGATCAGCACGCCATAGATCAGCCAGAGCACGATGCCGGTGGCGAAGAGCGCCTGCGTCCACAATGAGATGCCGCTGGTGTCGCGCGTCTTGATCGTCTGCCAGGCCTGCGGCAGCCAGCAGAAGGTGGTGAGCAGGGCGGCGCAGAAGCCGAGCGCTTCGATGGCGGCGGTGGACATGCGGGCCTATCGGCGATTCGCGCGGGAGTGGAGCTTGAGCAGACATAGCCGGTTTCGACGAGCTGCGCGCGCCCCGGGAACGCATGGTTAACCTCCGTTAACCGCAGCGGCCGGCGCGCTTTCCGTTCGACCGGACCGGTCGAACGAGAAGAATTCGCGCCAACTCAATATGTTGGGCATGTTCTGATCGCAAAAGTGGTGCCCACTTTTGCGGAACATGCCCTAGTTTTGCGTCAATCCTGCGATTCGGTGGACTTATGCGCACATTGATCCTGGCCTTGCCAATCGTCCTCACCGCCGCGACCGCGGCCCACGCCGATTTCGACTCCTGCGTCGCCGGCCTGCGGTCTGCCGCAGCCGCCAAGGGCGTCTCCGGCGCCACCTTCGACCGTGCCATGGCGGGCGTCACGCCCGACATGAAGGTGATCGAGGCGATGAACAACCAGCCGGAGTTCAAGACGCCGATCTGGGACTATCTCGGCACGCTGGTCGACGATGAGAAGGTCGCGGAAGGCCGCTCGATGATGCGCCAGCACGCCTCGACGCTCGCCGCCGCCGAGCAGCGCTTCGGCGTCGACCGCCATACGATCGCGGCGGTCTGGGGCGTGGAGAGCGATTTCGGCAAGGCACGGGGCAAGATGCCGCTGGTCCAGGCGCTCTCGACCGGCGCCTGCTTGGCGCCGCGCCGCAATGCCTTCTTCAAAGGCGAATTGATCGCGACCCTGCAGATCATCCAGCGCGGCGACGTCCGTCCCGAGCGGCTGTTCGGCTCCTGGGCCGGCGCCTTCGGCCACACCCAGTTCATCCCCTCGACCTATCTGCGGCTCGCGGTCGATGGCGATGGCGACGGAAGGCGCGACCTGGTCGATTCCATCCCCGATGCACTTCATTCGACCGCGAACTTCATGGACAAGGCCGGCTGGGTCACCGGGGCGACCTGGGGCTACGAGGTCCGCGTGCCCGGTGGCTATTCCGGCCCGACCGGGCGCAACCCGAAGCAGCCGGTCTCGTCCTGGGCGGCGCGAGGCATCGTCAAATTCGACGGCTCGGCGCTGACCGGTTCCGGCAATGCCGGCTTGCTGATGCCGGCCGGCCGTAATGGCCCGGCCTTCCTCGTCTTCAAGAATTATGACGCCGCCTACAGCTATAACGGCGCCGATTCCTATGCCCTCGCGATCTCGCTCCTGTCCGACCGCCTGCGCGGCCGGCCGGGCGTGCAGGGGGACTGGCCGACCGACGATCTGCCGCTCTCGCGCGAGCAGCGCCGCGAACTGCAGCGCCTGCTGATCCAGCGCGGCTACAATGTCGGCGAGCCCGACGGCGCGGTCGGTGCGCTGACGCGGGCGGCGATCAAGGACATCGAGGCCAGGATCGGCATGCCACAGACCGGCCGCCCCGGCGAGAAGGTCCTGCGCGCGCTGAAGGGCGGGCGCGTCTGAGGCGCAGCCGTCCCGTGCTTGCGCACGAACGCTGCGCCCCGTAAGCAGCCAGCGCATTTCCGTTGCGCGAGGCTCAATCGATGGCGAACCACAAGCTCCTGCTGCTCCCCGGCGACGGCATCGGCCCCGAGGTGATGGGGCAGGTCGAGAAGATCGTCTCGTGGTTCGAGAAGCAGGGCCTCGGCTCGTTCTCGCTCGAGCGCGGCCTCGTCGGCGGCGCCGCCTACGACGCCCACAAGCAGGCGATCTCGGAAGGCGACATGAAGCTCGCCCAGGACGCCGATGCCGTGCTCTTCGGCGCGGTCGGCGGCCCGAAATGGGCCGATGTGCCCTACCAGCATCGTCCCGAGGCCGGCCTGTTGCGGCTGCGCAAGGATCTCGGCCTGTTCGCCAATCTTCGTCCGGCGATCTGCTATCCGGCGCTGGCCTCGGCCTCGTCGCTGAAGCCCGAGGTGGTCGAGGGCCTCGACATCCTGATCGTGCGCGAGCTCACCGGCGGCGTCTATTTCGGCGAGCCGAAGGAGATTGTCACGCTGGAGGACGGCAGCAAGCGGGGCGTCGACACCCAGCTCTATACGACCGGCGAGATCGAGCGCATCTGCGCCGTCGCCTTCGAGCTGGCGCGCACCCGCCGCAACAAGGTCTCCTCGGCCGAGAAGCACAACGTCATGAAGACCGGCGTGCTCTGGAAGCAGACGGTCACCGCACTGCACGCCAAGAGCTACAAGGACGTCGAGCTCGAGCACGTGCTGGCCGACAACTGCGCCATGCAGCTGGTGCGCTGGCCGAAGCAGTACGATGTCATCGTCTGCGACAACCTCTTCGGCGACATCCTCTCCGACGTCGCGGCGATGCTGACCGGCTCGCTCGGCATGCTGCCCTCGGCCTCGCTCGGCGCCGAGGATCCGGCGACCGGCAAGCGCAAGGCGCTCTACGAGCCCGTCCACGGCTCGGCGCCCGACATCGCCGGCAAAGGCCTCGCCAATCCGATCGCGATGATCGGCTCCTTCGCTATGGCGCTGCGCTATTCCTTCGGTGCGGGTGAAGCCGCCGACCGGCTTGAGGGCGCGATCGCCGATGTGCTCGGCGCCGGCACCCGCACCAAGGACATCGCCGCCCCCGGCGCCAACGCTGTCTCGACCACCGAGATGGGCGACGCCATCGTCAAGGCGCTCGAAGCGCGCGGCTGACCCGGATCGCCACCGGCACAGGAAGCGGGTGGTGACCTCCGAGGGATTACGGTTTCCTCGCATCTGCGGCTGCTTCGGCCGCAGATGCGAGGTTTCTCATGAATACCGATGCTGGCGGACTCTCTGCCATGGAGCTGCTCGAACGCATGTTCGCGATCGAGCTCCGTTTCCTGCAGCAGGACGAGGCCGATCTCGGTCTGCTCGCCACGGCCTTCCATCCCGATGTCATCGTGCATGAGCCGGCATCGCTGCCCTATGCCGGCGACTGGTGTGGGCTAGACGGGATCGGGCGCTTGTTCAGGGCGATGCGCGAAACCTGGAGCGATCTGTCTGTCGATGGCCTGCAGGCGGCCAGGTTGGGCGATATGGTCGTCATGACCTGCACCTTGCGGCTCACGGCGCGTAGCAGTGGCAGGACGCTCACGCAGCCTTTCGCCGAGGCGCTGCGCTTCGAGGATGGCCGCCTGATCGAGGGCACGCCGTTCTACTTCGATACGGCGGCGATCAAGGCGGCGCTCTCCTGAACTCGCAATCGGAACGAGCTGACGGTGCTTGACGGTATCGACGAAAGAACGAATAGTGAACATATGTTCATGTCGGGTATGGCGATGGGAGGGGTGGTCATGTCGATGGAATTGCTTGTCGGATTGCCGGCTGGAGCGACGGCCGATGGTGTGAAGCTCTCAGCTCAAGCCAAGCAGCTGGGCTTCGAGCTTTCATTCAATGGTCCGTTCTCGCTCGACAGCGCCGACGGCTTTCAACCGGGCAAGCTGGCTGGTTTCGAAGCTGGGATCGAAGTCGACATTGTCGGACGAGATGAGATCGACGAGATATCGGAGCTATTTGGCGAGCAGGCGAACAAGCTGGAGAAAGTGATCGCCTTCTATTGGGGCGGAAGCTTTGTCGAGGGTGCCTTCGCTTTTGCCGTCGCCGCGGCGCTGGTCGCAGCCTGCAATGGCGTCTGTTTCGACCCTCAGGAAGATGAGCTGTTGTCGCTGGAGCAGGTAAGACAGGAAGCAGAAATCCTTCTGGACGAGGCTCGCAGGCAACCGGCCGGCTGATTGCCTCTCAGCTCGCCCTGCCGCCATACTGCGCCTCGTGCAGGCGTCGGTAGATGCCGGGCCGCTGTACCAGCTCCTGATGCCGGCCCTGCTCGGCGACGCCGCTCTCGTCGATGACGATGATGCGGTCGGCATCCTGGATCGTCGCCAGGCGATGCGCGATGACGAGCGTCGTCCGGCCCTTCGAGAGCTCGGCGAGCGAGGCCTGGATGGCGCGCTCGGTCTCGGTGTCGAGCGCCGAGGTCGCTTCGTCGAGGATCAGGATCGGCGGGTTCTTCAGGAACATGCGGGCGATCGCGAGGCGCTGCTTCTGACCGCCCGAGAGCTTGACGCCGCGCTCGCCGATCACCGTGTCGAGCCCGTCGGGCAGGCGCGCGATCATCTCGTCCAGCCGCGCACGCCGGGCGGCCTCGACGATCTCGTCCTCGCTCGCGCTCAGCTTGCCATAGGCGATGTTCTCGCGGAGCGTCCCGGCGAAGAGGAAGACGTCCTGCTGGACGATGCCGATCTGGCCGCGCAGCGAGGCCAGCGTCATCTGGCGGATATCGATGCCGTCGATCGTAATCTTGCCGCCATCGACATCGTAAAAGCGCGGCAGCAGCGAGCAGATCGTGGTCTTGCCGGCGCCTGACGGCCCGACGAAGGCGATGGTCTCGCCGGCGCGGATCGCAAGGTCGATCCCCTTCAGGATGGTGCGGTCCGGCGTATAGCCGAAGCTGACATTCTCATAGGCGATGTCGCCCTTGAGGCCGGAGACCGCGATGGCGCCCGGCAGGTCGGCGATGTCGGGCCGCGTATCCAGGAACTCGGTGTAGCGCCGGAAGCCGGCGATGCCCTTCGGATAGGTCTCGATCACCGAGTTGATCTTCTCGATCGGCCGGAAGAACACCGTCACCAGCAGCAGGAAGCCGACGAAGCCGCCGGCGCTGAGATCGCCGATCAGCACGTAATAGGCGCCGGCGATCATCACCGCCATCTGGGTCAGGCGCATGCCGAAATAGGAGAGCGAGGTCGAGGCCGCCATCAGCCGATAGGCGTCGAGCTTGGTGCGGCGATAGCGCTGGTTGTCGACCGCGAACAGGCTGCGCTCGTGCTCCTCGTTGGCGAAGGCCTGGACGACGCGGATGCCGCCGACATTCTCCTCGATCCGGGCGTTGAACGAGCCGACGCTGCCGAACAGTTTTTGCCAGTTCGCCGTCATCCGCCGGCCATAGCGGCTGGTCAGCCAGGCGATCAGCGGCACGATCGTCGCGGTGATCAGGGCGAGCGGCGGATGCACGCTCAGCATCAGCGCGAAGGCGCCGATGAAGGTCATCACCGCGATGAACAGGTCTTCCGGCCCATGATGGGCGACCTCGCCGATCTCTTCGAGGTCCTTGGTCAGGCGCCCGACCAGATGGCCGGTCTTCTGGTTGTCGAACCAGCCGAAGGACAACTTCTGCAGATGGTCGAACGCCTTGCGGCGCATCTCGGTCTCGATGTTGATGCCGAGCATGTGGCCCCAATAGGTCACCACCACCATCAGGCCGGCATTGATCAGGTAGATCACCAGCAGGCCGAGCGAGGCCAGCACGATCAGGCTCCAGTTGCCGCTCGGCAGGAGCTGATCGACGAACAGCTTCACCGCGATCGGAAAGCCGAGCTCGAGCAGGCCCGAGATCACGGCGCAGCCGAAGTCGAGCAGGAAGAGGCCGCGATGGGGGCGATAGTAGGCGAAGAAGCGGGCGAGCATGGCGGCCTGTTAGCACATTGGCGAGGTGCCGGTCAGGTGGCGAGGTACGGAGCGTCACGCGCGGGTTGCATTGCGGCGATCGAGCGAGGCGGCGCGACGGAGGTACCAATCTTGCCTTGTTGACACGCGCGGGACGGAGATCACGATCGGTTCCTTTCGGAGGGGCGGGCCGTGGTCAGACTGGTGTTCATTGTTGCTGCGCTGGCGTCGTTCGCCATGCTTGCCGGCGGTCCGGCATCCGCGCAGGATGGTTGCAAGCAGGTCACCAGCTCCTGCTCTGCAATGTTCAAAAGCTGCGAGCAGAACTGCAACAAGGTCAGCAACAACGCGTCCGCCTGCATCGCCCGCGTTTGCAGCCAGCCGCTCGAAGGCTGCAAGGCGAACGGTGTCTGGCGCAGCGTCCAGAGCGGCTCGGCCTGCTGGGCGACGAAGAACAGGTCCTGAGCGGTTAGCCGCCCAGCCGATACTTCACGAAGCCTTCGCCGGCATCGCCGATCGGCTGCGCCTTCAGCGTTTCCGGCTTCTTGTTGACGGCGGCAGGGGAGGTCGGGAAGGTGACGTTGACGTTCGCCGGCAGCGGCTTCAGCGACCAGTTGCCGTCGGCGGCCGGGTTGATCGTCTTCTTCTCGATGATGCAGCGCACGATCACGTCGCGATTGAGGTCGGGCGCCTCCAGCACCACCGTCGTCTTGGTGCCCGGGAAATTGCCGCCGCCGGAGGCACGGTAATTGTTGGTGACGACGATGAACTCAGCCTTCTCGTCGATCGGCTTGCCCTGATAGGCGAGCTCGACGATGCGATGGGCGCCTGGCGCCACCAGCTTGCCGTCGCCGTCATAACGCGAGGCCTGCGTCACGTCGATCTGGTAGCTGACGCCGTCGATCACGTCGAAATTGAAGGCTGGGAAGCCGGGATTGATCAGCGGCTGCTCCTCGGTCCTGGCGATGTCGATCCGGTTGAAGATGCCGGCCGAGCGCTCCAGCCATTCGCGGATCTGCGCGCCGCTGACTTTCACGACCTGCACCGTGTTCGGATAAAGATAGATGTCGGCGACGTTCTTGATCGCGATCGGCCCGGCCGGGATATCGGTGAAGAAGGCCGGCCCGGCGCGCCCGCCCGATTTGAAGGGCGCTGCGGCCGACAGGATCGGCAGGTCCTTGTACGGCGTCTGCGCCAGCAAGGGCTTGGCGTAGGCGATCTGCGCCTCCGCCACGATCTGCACGGAGGGATCGTCGGCGACGAGGGCGAAATAGCTGTTGATCGGGGCGCTGGTCGTGCCGACCGGCTCGCGCATGTAATTCAGCGTCGCTTCATGGTCGGCCTTCACCGTCGCCAGCACGGCGGCCTCGACCTCGGCCTTCGGCACGATCTTGCGGTCGGGCGTGCGCTCATAGATCGGCTTGGGATCGACCTTGAAGTCGGCGATGCGCCAGCGCCCGTCGCGCTTCTCCAGCTCGAGGTCGACGATGCCGACATGCGAGCCCCAGAAGCCGGGCTGGCAGGCCGGCTTGCCATGCAGCGAGCCCTTCTTGTTGTCGACGCCGGGAATGCCGTCGAAAGCCTTGCCGCCGGGGAAGACGAGATGCTGATGGCCGGTCAGCACGACATCGATGCCGTCGAGCTTGGCGAGGTGCAGCGCCGCATTCTCCTCCCCGCCCTTGCGCTCGCCGCCGGCGATGCCCGAGTGGCAGAGCGCGATGGTCAGGTCGGGATGGGCCAGCGCGATCTCCGGAAGGTATTTCTGCGCGGCATCGACGATGTCGATTGCGGTGACCTTGCGGTCGAGATTGCCCTTGTCCCATTGCATGATCTGCGGCGGCACGAAGCCAATCACCGCGATGTTGAGGACATGCTTCGTGCCGGCCTCGTCCTCGAAGCTCTGCTCGAAGATGCGCCAGGGCTCGATCAGCGTGCCGCCGCCGACCCGGTCGACATTGGCGCAGACGATCGGGAATTCGGCGCGGGCGAGGCCGTTCTCGAGGAATTCGAGCCCGTAATTGAACTCGTGATTGCCGAGCGTGCCGCACTGATAGGGCAGGGCGTTCATCGCGGCGATCATCGGATGGGTCTCGCCGGCCTTCAGCCCCTTCTTGTAGGCGACGAAATCGCCGAGCGATGATCCTTGCAGGAAGTCGCCATTGTCGAAGAGCAGGCTGTTCCTGGCTTCCGCCTGCGCCGCCTTGATCAGGTTCGCCGTCTTGGCGAGGCCGACCGTGTCGTCGGGCGCGTCGCGGAAGTAGTCGTAAGGCACGACGTTGACGTGCAGGTCGCTGGTCTCCAGCAGGCGGAGCTTGAGCTTGGCCGGAGCCTGCGCGGCGAGGGGGCTGGCGAGCGCGCCGGCTGCGGCGATGGCGGCCCCGGCCTTGAGCGTGTCACGGCGGCTGAAACTGCGGGCGCGGTCCATCATCGGCTCCTGAAGCAAGGTGCGGCGAAAGACGCTAGCACCATGTCAGGACCGTGACACGGGGGTAACGTCATGCTCGGGCTTGACCCGAGCATCTCAGACCGGAAGAGGCTGCCATCAGCGCCTTCTCGTCATGAGATTCTCGGATCTGCGCTTCGCTCCGTCCGAGAATGACGCTCGTGTTACCGGCTCACGCCCTCCATCCGCACCCGCCCGTCGGCGCCCTCTGTCCAGGCGGCGATGGCGCCGTCGCCCAGCCGCTTCGCCTTCACCTGGAAGGCCTCGCCGGCGATCAATGGCGCGAGCCCGCGATAGTCGAGCCGGATCGGCTCGCTGCCGGAAAGGGTGGCGATGATGTTCATGATCAGCGTCGCCTGGATCGGCCCGTGCACGACAAGCCCGGCATAGCCCTCGACGCCGGTGACATAAGGCTGATCGTAGTGGATGCGGTGGCTGTTGAAGGTGATCGCCGAATAGCGGAACAGCAGCACCGGATCGGCCTCGACCGTCCAGGTCAGGTCGGCCGGGCGCCGCTCGGCCGGAGCGGCGGCTGCTGGCGGCTCGGCGCCCGGCTTGGCCGCCTCGCGATAGACGATGTTGTGCCGCTCGCGCAGCGCGACGCCCCGCGATGTGACCAGCTCATGATCGACCGCGACGAAGCAGAGCGGGCCGCTGCGGCCTTCCTTGTAGGAGACGTCGCCAATGGTCGAATGGCGGGTGACCTCGTCGCCGGTCCGCAAGGGCGTGATCGTCTCGATGCGCCCGCCCGCCCACATCCGCCGCGGCAGTTCGACCGGCGGCAGGAACTCGCCCTTGGCGGCGTGCCCATCCCGGCCGAGCGCGGCCATCGGCGAGATCGGCGGCGCGAGGCACCAGTGCAAGGCGAGCGGCGCTTCGCCCTGCGGGTATGGTGCGAGGTGAGGAGAGAACGTCGCCTCATAGCTGGCGACCAGCCGCGGCGTGATCAGGTCGGAGGACTGCTCGCTCTTGCCGATCCAGGACTTCAGATGGTCGATGTTCATTGGGCTCAGTAGCTTCTGGGCATGCCAAGCACGTGCTCGGCGAGATAGGACAGGATCAGGTTGGTCGAGATCGGCGCGACCTGGTAGAGCCGCGTCTCCCTGAACTTGCGCTCGATGTCGTATTCCTCGGCGAAGCCGAAGCCACCATGGGTCTGGATGGCGGCGTTGGCAGCCTCGAAGGAGGCGTCCGCCGCCAGCATCTTGGCCATATTGGCTTCCGCGCCCGGATTGGCCCCGGCCTCGTAGAGCCGGATCGCCTCGCGCACCATCAACTCCGCCGCGCGCATGTTGGCGTAAGCCCTGGCGATCGGGAACTGGATGCCCTGGTTCTGGCCGATCGGCCGCCCGAAGACCTGGCGCTCCTTGGCGTAGGTCGAGGCCTTGTCGATGAACCATTTGGCATCGCCGACGCATTCGGCCGCGATCAGGATGCGCTCGGCGTTCATGCCGGAGAGGATATAGCGGAAGCCCTTGCCCTCCTCGCCGACGAGGTTGGCCGCCGGCACCTTCACATTGTCGAAGAAGACCTCGTTGGTGGCGTGGTTCATCATCGTGCGGATCGGCCGGATCGTGAGGCCATCCTTCAAGGCTTCGCGCATGTCGAGGATGAAGACCGAGAGCCCTTCGGTGCGCTTCGCGACCTGATCGCGCGGCGTGGTGCGGGCGAGCAGCAGCATCAGGTCCGATTGCGCTGCCCGGCTGGTCCAGATCTTCTGGCCGTTGACGACGTAGTGATCGCCTTCGCGGCGGGCGGTGGTGCGCAAGGCGGTGGTGTCGGTGCCGCTGGTCGGCTCGGTGACGCCGAAAGCCTGCAGGCGCAGTTCGCCCGAGGCGATCTTCGGCAGATAGCGCTGCTTCTGGTCCTCGCTGCCGTGCCGGAGCACCGTGCCCATCACATACATCTGCGCGTGGCAGGCGGCGCCATTGCAGCCCTGACGCTGGATCTCCTCCATGATCGCCGCCGCGGCCGAGAGCGTGAGTCCTGCGCCGCCATACTCCTCCGGGATCAGCGCAGAGAGGAAGCCGCTCTGCGTCAGCGCCGTCACGAACTCGCTGGGATAGGCCATCTCGCGATCGAGCTTGCGCCAGTACTTGCCGGGGAAATCGGCGCAGAGCCTCGCCACCGCCTCGCGGATGTCGGAATGGTCGTTGGATGTCGTCATGCTCATCTCAGGCTGATCGGACCGTCTTCGCCGCGAACTCGCTGCGCAACGCTTCGTCATGCTCGCCGAGGCCGGGCGGCGCCCGCATCGGCACGCGTTTGCCGTCGACCAGCACCGGCGGCGCCAGCACCTCGATCGGGCCGTTCGGGGTCGGGACGGGCAGGGTCGTCGCGGCCGGATGGTCGATCAGGTCGGCCATGGTCGAGACCGTGCCAAAGGCGATGCGGGCGGCATCGAGCCCGGCCGCCGTCTCGGCATAGGTTCGGGTGGCGAGCGTCGCCTGGATCGCGGCATCGAGGGCAGGGCGGTTGCGCACGCGCAGCACATTGCTGGCAAAGCGTGGGTCGTCGAGCAGGCCGTCATTGTCCAGCACGTCGCGGGCCAGAATCTGCCATTCGCGCTCGCTCTGGATCGAGATCAGCACCTCGGCATCGGCGAGGCGGAACACGCCATAGGGCGCGATCGAGGGGTGGGCTAGACCGAGCCGCGGCGGTTCGATCCCGCCATAGCGCCGGGTGAGATAGGGCACGTTCATCAGATCGGCGATGGTGTCGAACAGCGAGAGCTGGATGCGCGACCCTTCGCCGGTGCGACCGCGCCGGATCAGCGCTTCGAGGATCGCGGCATAGGCGGCATTGCCGGTGGCGATGTCGGCGATCGAGATACCGATCCGCGTCGGGCCGGAGTCGGGGCTGCCGGTCACGGCGGCAAGGCCGGCTTCCGCCTGGATCAAGAGATCATAGGCCTTCTTGGTGTAGTGCGGCGTACCGGGCGCATAGCCGGAGATGTCGCAGGTGATCAGCCTGGGATGGCGCTGGCGCAGCGCCTCGCTGCCGATCCCGAGCCGGTCGGTCGCGCCGGGCGCGAAGTTCTGGATGAAGACATCGGCCTCAGCCAGCATCGCTTCGACCAGAGCGAGGTCCTTCGGATCCTTGAGGTCGACCCGGCAGGATTCCTTGCCACGGTTGATCCAGACGAAATAGGAGGACAGGCCTCCGGCATAGTCGTCATAGCCGCGCGAGAAATCGCCTTCCTCACGCTCCAGCTTGATGACGCGGGCCCCGGCATCGGCGAGCCGGCAGCTCGCCAGCGGAGCGGCCACGGCCTGCTCCAGCGCCACCACCAGGATTCCGTCGAGAGCATTCGTCATCTTTGGTCTGCTTCGTCCGCCAAGCGCCGTCTTCATCTTCCAAGAGCCCTCATCCTGAGGAGCGAGCAAAGCTCGCGTCTCGAAGGATGCTCCAGTGTGCTCTGGAGCATCCTTCGAGACGCAGCCTGACGGCTGCTCCTCAGGATGAGGGCTGAGGATGTCGCGAAAGACCGCTGTCGTGCGCCTCAAGTCAAATAGCGTTTCGCGATGGCGGCCATAGCGCCCGGCTCCATAGAAAAACCCTATGGCCTTCATCGCTTTATCCTTCTTGTCCGACTGCGGCCTCTATGCGCCCCTTTTTGCCGGACGAGGCGCCGCTCAAGAGCGCCCGATGTCATGCGAGGTTCAGGGAGGATGCTCATGAAGACGATGAAACTGGCGGCGGCCGCATTGGCCGGCGCGCTGCTCGCAAGCTCGGCTCTGGCGCAGGACAAGCCGAAGGAACTGGTGGTCGGCATCGCCACCTTCCTGTCGGGACCCGCCTCCGTGTTCGGCGTACCCGGCCGCAACGCCGCCGACCTCTTGATCGAGGAGATCAACGCCAAGGGCGGGGTGCTCGGGGTGCCGCTGAAGCCGGTCTATGTCGACGAGGGCGCCGGCACCAACCAGCTCCTTTCCGAATATCGCCGCGTCGTGCAGGAGCAGGGCGCGCAGGTGATGCTGGGCGCGATCTCGTCCGGCTCCTGCAACGCGCTCGCCCCGGTCGCCGAGGACCTCAAGGTCGTCAACGTGATGTGGGATTGCGGCACGCAGACCATCTTCGAAGACGGCAAATGGAAATACTCCGTCCGGACGCAAGGACATGCCGGCGCCGAGATGATGGCGACGCTGCTCTACTTGATGAAGGTGAAGCCCGACTTCAAATCGGTCGCGGTCGTCAACCAGGACTATGCCTGGGGCCGTGAATCCTGGGCGCTGCTGCAGGCCGGCCTCAAGGCGCTGAAGCCCGATGTCCGCGTCGTCGCCGAGCTCTTCCCGAAATTCGGCGCGCCGGATTTCTCGACCGAGATCACAAGGCTGTCGGCGCTGCGGCCCGATGTCGTGATCTCGACCTCCTGGGGTGGCGATCTCGACACCTTCGTCCAGCAGGCCGCGGCGCGCGGGCTCCTGAAGCAGTCGACCTTCGTGCTGCCGCTGGCCGAAAGCTCGCTGGAGCGGCTCGGCCATGTCCTGCCGGAGGGCGTGATCGTGGGCAGCCGCGGCGATCATTACTGGCGGCACCCCAAGCACAAGGACACGCCGGAGATGCAGGCCTTCGTGAAGAAGTACAGGGACAAGACCGGCGTCTATCCGATCTACCCGACCTTCCACATGCAGCAGGCCCTGACCGGGTTGACCAAGGCCTATGAGAAGGCCGGCGCCGGCGGCAAATGGCCGAGCAAGGAAGAGGTCATCGCCGCCTTCGAGGGGCTGGAATTCAAGTCGCTGACCGGCACGATCACCATCCGCCAGGACCATCAGGGGCTGGAAGACCAGCTGCTCGGCACGACCAAGCGGGTGCCGGAATTTCCCTTCGCCGTCTACGACAAGATGGCGCTCTACCCCGGCAAGCTGGTGACCACGCCGCTCGGCGAGAAGTCGCTCGACTGGTTCGCCAAGGTGAAGCCGGACCTCGTCACCGACAAGTCGATCGAGACCTTCGACTACGCGAAGTGACCCTGCCTTCCCCGCACTGGTCGTCCCGGACAAGCCGCGTCAGCGGCGCCGATCCGGGACCCATGCCGGAACGGTTCAGGCATGGGTCCCGGGTCTCCCTTCGGTCGCCCGGGACGACTCGTGCTGACAGCAGCCGTCCAACTCAGAATCTGAAGAACGGACCGCATGCCTCCTGAAATGCTCCTCCTCGCCGCCCTCGACGGCCTGGCCTATGGCTCGCTGATCTTCCTGGTCGCGGTCGGGCTGTCGTTGATCTTCGGCGTGCTCGGCATCGTCAATGTCGCCCATGGCTCGTTCTACGCGATCGGCGCCTATGTCGCCGCGGCTTCCGTGCTCGCGCTTGGCGCCGCCGGCCTGCCGACCTGGCTCGCCTTTCCAACCCTGCTGCTTGCCGCCGCGCTGGTCGGCATCCTCGTCGGCGGCCTCGTCGAGATCGCCCTGCTGCGCCGCGTCTACGGCAAGGAGGAGGTGCTGCAGCTCATCGTCACCTTCGCCGTCTTCATGATCCTGGAAGACGCGCAGAAGGTGGTCTTCGGCGTGCAGCCCTATTTCGCCAACGCGCCGATGAACTGGCTCGGCACGGTCGAGGTCTTCGGCATCTTCTACACGACCTACCAGCTCATCCTGATGCCGCTGGTCGCAGCTGCGGTGCTTCTGGGTCTGCGTTTCTTCCTCCGCCGCACCAGCTTCGGCCGCGCCATCGTCGCGGTGACGCAGGATCGCGAAGCCGCGACCGCGATGGGCATCGACGCGGCGCGGGTCTACCTGATCACCTTCATCATCGGGGCATCGCTGGCGGCGCTTGGCGGCGCGCTCGCCTCGGCAACGACCTCGCTCACCCCCGGCATCGGCGCCGGCACGCTCGTCCTCTCCTTCGCGGTGGCCGCGACGGCCGGGCTCGGCCGCATCGAGGGCGCGGCGGTGGCGGCGCTGCTGATCGGGCTCGGGCGCTCGGCCGCGGTCTATTTCGCGCCGGAATTCGACGTGCTGATCCCCTATCTCATCATGATGCTCGTGCTGCTGGTCCGTCCCCAGGGCCTGTTCTCGACCGTGCAGACGAGGAAGGTGTGATGGCGCGCCAGCTCGTCTTCGGCCTCGCGCTGATCGCGGCGCTCGCGGTCTTCCCGCTGTTCTCGCCCTGGTCGACGGTGATCCTGACCGTGGCGCTGTGCGAGGGCCTCGCGGCGCTCGGCATCATGGTCTTGCTGCGCGCCGGCCAGGTCTCCTTCGGCCATGGCCTGTTCTTCTCGTTCAGCGCCTATGCGGTCGCCTTCCTGGCGGCGGCCAAGCTCGGGCACGAGGCGCTGATCCTGATCCCGGTCGGCATGGCGGCCTCGGGGCTGCTTGCGGCGATCGTCGGCCTCTTCGTCGTGCGCTACCGCGCGATCTTCTTCGGCATGCTCAACCTCGCCATCTCCATGGTGTTCTTTTCCTTGCTGGAGAAGCTCTTCCCGATCACCGGCGGCGCCGACGGCAAGCGCGTGCCCCGCCCGAGCTTCGCCGGCATCGAATTCGGCCGCGAGCAGTTCGAGCTCGCCACCTTCTACGTCACGCTGGTGCTCTGCATCCTCGCCGCGCTTTTCGTCGCCCGTTATCTGCTTTCGCCCGGCGGCAAGGCGCTTGAGGCGATCAAGTCGAACGAAACCCGGCTCGAATATCTCGGCGTCTCCCCGCGCAAGGTGCTCTACGGCGCCTATCTGCTCTCCGGCCTGTTGGCGGGACTGGGCGGCGCGATCATCGCGCTCGTCTCCGGCCATGTGACGCCGGAGTTGGCCTATTGGGTGCGCTCCGGGGAATTCGTCTTCATCGCGATCCTGGGCGGCATCGGCGGCGTCGCCGGCCCCTTCCTCGGCGCGCTGATGTTCCAGATCATTCGCGGCTATGCGGCGGTCTACGCGCCCGAGACCTGGCATGCGGTGCTTGGCGTCATGCTGCTGGTCATCATCTTCTTCGCCCCGGCGGGCCTCTACGGCATCGTCGCCGGCAAGAGCAGGCCGCAGCGCGAGGAGGGCCGGCGATGAGCGGCGTCATCCTCGAGGCGGATGACCTCCACCTGCGCTTCGGCGGCGTGCAGGCGGCGAATGGCGCCTCGCTCAAGGTCGCGGCGAACGAACGCATCGCCATCATCGGCCCGAACGGCGCCGGCAAGACCACCTTCATCAATCTCTGCACCGGGTATCTCAAGCCGCAATTCGGCCGAGTGGTCTTCAACGGTCAGGACGTGACGAAGTTGTCGCCGCAGGCGATCACCCGCCTCGGCATCGGCCGCTCCTTCCAGATCCCGCAGCTCTTCCTCGACAACACCGTGATCGAGAACCTGCTGCTGGCGCTCTCCGCCCGTGAGGGTTCCTGGTCGCCCTTCCTCGCCATGCAGCGCCATCCGAAGGCGCAGGAGATGTGGGCGCTGCTCGATCTGGTCGGCCTGAAGGCGACCGGCAACCGCATCGTCCGCGAACTGCCCGAAGGCATGCGCAAGCTGATCGACATCGCCGTCGCGCTCGCGCTCGAACCGAAGCTGATCTTCATGGACGAGCCGACCAGCGGCGTGTCCTCGACCGAGAAATTCCAGGTGATGGACACGCTGACCCACGTGCTCGACGCCCGCGCCACCACCGCGGTCTTCGTCGAGCACGACATGGATGTGGTCGCCCGCTACGCCAATCGCGTCGCGGTCTGGACGGGCGGGCGCATCGCCCATCAGGGCACGCCGGAGGAGATCCTTAGCCATCCGGAGGTGCGTGAGACCGTAATCGGGGTGGGGGTCTGATCATGCGGATTTCATATGGAGCCACCTCCGTCTTTCCGGGGCTTCGCGCAGCGAAGAGCCCGGAATCCATGGCCACTGACGGCGCAGGATTTGCGCTGCCATCGCCGCGCCCGGCCTCATGGCGCCGTGTTCATGGGTTCCGGGCTCGGCCCTGCGGGCCGCCCCGGAATGACGGGGCGGCTCCTCTCGACCATGGCAGGGTCTAGCTCATGCTGGAGATCAGGGAGCTCTCGGCCGAGATCGAAGGCGTGCAGGTGCTGCGCCGGGCCTCGCTGTCGCTGGAGGAGGGCGCGACCGTCGCGCTGATCGGCCGCAACGGCGCCGGCAAGACCAGCCTGCTGCGCGCCATCATGGGCTTCATGACGGTGACCGGTGGCGCGATCAGCTTCGACGGCAAGCCGCTCGACAGCGTGAAGGCGCATGAGCGGCCGCGCCTCGGCATCGGCTATGCGCCGGAGGATCGCCGGCTGTTCTCGACCTTCACCATCGAGGAGAACATCCGCCTGCCGGCCGAGGTGATGAAGCTCGGGGAGGCCGAGATCGAAAGAAGGTTGGAGCGAATTTACGCGGTGCTGCCCGAGCTCGCCGATCTGCGTCAGCGCCCGGCGGCGGGGCTCTCCGGCGGGCAGGGCAAGATGGCGGCTCTTGCCCGGGCGCTGATGATCGGCAGCCGCGTCATCCTGCTGGACGAGCCCTTCCAAGGGCTTGCCCCGGTTCTGGCCAACCGCTATGCCGCCGCACTGCGCGCCCTGCGCGACAGCCATCCCGACATCGCCTTGCTGATCACCGAATCCAACCCCAGTCTGCTGCGCAACTTCGCGGGCCGGGCCTATGCGATCGAGCGCGGCGAGGTCAGCGAAACCCAATTGGCCGAAAGCTCGCTCGCCGCGGCCGGGCTGCATTGAATGCCACGGGATAAGCCCTCCCCCTTGCGGGGGAGGGTTGGGAGGGGGGTATGCCAGGCGCTGCCCCGGATGATTTGCCGTGCGGCGGATGCAACGCGTCCGACCGCGCGGCTGACTACCCCCCTCTCAAGCTCTCCCCCACAAGGGGGGAGAGGACAGGTCGAGGTTCGCTTCGAAGCATTTGGAAGGACGGCTACATGACCCAGCACTTCATCAACGGCCGGCATGTCGCCGGCCGCACCGGCGAGACCATGGCGGTGCTCGCTCCGGCGACCGGCGAGGAATTCACCCGCATCGCCTGCGGGAATGCCGAAGACATCGATGATGCGGTGCGGGCTGCCCGCGCCGCCTATGAAGGCGCCTGGGGCAGATTGACCGCCGCCGAGCGCGGCCGGCTGATCTCCAGGCTCGCCCTCAAGGTCCAGGATCATTTCGACGAATTGGCGAAGATCGAGGCGCAGGACACCGGCAAGCCGATGGCGCAGGCGCGCGCCGATATCGAGGCGACCGTGCGCTATTTCGAGTTCTATGGCGGCGCGGCCGACAAGGTCCACGGCCACATCATCCCGTTCCTCAACGGCTACAATGTCAGCGTCATTCACGAGCCCTATGGCGTCACCGGCCATATCCTGCCCTGGAACTATCCGGCTCAGATGTTCGGCCGCTCGCTGACCGCCTCGCTCGCAATGGGCAATGCGGTGGTGCTCAAGCCGGCCGAGGATGCCTGCCAGACCGCGCTGCGCCTCGCCGAACTCGCCACCGAGGTCGGCTTCCCCGATGGCGCCATCAACATCGTCACCGGCCGCGGCCATGAGGCGGGCGAGGCGCTCTGCCGCAATCCCGGCGTCGGCTTCATTTCCTTCACCGGTTCGCCGCAGGTCGGCCAGATCATCCAGAAGGCCTGCGCCGACAATTTCATCACCTGCACGCTCGAGCTCGGCGGCAAGTCGCCCCAGATCGTGTTCGACGACGCCGATTTCGACGCCGCCGTGCCGATCGTCTGCAAGGCGATCGTCCAGAACACCGGGCAGACCTGCTCGGCCGGCAGCCGCGTGCTGGTGCAGAAGACCGTCTATGACGATTTCGTCGGCGCCGTCGCCAGGCAGTTCTCCAAGCTGCGCGCCGGCACGCCCGAGATGGATCTCGATTGCGGACCGGTGATCAACGCCAAGCAGCGTGGCCGGGTGCAGAGTTTCGTCGATCAGGCCCGCGAGCAGGGCGTCCCTGTGCTCGCCGAGGGCGCGATCGCGCAGGGCGTGCCCAATGGCGGCTTCTACGTGACCCCGACCCTGTTCGGCCAGGTACCGCGCGGCAACCGGCTGGAGCAGGAGGAGGTCTTCGGGCCCGTCCTCGCCGCCTTCTCCTTCGACGACGAGGAGGATGCGGTGAAGCTCGCCAATTCCACGCCCTATGGGCTCGTTGCCGGCGTCTGGACCAATAACGGCGGACGCCAGCAGCGTGTCGCCAAGCGCGTCCGCGCCGGCCAGGTCTTCATCAACGGCTATGGCGCCGGCGGCGGCATCGAACTGCCCTTCGGCGGCACCGGCAAGAGCGGCCATGGCCGCGAGAAGGGCTTCATGGCGCTGGAGGAGTTCGCCGTCGCCAAGACGATCGTGCACAAGCACGGGTGACGGGGAACGCGTAGAGCGCGGCCAGGTTGTCATCCGTAAGGAGTAGCTTGGGATCGTGCGGGAGCAGGGCTTGCGCCCGGTAGCGGGCGCAAGCATTGATTGACCCATGTGGACGCTGCCGGCAGGCGATACCGTCGATATCCTGGGAGGATTACTTGCGCCCCTGCAGGGCCGGCGCATCCTCGATATCGGCTGTGGCCGGGGCAGCCTGCTGCAGGCGCTGGCCGAGCGAGGCGCCAGCGTCGCCGGGCTCGATCCGGACGAGGCGATGCTGGAGGTCGCGCAGACGCTCGTGCCGAAGGCGGTGCTCAAGCAGGGCTGCGCTCAGCTTCTGCCCTTCGGCGATACCAGCATGCACGCCGCGATTTTCCTCAACAGCCTGCACCATATTCCCATCCCCGACATGCTTCTGGCGCTGGAGGAGGCCGCCCGCGTCGTCGGCAAGGGTGGCAGCGTCATCGTCGTCGAACCCCTGTCGGAAGGATCGTTCTTCGATGCGCTGCGGTTGATCGAGGACGAGACCGAGGTCCGGCAGGCGGCGCAGGATGCGATCGTCAGGGCAAGGCGGCTCGGCATCGTCAGCGAAATCAGGCAGATCGAATACGACCGCATCGAAACGTTTGCCGATGCCGAGGCCTTCCTCGAGCGTGCCGTCGTGATCGATCCCGCGCGCGAGAAGCGGGCGCAGGCAGCGCGCGGCAAGCTGCTCGCGCGCTTCGAGGCGCTGTCGGACCATGACAAGGGCGGCTATGTCCTGCACCAGCCGCTGCGGCTGCATCATCTCAAGGTGCCATTCGCGGCCAAGCCGGCGAGCACCTCCGCCATGTTCGGCTGAGGCTCAGCCCGCGCCGGCTGGGGCCGGCAGCCGAGGGGCCTTCACCCGCCCTGGCCATTCGCCGGTGATGCCAGGCTGGACCGGCCGTTCCAGGTAGGTCGAGAGCACGACATAGCTGCGCGTCGCGGTGACGCCGGGCACGTCGTAGATCTTCGCCAGCAGGCCCTCGAGCGCGTGCGTGCTCTGCGTGCGCACCTTCAGCATCATGCAGGTGTCGCCGGCGACCGAATGGATCTCCTCGACCTCGGGATGGGCCTCGATCGCCAAGAGCGTCGTCGTCTTGCCCCAGCCGGTGGTATCGACATGGACGAAGGCGAGCAGCGTCTTGCCGGTCGCCTCCGGCTCGATCAGCGCCGCAACCCGCTTGATCGCGCCGCAGCGCCGCAACCGCTTCACCCGCTCATGCGCCGCCGGAGGCGACAGGCCGACACGCTCGCCGAGATCGGCGTAGCTGATCGTCGCGTCCTCGACCAGGACGCCTAACAGCTTTCGGTCCATCGCATCGAGTTCGCGCTCGGACCCGCGGTTGCGCCGAACGCTATCTGTTTTTTCGAGCATTCGTCGATCTCCAATTGAACCGGAATTTCATTCGGTCATTCTGTAGAAATGACGAATGCAAATCAAACAACTTCGGAAGCGCCCCGTATTCCAGCCGCAGCCTATGCACTTTGCCTGTGCATCGGCCTCGTCGGCGCCAACTCGCTGGCGTTGGGGCCGATCGCCCCGCGCGTGGCGGAGAGCTTCGCCTCCGGCGTGCCGGCGTTGATGACGGCCTCGGCCGCCTTCGGCATCGGCACCGCGGCGAGCGCTCTGCTGCTCGCCGGGCTGATCGACCGCTTCGGCGCGGGCCGGGTCCTGCGCTACGCGTTGCTTGCCTTTTTGGCGGCCCTCGCGGCGAGCGGGGCGGCACCAGCCCTGCCGGCTTTCGTCGGCGCGCAATTGCTGGCCGGGCTCGCCGCCGGCCTCGCATTGCCGTCGATCTATACGCTCGCCGCGCTGGCGGCGCCGGCCGGCCGCGAAAGCGATACGCTCGGCATCGTCCTGTTCGGCTGGACGCTGAGCATGGTCGCCGGTGTCTCGCTCTCGGCGGTGATCGCCGACCTCTTCGGCTGGCGCATGGTCTACGGCATCGTCGTCGTCGTCGGCCTCGCCGCCATGGCCGGGACCACAAAGCTGACCGCGGGTGGAACTGCGACCGGACGCGCCGCGCCGTCGCCGCTTTTGGCCCTGCGCGTTCCCGGCATCGCACCGCTGCTGCTCGCCTGCGCCGCCTTCATGGCCTCGTTCTACGGCGTCTATGCCTATGTCGGCGACCATCTGCATCGCGGGCTCGGCCTGCCGGTCAGTGCCGGTGGCCTGCTGGCACTGTGCTATGGCCTCGGCTTCGGGGCGACGACCTTCCTCGACCGCTGGATCGACCGGCTCGGTCCCGCCCGATTGCTGCCGCTGTTCTTTGCGGTGGTCGGTGCTGTCTATCTGGCGATGACCGCTGCCTCCGCCTCCTATCCGGCCCTGCTCGCCGTCGTCTTCTGCTGGGGGATGGCCAATCACGCCGCGCTGAACGTGCTGATCCTGCGGCTCGCGGCGCTCGATCCCGGCCGTCGCGGCGCGATCATGGGGCTCAACAGCGGCGTCACCTATCTCGCGCTGTTCGCCGGGACGACGGGCTTCGGGCCGCTCTATGCCAGCGCCGGTTTCGCAGCGCTCGCCGGGCTTGCGGTCGCGCTCATGCTGGCGGCGGCGCTTGCCGCCGCGCTTGCGCCGCGCGCGGCAACGGCAAGCGCATGATCCCTACATCTGGATGACGTGCCGGATCGTCCGGCCTTCGTTCAGCGCGTCGAAACCCTCATTGATGCCGTCGAGTGGGCTCGAGCTGGTCCAGAGCTTGTCGACCGGCAGCCGGCCGCGCTGGTAGAGGTCGATGAAGCGCGGGATGTCCCGCACCGGGATGCAGGAGCCGACATAGGAGCCCTTCAGTGTCCGCTCTTCGCCGACGAGCCGGACCGGCGCCAGCGCCATCGTATGGGCGGGATTGGCAAGGCCGGCCGTGGTCGTCGTGCCGCCGCGCCGCGTGATCTGGTAGGCGAGCTCCAGCGCCTTCACCGAGCCGGCCATTTCGAGTCCATGGTCGACGCCCCCCTTCGTGGCGGCGCGGATCGCCTCGACGACATCGGGCGCGCCGGCATTGAAGGTGTCGGTCGCGCCGAGCTCGCGGGCGATCTTCAGCTTCTCGTCCGAGAGGTCGACGGCGATGACGCGCGAGGCGCCGCAGGCGACCGCGCCGAGCAATGCGGAGAGGCCGACGCCGCCGAGCCCGACGACCGCCGCCGTCTCGCCGGCGCGGACCTTGGCGGTGTTCACGGCGGCGCCGACGCCTGTCAGCACGGCGCAGCCGAACAGCGCCGCGATCTCATGCGGGATATCGGCCTCGATCTTGACCAGCGAATGGCGCGACATCACCGTGTGCTCGGCGAAGGCGGAGACGCCGACATGATGGTGCACCGGCTGGCCGTTCTGCGAGAGCCGGCGCCCGCCCGCCATCAACTCGCCGACGCCGTTGGCGGCGTTGCCGGGTTCGCACAAGGCAGGGCGCCCCTCGCTGCACGGCGCGCAATGGCCGCAGGAGGGTACGAAGACCATGACGACGCGGTCGCCCTTCCTGAGGTCGGTGACGCCGGGGCCGACCTCTTCGACCTCGCCGGCGGCCTCATGGCCGAGCACCATCGGCACCGGGCGCGGCCGGTTGCCGTCGATCACCGAGAGATCGGAATGGCAGAGGCCCGCGGCCCGAACCCTGACCAGCACCTCGCCCATCGTCGGCGGGGCGAGCTCGACCTCCTCGATCCGAAGCGGTTTCGACTGCGCATAGGGCGCGGTGACGGGGCTGGCGTGCAGCACGGCGGCGCGAGTCTTCAAGGCGTATCCTCGTGAGCTGATTTGACGGCGAGTGTTCGGCTCGCCGCGCCGCCTGTCAAAGACGAAATCCCGATCAGCCGTATAAGGCGGGCGGATCGGTCTCGTCGCCCAGCGTCGCGGTCCAGCGCTCGTCGGCGACGAGGCCGCGCAGAATCTCCCAGGAGAGCTGGCCGATGGCGCGGGCCGCGGCCGTCATCGGCCGCTCGGTCGAATAGGCCAGGTAGACCTTGCGATAGAGCGAAGGTTCTTCCAGTGGCCAAGTCTGGAAGATGCCGGCCTTCTCCTGCGCCCTCACCGCCATGCGCGGCAGGATGCTGTAGCCGAGGCCGCGCTCGGCCAGGCGCTTGATCTGCGTATAGGATTCGATCTCGACCGCGGCATGGACGGTGGCGTTGATGCCCGCTGCCGCTTCGTCGATCTGGTCGCGCAGGCCATGGCCCGGCCCGGGCAGGATCAGGTCGAGCCCGGCGGCCTCGGTCAGCGTCACCGCCTGGCCGGGTGCGGTCTTCAGTGCCGTCAGAGCCGGGATGCCGAAGAGGCAGAGCTCCTCGGTCAGGACATGGTGGATGCCGAGCCCCTTCGGATCGGAGGTCGAGTAGATCACCGCAAGATCAACCTCGCCCTTGCGCAGCCAGTCGAGCACGAAGCCGCTCATAGCCTCGGCGACGCGGATGCGTACATCGGGAAAACGCTCCTGCGTCGCCTCGATCAATGGCACGCTGAACTGCTCGCTGACCGTACCTGGCAGGCCGATCCTGACCTCGCCGGCCGGCGCCGCCTGCTCGCCGCGCACGCTGTCGCGCAGTTCGGCGAATTCGGCGAGGATGATGCGGGCCTTGGCGAGCAGGCGCTCCCCCGCCTCGGTCGGCTGCACGCCGCGCGTGCCGCGATGCAGCAGGGCGACGCCGAGCTCGTCCTCCATATGGCGCAGATGCTGGCTCAGCGCCGGCTGCGCCACCCTGAGCTTGACTGCCGCCTTGGAGAACGAGCCCTGTTCGACGATGGCCGTGAAATAGCGCAACTGGCGCAGATCCATCGTCGTCCCGTTCCCCTTCATTGGCCCGCGAGCGCGAGCTTTCGCTTATGCAGACTAGAGCGAAGCCTTATTGGCCGTCCACTGCGCGGGCGTGCATCTTTCCTGTCCGGCAAGGCCTGACGCGACGCAAGGCTGCCCGGCGAAGAAGACGGCGCCTGACGCCGCTCCCTTTCCACCCGGAGGAACGCCATGTCGAACCTGCTCATCCCGTTCACCAGCCGCCGCGGCTTCCTCACCGGCGCGGCCGCGCTCGCCGCCGGCGCGGCCTGGCCCGGCGGCGCCGTCGCCAAGGCCCCGCTCGCGAACAGCCAGGTGCCCTATTACTACCGCTTCGCGCTCGGCCAAGCCGAGGTCACGGTGGTCTCGGATGGGCCGTTGCCGCTGGGCGATCCCGGTTCCAGCTTCCTCGGCCTGCCGAAGGAGCAGGTCTACGGCCTTCTCGAGGCGAATTTCCTGGCGAAGGACAATGTCGTGCTCGAGCAGAACATTCCGATCGTCAATTTCGGCGACCGGCTTGTGATGTTCGACACCGGCATGGGCTTCTCCAAGGCCTTCGGCCCGACGACAGGGCGCTTGCTCAAAAGCATGCAGGAGGCGGGCATCGACCCGGCATCGATCGACGCCATCGTCTGCAGCCATGCTCATATCGACCATACCGGCGGCATCTGCTCGGCGGAGGGCAAGCCGAACTTTCCCAATGCGCAGATCTATATCAGCCAAGTCGATCATGACTTCTGGCTTGACGACGCCCGGCTCGGCACGCCGTTCAAGGCCTTCGGCGAACATGCCCGCGCCAATCTCCGCCCGGTGCGTGACCGCGTCGTCTTCTTCAAGGATGGGCAGGAGTTCCTGCCGGGCATCACCGCGATCTCGGCGCCGGGCCACAGCCCCGGCCACACCATCTTCAACGTCTCCTCGGGCGGAAAGTCCTTCGTCTTCCTAGGCGATCTCACCCACCACCCGATCCTGCTGACCGAGAATCCACGCGTCGAATTCGCCTATGACTGGGACCCGAAGATGTCGGTGCAGTCGCGGGTGAAGCTGCTGACCATGCTGGCCGAGCAGAAGACGCCAGTGATGTCCTATCATTTTGCCTGGCCGGGCTTCGGCAATCTCGCCAAGGCCGGCGATGGTTTCCGCTATTATCCCGCTGCGATGCAGATGCTGCGCGGCTGAGCTGGTCCTCCCCAAGGCTCAGTCCGGGCGGCGGCCATGGGTGCCTGGGCGCGGCCCCGGGCACCCATGGCCACAATCATCGTCAGACAATGGCCGGCGCTGCGGGGCGTCAATCCTCATGCAGCGGGCGCGGCACCGTCACCGGCCGCGCCTCGCGCGCCTGTGCCGCCAGCCTGACCGGCGCATTGACCGCGCCGAAGCCGGCATAGCCGCCGCGCCGCTCGACGATCTCGAAGAAGAAGCGCTGGGCGAAGACGTGGGTGTAGACCTGCAGGAACTCGGCCTCGCCGTCGCGGTCATAGAGGATGTGGTGCTCGCGCAAACGGTCGAGGAATTCCGGCTCCAGCCCGTAGCGGGCTTCGAGGTCGTCGTAATAGTTCTCGGGGATATCGAGGAAATCGAGCCCGGCGGCGCGCATCGCCGCCACCGCTGCGAAGATGTCAGGCGAGGTGAAGGCGATGTGCTGCACGCCCGAGCCGAAATGCTCGGAGACGAAGCGCGAGGACAGGGTCCGCGTCGCCTGCGAGCCGTTGAGAATGAGGCGCACCGAGCCGTCCGCATTGACCAGCGGCCGGCTCTGCACCAGCCCGGCCGGATCGGCGATGGCGAGCTGCGGGATGCGGTCGAGCGCGAAGAGCGAGGTGTAGAACAAGAGCCAGGACAGCATCTCGTCATAGTCCATCGACTGCGAGATGTGATCGACTTCGGTGAGCAGGGCAGGGGCGTTTGCGCCGTCGCCGGTGGCGATGAAGTCGTCATGCCAGCTCTGGGCGCCGTCCGGGCGCGGTTCGGTGAAGTAGATCAGGCTGCCGCCGACGCCGCGGATCGCCGGGATCTCCATCTCGCCCGGCCCGACCGATTGCTCGAAGGTCGTGTCCTTCAGCGCCCGGGCGCGCGCCATCGTCGCCGCGACATCGCCGACGCGCAACGCCAGCGCGCAGACGCCGGGCCCGTGCATGATCGCATGCGACTGCGCGAAGCCGTCCTTCTCGGTATTGACGATCAGGTTGATGCCGCCCTGGCTCCAGCGCGTCACGGACTTGCTGCGATGCTCGCCGCTCTTGTGGAAGCCGAGCGCGCTGAACAGGCTTGCCAGCGCCTGCGCCGGCTCTTCGTCGAGCGCGAACTCGATGAACTCGACACCGAGCAATGGCGCCCGGTCCGGCATCTCCGCCTTGGCCGGATCGTTCAGTCGCGCCGTCTGGTCGGCGAGCTGGATCAGCGAGCGCAAACCGTCGACCGCGACGCGCTTGGCCGAGCCGGCGCGGAACTGGTCGTTGAAGATTTCGAGCGAGAGCGGGCCTGCATAGCCGGTCGCCTCGACCGCACGAAGAAAGTCGGCGACCGGCAGGTCGCCCTGGCCGGGGAAATTGCGGAAATGCCGGCTCCAGCTCAGCACGTCCATGTCGAGCAGCGGCGCGTCGGCGAGCTGGACCAGCTCGATCCGGTCGCCGGGGATCGAGGCGATCGGCTCCAGCGGCGAGCGCCGCGCCAGCGTGTGGAAGGAATCGAGGATCAGGCCGATACGGTCATGATTGGCGCGGCGCACGATCTCCCAGGCATCGCGATAGTCGTTGACGTGGCGGCCCCAGGCTAAGGCCTCGAAGCCGACGCGCACGCCATGTTTCGCTGCGAGATCGCCGAGCTCGTTGAGATCGTGGGCGGCGCGGTCGATGCCCCCGAGCGATTGCGGCGAGACGTTCGAGCAGATCAGCATCAGCTTTGCGCCGAGCTCGTTCATCAGTTCGAACTTGCGCCGCGCCCGCTCGAAGGTGCGCCCGCGCAGCGGCTCCGGCATGCCCTCGAAATCGCGGAAGGGCTGGAAGGCGACGATGGCGAGGTTGAGGTCGGTGATCATCTTGCCGACATCGCGCGGATTGCCGTCGAAGGTCAGGAAGTCGTTCTCGAAGACCTCGACCCCGTCGAAGCCGGCGGCAGCGATGGCGCGCAGCTTGTCGGCGAGATCGCCGGAGAGCGAGACGGTGGCGATCGAGGTCGGGTTCATATGGGCTCCGTAGTCAGATCGCGTGGTCCGTCATTGCGAGGAGCGTAGCGACGAAGCAATCCAGGAGGACGTAGAGTGCTGCCGCTCCTGGATTGCTTCGCTACGCTCGCAATGACGACGAGACGCCATCACGCCGCTTCCGTCATCGCGCCGCCGAGGAAGAGCTGGCGGACGCGTGGATCAGCGAGGATGTCAGCCGCTGGCCCCTGCATGCGGGTGCGGCCGAGCTCCAGCACCAGGCCTTCATCCGAGATTTCCAGGGCCGAGCGGGCATTCTGCTCGACCATCAGGATGGTGACGCCCTTGGCGCGCAACTCCTTCAGGATGTCGAAGGTCTCCTGCACCATCATTGGCGAGAGCCCGATCGAGGGCTCGTCGATCAGCACCAGCTTGGGATCGAGCAGCAGGCCGCGCACGATCTCGAGCTGCTTCTGCTGGCCGCCGGAAAGCGTCGAGGCCTGGACGTCCGCCTTGGCCCGCAGCGACGGGAAGCGGTCGAGCGCCGCCTCGATCCGCCTGGGCATGTCGGTGATGTGGCTGCCGGCTGCGACCGCGCCAAGCTCGATATTGTGGCGCACCGAGAGCTCGGGGAAGATGTTGCGGCCCTGCGGCACATAGCAGATGCCGGCTTCCAGCAGCCTGCGCTGGTTCCAGTTCGTGATCTCCTGGCCTTCCAGCCGGATATGGCCCTCGCGCACCTTGAGCAGGCCGAAGATCGCCTTGAACACGGTCGACTTGCCGGCGCCGTTCGGGCCGATCACCGTGGTGATCGCCGCGCGCGGTACCTTGAACGTCGTCCCGTTGAGGATGGTCATGGCGCCGTAGCCGCCGACCACGCCGTCGAGTTCGAGGATGGGAGTGGTCATGGCGTCGCTCCTCAATGCCCGAGATAGGCTTCGATCACGGCCGGATTGGCGCGGACCTCGGCCGGGGTGCCCTCGGCCAGGACCTTGCCTTCGGCCAGCACGATGACGCGCGAGCACAGCGACATCACGAAATCCATGTTGTGCTCGATCACCACGAAGGTCGCGCCCTGCTCGGCATTGATGGCGCGCAGGCGCTCCTTGACATCGCCCAGCATGGTGAGATTGACCCCGCCGGCCGGCTCGTCGAGCAGGACGAGGCGCGGCCCGGCCATGAAGGCCATGGCGGCGTCGAGCAGCTTCTGCTGGCCATAGGAGAGCCCGCCGGCCTTGGCGTCGGCAAGGTGGCCGAGCTTGAAGAAGCCGATCATCTGCTCCGCCTTGGCCGAAAGCCCGGCATCGCGCGCCCCGAAGAAGCGCGACAGCATCGTGCCCTCGTGCTCCTGCCCGGCGAGGATCAGGTTCTCGCGTACCGAGAGCTCGGGGAAGACCTGCAGCAGCTGGAAGGTCCGGCTGACACCGAGCTTGTTGAGCTCCGAGGGACGCATGTTCGTGACGTCCCGTCCGTCGAGCTTCACCGCGCCCTCGGTCGGCTCGAGCTGGCCGAGGATGCAGTTGAACAGGGTTGACTTGCCGCAACCGTTCGGGCCGATGATGCCGAGGATCTCGCCTTCGTTGACCTTGAAGGAGACGCCGTTCACCGCCTTGATGCCGCCGAAGGCCTTGTGGAGGTTGGAGACTTCGAGGACCTCGGTCATCGCGCGCCCTCCTTCTTGCCGGTAAGCCGGTTCCAGCCGCGTTCGAGCAGACCGCTCATGCCCTGCGGGCAGGCGATCAGCAGCAGCATGACGATCGCCGCGAAGATGATCAGGTAGAGCGAGCCGGCAAAGCGCAGCCATTCCGGCAGCACGACGCCGAGCAGCGCCCCGATGAACGGGCCGAGCAGGTAGCCGGCGCCGCCGGCGACCACCATCAGCAGCAGGAAGAAGCTCTGCGACAGCGAGAAGGGCGAGGGGTCGATGAACTCGACCAGCGGCGCATAGAGCGCCCCGGCGAAGCCGGCATAGGCCGAGCCGATCGCGAAGGCGAGCAGCGTGTACATGCGGGTGTCGATGCCGAGGCTCGCGGCGCGGATGGGGTTCTCGCGCAGCGCCGTGAAGGCGCGGCCCCAGGGCGAGCGGATCATCCACCAGAGCACGACGGCGAGCAGGAAGGTGACCACGACGACGAAGCGGTGGAAGGCGAGCGCGCCGTCGAGCTTGAGCCCGAAGAAGCTCGGCCGCGGGATGTTGGACAAGCCGAAGACGCCGCCGGTCAGCCATTGCTCATTGCGAAGGATCAGCCAGATCAGCGTCGAGAAGGCCAGCGTCACGAAGGCGAGGTAATGCGCCTTGACCCTGAGCGCCGGGAAGCCGAGCACGAGCCCGACCGCGAAGGTGATGAGACCGGAGATCGCGAAGGAGGCGTACCAGTTGAGCCCGACCTTGCTGGTCAAAAGCGCCGTCGCATAGGCGCCGATCCCCATGAAGGCGGCCTGCGCCAGCGACTTCAGGCCGGCATAGCCGAGCGTCAGGTTGAGCCCCATCACCGCGACGCTCATCACCAGCCAGAGCGAGAGCACATAGGTGCCGTAGCGGCCCATGCCGGAGGGAGCGAACCAGAGGATGATCGCGGCGGCGACGAGCGTCAGCAGCGTGCCGTCGATGAAGCCGGGCAGGGGCAGGCGGCGCGCCGCGGAGGTCGCGGCGCTGTGGGTTGCGGGCGCGGTCATACCCGGCGCTCCTCTTTGCGGCCCATCAGGCCTTCCGGCTTGACGAGGATGACGATGACCAGGAGCACGAGCGGCACGGCGAGCCGGTAGGAGGTCGAGATGTAGGCGGCGGCCATGCTGTCGACGATGCCGACGATCAGCCCGCCGACGAGGGCGCCGCGGACCTGGTTGAAGCCGCCGACGATCGCCGCGATGAAGGCGAACAGGCCGATCACCTCGCCATTGGAGAACTTCGCCAGGTAGATCGGCGAGATCAGCACCGAGGCGACGACGGCGAGCGCCGCATTGATCACGAAGGTGAGCAGCACCATGCGCTCGACCGGGATGCCGAGGATGCGCGCCACCGTCGGGTTCTGCGCGGTCGCCTGCATCTGCCGGCCGAGGCGGGTGCCGCCGACGAACCATTGCAGCAGCCCGATCACGGCAAAAGCGACGGCGATGATCGCGACATGCTGCAGCGAGATCGCCGCGCCGAAGACCGAGATCGTCTCGGTCGGCACGAAGGATGGGAATTTCTGCGCCTCGGCCGAGAAGCCGTCCTTGGCGCCCTCCTTCATGATGATGGACAGCGCCATGGTGGCGATGGCGAGTGGCAATACGCCATGCCGGATCATCGGATCGACCACCGCGAGCTTGAAGCCGACGCCGAAGATCAGGATGAAGGCGGCGATGCCGATCAGGGCGCCCAGCCAGACCGGCGCGCCGAACAGCTTGATCGCGAGCAGCACCAGCACCGCCGGCAGCATGACGAACTCGCCCTGGGCGAAGTTGATCGTCTGCGAGGTCTGCCAGACCAAAGTGAAGCCGATCGCGGCGAGGGCATAGATCGCGCCCGTGGCGATGCCGGCGATGAGATAGGCGAGGAATTCGGCCATGGCGCTGTCTCGCTCGGTTCGGTGAGCGTCATGGTCGGGCCTGACCCGACCATCTCTGGACGATGAGATTCTCGGGTCGGCGCATTGCGCCGCCCGAGAATGACGCGCCTGTTACGGGTTGATCTTCGGCAGCGTTGCCGTGATCACCTGCTTGCCGTCCTTGACCTCGGCGAGGAAGCTCTCGCGGTCGAGGTCGCCGTTCTTCTCGATCGTGGTCTCGATCAGGATGCCCGGCTCGTCAGAGGTCTTGATCGTCGCGCCGCGCAGCGTATCGGCGACGCCCTTCTTGTCGAACTTCTTCTGCTTCTCGGTCGCCCACTTCACCATATGGACGGCCATGTAGCCCTTCAGGCCGTTATGGTCGGAGGCGTAGTTGTACTTGGCTTGGAACTTCTTGCCGAATTCCTGGAAGGCCGGGATCGGCGCGTCGATCGAGAGGCCGACATGGCCCTTGACGCCGTTGGCGGCATCGCCCGCGAGCTCGATCACCTTGGCGCCGAGCAGGGTGGTCTCTCCGACCATCGGCTTGGTGATGCCCTGCTGCTTGGCGGCGCGCAGGAAACGGGCGCTCTCCTCCTCGTTCAGGTACACGAAGATCGCGTCGGCATTGGCGTTCTTCACCTTGATCGCGTCGGCGGCGAAGTCGGCCTGGCCCTGCTCGGTCGAGACGTCGACCGCGAGCTTGATGCCAGCCTTCTCCAGCTCGGGGATGATCGCGTCGCGGCCGCCCTTGCCGAAGTCGTTGTTGACCCAGACCACGGCGACGGAGCCGGCCTTGATCGTGTCCTTCAGGTACTTGGCGATCTTCGGCATCGCCGCGCTCTGGCTGAGCGAGGTCCGGAACAAGTACTGGTTGCCCTGCTTGGTCAGGCCGGCCGCCTCGCCGCCGACGAGCTGCGCGATCTCGGCGCGCTGGGCGATCTGCATGGACGCACCGATCGGGCCGGAGAAGACCGGGCCGAGCACGGCATAGGTGCCCTCGTCGATGGCGCGCTGTACGGCGGCGCGGGTGTTCCCGGGGTTGGTCTGGGTGTCGTAGTGGACGATCTCGATCTGCTTGCCGAGGATGCCGCCCTTGGCGTTGATGTCGGCGACGGCGAGGTCGATGCCGTTCTTCCAGTTGGTGCCGGCGGTCGCGCCCGCGCCCGAGAGTTCGACGACGTCGACCAGCTTGACCTTGTCCTGCGCCAGGGCCGGCAGGCTGGCGGCCATGCCGAGCGCGGCAGCGATGATCCAGTGCTTCTTCATCTTCGTTTCCTCCACTCGTCCTCAGTTTCTTGATCCCCGCCCGGTGCTGTCCGGGTCGTCTTGCTCAGGCGGCGTGCCCGGCTTTTTCGCGCGCCGCCAGCACAGCGTCGAAGGCTGCACCTATCACTGTTTCCGAAGCCTCGAGCCCGGTGAACAGCCGAAAGGCGTCGACGCCCTGATGGATCGCGAGCTCGCGCCCGGTCATAACCGTCGCACCGGCCTTCTGCGCCGCTTTCAGCAGCGGCGTATAGAGCGGGTGATAGACCGCGTCCGCTACCCATTGCGACGCTTTGATCGCCCCCGCTTCGATCGGGATGCCGCGATCCGGCAGCATGCCGATCGGGGTGCCGTTGACGATGCCGGCAGCGCCTTCGGCAGCCGCTTCGGCGCTGGCAGCGATCGTGGTCTCGGCGCGCGCATCCAACGCTGCGGCAAGGGCTTCGGCCTTGTTGCGATCCGTGTCGTAAAGTCTGAGCCGGGTGACGCCGCAGCCGGCGAGCGCGAAGGCGATCGCCTTGCCGACGCCGCCGGCGCCGATGATTGCGACCGGCTTATCGTCATCCTGCCGGCCGAGCCGGCGATAGGCCGTGGCGAAGCCCGAGGCATCGGTGTTGTGGCCGATCAGCCTGCCATCGTTGACGACGACAGTGTTGACAGCACCCATCGCCGCCGCCTGCTCGGACAGCCCGTCGAGCAGCGGCACGACCGCTTCCTTGTAGGGGAAGGTGACATTGATGCCGGAGAAGCCGAGCCGGCGGATACCGTCGAGCATGGCGGCGAGATCGTCGCGGCCGGCGCCGGCGACCTCGATCAGATGGTAGTGCGCCTCGATACCGGCTGCCCGCGCCGCCGCTTCCTGTGCCGCCGGCGTCGCCGAATGTGCGATCGGCGAGCCGATCAGCCCGAGCAGCACCCGCTTGCTTTTTCTGGCGGTGACGACGATCGACATTCCGGTCCCTTCGGGCGCCCGTCTTGGCAGGCTTCCTCAATCGCTCCGACATAAACCGATTTGAACTGCTAACGCGATAACCAATTTGTCGCGAATACCTAACCCGATGTTATCTTTCAGGGCGAACTTGCCAGCCTTGGTTCGACCACTGCGTTCATTTCCTCGCGGAGCAGCTTCACGAAGGTCTCGGCATAAAGCGAGAGTGCCTTGTCGTTCTTCATCGCGACATAGGTCTGGAAATGGGTCGGCTCCTCGATCGGGATCGTGGCGATGCCTTGCATCGAGCCGTGCGCGACAGTGAACTGGTCGATGATGGCGATGCCGAGCCCGGCCCGGACCAGCGAGCAGACGGTGGTGCCGAAGCGCGCCTTGATCGCCATGTCGTAGCGCAGGTTCTGGCGCTGGAAGATCTCGCTCATGATCCGGCCATAGGGGTCGTTCGGATCGATGCCGATCAGCGGATGCTGGACGATCTCGCGGGCCGAGATGCTGCTATAGCCGGCGAGCGGATGGCCTTGCGGGACGATGCAGAGCAGCTCGCCGATGGCCAATGGCATGAAATCCAACCCGGGATGGTCGAGCTTGTAGCTCATCGCCACGATCTCGCCCTTGCCGAGCAGGAGATAGTCGAGCGCCTCCTCGATCTTGAGGATGTTGATGTCGATGCGCAGGTCGGGATGCTTGCGCCTGAGGCGTTCGATCGCGCGCGGCACCATGACATGGCAGATGCTCGGCACCGAGCCGAGCTTGAACTCCACATCGCCGCCGCGCTCGATCCGCGCCAGCATCGCGTGGAGGTCGTCGACTTTGCGGTAGACCCCGTTGATCTGCTCGAAAATGTCCTTGGCCTCTGGCGTCGGGACGTAGCGGCCGTGCCGGCGCTCGAACAGCTTGAGCCGGAGCGACCGCTCGGTGTGCTTCATCAGGCGGCTGATACCCGGCGCCGAGACGTTGAGCAGCTTGGCCGCGCCGGCGATCGTGCCGGTGATCATGATCGCCCGGATCACCTCGATCTGGCGCAGCGTCAGCATGGATGGCGTTTCCCCGCTCCGCTTGTCCGACAATAAGCGGAAGCGAGGTCGACGGGACTGTCAAGCCGCCGCTTGTTAGGCTAGCCCGGCAATGTCGATGACGACCTTGCCCCGCAGGCCGCGAGCAGAACCGTTTTCCAGTAGCTCATGTGCTTGCGTGATCTGGTCGAACGGCAGCGTTGCCCCGACCACAGCCTTGATCAGCCCGCGCTCGACCAGGGCTTTCATCCCATCGAGCTTGGCGCGGTCCTGGCGGGTGAACAGGAAATGATAGCTCGCATTGCGGCCCCAGGCTTCGAGCAGGTTCTGCGGCCGGGCGATGTCGACGATCGAGACGACGCGACCTTGCGGGGCCAGTGCGAACGGAGCGCGGGACAGGGCATCGCCGCCGATCGTATCGAGCAGCACGTCGACGCCCCGCCCGTCGGTCAGGCTCAGGGCCGCATCGACATAGTCCTCCTGCGTATGGTCGATCGCAGCGTCGGCGCCGAGCGCCGAGACGAAGGCATGATGGCGGGCCCGCGCCGTGGTCAGTACTCTCGCACCGATCGCTTTCGCCAGCTGAATGGCAACCGAACCGACGCCGCCTGCGCCGGCATGGATTAGGACGGTCTCGCCGACGAGAAGCCGGGCACGCGTGACGAAGGCCTCCCAGACCGTACCGCCCGCGAGGGTGAGGCTTGCCGCCTCGTGATGGCTGAGATTGGCCGGCTTGCGGCCGATGATCTCGGCATCTGCCACGTGATAATCGGCGTAGGATCCTTGTCCGCCGAAGATCTTCGGCGTGTACCAGACCTCGTCGCCGGGCTTGAATTCATCGACTTCGGCGCCCGTCGCATCGACGATTCCTGAGACGTCATGACCGATGATCGCAGGCAAGGGCAGCAGGGCGGCATAGTCGCCGCGCCGCATCTGAAGGTCGAGCGGGTTCAGCGCCGTGGCGTGGATGCGCACGCGCACTTGCCGGGCGCCAGGCTGGGGCAGCGGCACGTCCCTCATCTCGAAAACATCCGGTCCGCCGAAGCGCGGCAGGACAGCGGCCTTCATCGTTTGCGTCATGATCTTTCCTTTCGAGAAATCGCGAAATTCCGATTTATGAGCGGAGTTTGATTGCAGGGCATGGCCCGGAAGATGGCTCTTCCTGCGATCCGGCGGCGGCTGCGGCGGCGGCCCGGTCTCACGATCAACGGTGGCCTGCTTTCGCGACAGCGCAATTGAATCGAGAAACCGCGATATTCAGATTTCCGTGGGCAAATGAACTAGAGCTTGGTCCGCATCGTCTCCGCCAGCTTGCTGATCCCGTCTTCATCGCGCTTGTAGTAGGTCCATTGGCCGCGCCGTTTCATCGTGACCAGCCCGGCCTTGTGCAGGATTCCGAGATAGTCCGAGGTGGTCGACTGCGACAGGCCTATGCCTTCCTGAATACTGCTGACGCAGACCCCGTCGAGTTCGATGTCGCCTTCATCCTGCGGCGGAAAATGCCTGGCGGGTTCTTTGAGGCCCGTTAGAATTCTCAGCCGTACCGGGTTGGCAAGTGCCTTGAAGGCGATCAGCGGATCCATGATTTAGAAATATCGCGGTTTTCCGATTTGTCAAGTCTGGCGGATCGGATGTTGTGCCGTCCCTCGACGTCATTGACTCCCGTATGGTTTGTCAGTCACCTGACCCAGTGTCGCTGATCGATCCGGGGGGATGGCATGGCGGAACAACTTCATCCCGCGGCGCCGCATCATCTGCCGCCATTCATAACCGATCCGGGTGGCACGGACTATCTGATGGTCGCCACCGCGATCATCCTGCTCGGCGCCGTGCTCGGCGTCGGCCTTCTCTTCCTGCGCCTGCACACCTTGCCTGAACGAATCGCGCACAAGTCTCACAAGCTCCAGTTCGAGATCGTCGCCGTGCTCGGGCTGCTCGCCCTGTTCACCCATGTGCATCTCTTCTGGGTCATCGGCCTGTTCCTAGCCCTCATCGACGTCCCCGATTTCTCCGGCATGTTCAGCCGCATGGCCGGCTCGCTCGAGAAGATCGCCGGCATCGCGCCCGGCCGTGGCGGTGATGCGGCCTCCGACGTCGAGCATGGAATTGCGCCGCCGGCGGAAGAACCCGCGCCCAGGCCGGCCGCAGCAGCCGTGCCGACCGGCCAGCACTGAGGGGTAAGCGATGCTCGAACTTCTCGTCTGCGCGCTTTTCACCATCGTCCCGGACTACCTCTACCGCCGCTACGGTCAGGGCAGGCGACTGGGCAAGGAGATCACGCTCTATTCGGTCTGGTTCGAACTGCGCTGGGGCATCGTCACCTGCGTGATGCTGACGGTTGGGCTGATCACGGTGATCTTCTACAACCACCCATCGACGACATCGGCCACGGTGTTCTTCCGCAGCGTCCCGATCATCTCCGAGATCAACGGCCGGGTCGCGCAGGTCCATGTCGGCGTCAGCGGCAAGGTCGCGCAGGGGGAGCCGATCTTCACGCTCGACAGCACCAGCCAGCAAGCGGCGGTCGAAACGGCGCGACGCAAGCTCGCTGAGGTCGAGGCCGCATTGGTGGTCGCGAAGGCCGATATCCTGTCCTTCGATGGCAAGATCCAGGAGGCCAGGAGCTCGCTGCAGCAGGCATTGGACGAACTGCAGACCAAGCGCGAATTGAGGCGGCGCAACGACGACATCGTCGCCCTTCGTGAGATCGAGAAGCTCGAGAACCTGACCGCGGGGCGCGAGGCAGCACTTGCGGCCACCACGGCATCGCAGGCGGCGGCCCAGACGAAGATCTCGACCTTGCTGCCGGCCGAGCGCGCCAGTGCCGCGGCCGCGATCGCGCAGGCCGAGGTCGAACTCGCCAAGACCGTGGTCCGGGCCGGCTTCAACGGCCATATCGAGCAGTTCACGTTGCGGCCCGGCGACATCGTCAATCCGTTCATGCGCCCGGCTGGCGTGCTCATCCCGGAGGAAGCCGGCCGTGGGCGGCTGCAGGCCGGCTTCGGCCAGATCGAGGCGCAGGTGATGAAGGTCGGCATGGTCGCCGAGGTCACCTGCATCTCGAAGCCGTGGACGGTCATCCCGATGGTGGTGACCGGCGTGCAGGACTTCATTGCCGCTGGCCAGGTCCGCAGTGGCGACCAGCTGATCGATGCCCAGCAGGTGGTGCGACCGGGCACGATCCTGACCTATATGGAGCCGCTCTACTCGGGCGGGCTCGACGGCGTCACGCCGGGCTCGAGCTGCATCGCCAACGCCTACAGCAACAACCACGACATCATCGCCGACAAAAACACCGGCACGCTGCGACGCATCGCGCTGCACGCGGTCGACGCGACCGGAGTGGTCCATGCCATGCTGTTGCGCATCCAGGCGCTGGTGCTGCCGATCAGGACGCTGGTCTTCAGCGGCCACTGAGGCTGGCCGGCCGCTTCCTTAGCCCGGTTCGAGGCTGCTCCTGCCGGGTCGCCGCCATACCCATTTCCCGGTACGCCTCGACATTCGCTGCGCCGCTGCGCATGGCCGCACCCATGCGGCCGTCATGCATCATGCCGTAGTTCTCGAGCTGTGCGTCGTGGATGCAGCCGTCCATCCGGTTGCAGGCGGCCGCCGGGCTGGCCGGCAGGCTCGCTGACAAGGCAATGATGGCCGACGCGCCGAGCGCGCCAGCGGTGATCCGAGGGATCATCGGCGTTCTCCATGGTCGTCGGGCGGGGCCTGTGCGAGGCGCGTCGGACCGCCTTACTTCTTGCCCTTCTTGTATTGGGCGTAGAACTGGTCGGCCATGCTGCGCAGGGCCCGGCCGATATTGGCGTACTCGTACTCGTTGAGGTTGGCGAGCGAGGCGCGGCCGGCCGGCTGCTTGGTGCCGAAGCCGCGCCCCGGCAGCAGCACGATGCCGGTCTCGTCGGCGATCCGGAACAGGAAGTCGCCGGCGGCCGAGCGCTTGAGCACCCAGGCGGCGAACTCCTCGCCATAGAGCTTGCGCGCGATCTCCTCGAGATCGAGCAGGGTGTAGTAGTCGACGGCGTTCGGGTCGCTGTCCTGCTCGATTCCGAGCTCGCGATAGAGCGCGGCCTCGCGCCGGCGGATCAGCTTCTTCAATTCGCTCTTGTAGCTGTCGCTTTCGTCCATCAGCGCGAACAGCGAGAACAGCACCATCTGGACCTGCTGCGGCGTCGAGAGGCCGGCGGTGTGGTTGAGCGCCACCGCCCGGCTGTCGGCAACGATGCGGTCGATGAAACGCAGCGACCTGACATCCGGCAGCAGCGAGCCATAGCGATGGTCGAGGCCCTTCTTGGCCTTCTCGGGCAGGGCGTCTAGGGCGTTGTCGAAGACGTTCTGCTTGTGCGTGGCGATGACGCCGAGGCGCCAGCCGGTCGCCCCGAAATATTTCGAGAACGAGTAGACCAGCATCGTGTTCTGCGGGCAGGTCGCGAACAGCGAGCGGAACTCGTCGGCGAAGGTGCCGTAGACGTCGTCGGTCAGGATGAACAGGTCCGGCCGGTGCTCCCTGACGATCGCGGCGACGCGGTCGAGGCTGCGATCGTCCATCTTGACCGAGGGCGGATTGCTCGGATTGACGCAGAAGAAGATCTTGATCGCCGGGTCCTTGAGCTTGTCGAGCTCTTCGTCCGGGAACTGCCAGCCTTTCGCCGGATCGGCGTTGATCGCGACCTCTTCGAGTCCGTATTCGTCGAGCTCGGGGATCTCGATATAGGGCGTGAACACCGGCAGGCCGATCGCGACCTTGTCGCCGCGATTGAGCAGGCCGTTCTGCTTCATCGTGTTGAAGATGTAGGCCATCGCCGCAGTGCCGCCTTCGACAGCGAAGAGGTCGATGCTGCCTGCTGGCAGGAAGCCACCGATCATCTCCTTGACGATGTACTGTTTGACGATCTCCTCGCTGATCCTGAGCATCCGCGGCGGCACCGGATAATTGCTGCCGAGGATGCCCTCGACCATCTCGTGCAGGAAATCCGACGGGGGCAAGCCGAGCTGGTCGCGGACATAGCTCAGCGCCCGGCCGAGGAAGACGACGCCCGGCTGGTCGCGATGCTCGGCGGTGAAGCGCTCGAACCTGCCCTCGATGCCCTCGATCTTCGGGAGGCCGCCAACGCCGTTCTCCATATAGGAATAGGAGAGCTCGGCCTCGGCCACGGCGAAGAGGCCGAGACGGAAGAAGGCACGGCGCGGCAGGGTGGCGAGGAAGTTCGGATTGCCCCGACCGGCATTGAGCATCAGCCGGTTCGCCTTGCCGGAGGCCAGCTTGATCAGTTCGTCCTTGAGTTCGAACGGGCTGAGCTTGGCGTACTTCGAATAATCGGTGGCCATGGCAAACTCCGATCGGTTCAGGCGAAGGCGACGACGAGCGGTCCGAGCAGGGTCAGGAAGACGTTGGCGAGGGCGTAGGTGATGGCGAAGGGGGTGGTCGGGATCGAATTTCCGGCCTTGTCGAGCACTTCGCCGAAAGCCGGGTTGGCGCTACGCGAGCCCGACAGCGCGCCGGCGAAGACGGCGGTGTTGTCGTAGCGCAGGACATAGCGGCCGAAGACCATGGTGATCAGAAGCGGCAGCAGCGTCACCACGACCCCGATCAGGAAGATCGACAGGCCCTTGTCGGCGATCGTGCTGACGGCCTGGAGGCCCGATTGCAGGCCGACCACGGCGACGAAGCCGGCGAGGCCGAGATCACGCAGCAGTGTCGAGGCCGCCGTCGGCATGTTGCCGAGCGTCATGTTGCGGCTGCGATACCAGCCGAAGGCGAGGCCCGAGAGCAGGGCACCACCGCCGCTGCCCAGTGTCAGCGGGATGTCGCCGAGCCGGACCACGACGAGGCCGATCAGGAGGCCGACGACCAGGCCGAAGCCGTGGAAGACGAAATCGGTCTTGTCGCTCGGGATGATGACGCTGCCGACCTGCCGTGCCACCCGCTGCACGTCCTCGGCGGTGCCGTAGAGCGTGGCGACATCGCCAGGCTCGATCACCGTCGCATCTTCGAGCGGCAGCGCGCTGCCGGCCCGCTTGACCGCGATCACATAGACGCCGTGGCGCAGATCGGCGGCGGTCGAGGCGCGGATCTCGGCAACGCTGCGCTTGACGAAGTCGGCCGCCGTGACCGCGACATCACGCGTCATGACGACGACATCCATGCCTTCCGACGATTCGAGTTCCGGGCCGAGCTGCTGCGAGAGCCCGACCACGCCGGAACGGCGCCCGACCAGGAGGATGATGTCGCCGGCCTGGAGCTTGAGCGACGGCTCGGTCCCGATCAGCGCACCGCCGCGCTTGATGCGTTCGATGCTGATCGGCCGGGCGCTGGCGCCCTCGATCTCGGCGACGCTGCGGCCGGCCGCGGCCTCGATGCGGTAGATGCGCCCGACCAGATCAGGCGCTGCCGCGTACTCGCCGACGCCGTAGCTGCGCGCCCCTGCGAGCATTTCTGCCTCGGCCTTGATCGCATCGTCGCGGATGCTGCGCCGCATGAACCAGGGCAGGATGTTGACGCAGACGATGATCGCGCCGAACGAGCCGAAGATGTAGGTCACCGCATAGCCGATCGCGACATTGGCCTGCAGGCGCTGGGTCTCGTCGGCGGCGAGGCCGAGCTTGCCGATCGCGGCGCCGGCCGTGCCGATGATCGCCGACTGGGTCAGCCCGCCCGCTGCGATCCCGGCGGCGAGTCCCTTGTCGAGCCCGAACATGCGCGCCAGCACGACGACGGTGATGAGACCGCTGACCGCCAGGACCGTCGCCATCGCGATTTCGCGCAGCGATTGGCGCCCGAGAGAGCGGAAGAATTGCGGGCCGCTCTCATAGCCGACAGCATAGATGAACAGCGCGAAGAGGACGGATTTGATGCCGTTGTCGATGGAGACGCCGACCTGGCTGATGATCACCGCAACCAGCAGCGAACCGGCGACGCCGCCGAGCTGGAACTTGCCGAACTGGAATTTGCCGATCCAGTAGCCGATGGCCAGCGACAGGAAGAGGGCGATCTCCGGCGATTGGGCAAATAGAGTGTGCAGCCAGGACATGTGGGATTCCCCGACATCGAAGTCTTCGGAAACCAACTCATCTGCTTGCTGTTATTGACTTAAATTATAATCGTTTTGATTGCGCTGAGATATATTAAGCAACTATCGCGGGCGGTGTCCAGAGCGCTTATCTCTGGCCCGGGCGCACAAGGCTGCAGCAGGTGCGCGCTCCGGCCGATCGGTCCGGTGTTTCGCAAGCCGACCGGTTCAGAGCACGTCGCGCACGCGCACCAGCGTCGAATCCATGTGCTTGCCGATGATGGCCGCCAGCGCCTCGCCGTCGCGCTTCAGCAGCGCCACGATCATCTCCTCGTGCTCGGCCACGGCGCCGGCCCATTTCTCCGGGCCCTCATTGCCGATGAAGCGCAGCCGCTTGATCCTGGCCTGCAAGGTGCCGTGCATCTCGACCAGCACGCCGTTGCCTGAGGCGGCGACGATCGCGCTGTGGATCGCCTGGTTGAGCTTGAAGTAGTCGAGCCGGTTGCGGATCCGGTAGAGCTCCATCATCTCGTCATGCATCGCCCTGATCGCGGCGATCGCCTCGTCGCTCGCCTGCGCGCAGGTCATCCGGCCGCCGAGCTGCTCCAGCGTCTTCAGCACTTCGAGGATCTGCAGCAGATCTTGCGCCGAGAACTTGCGGACGATTGCGCCCTTGGCCGGCTGGATCTCGACCAGCCCCTCGCTCGCCAGCGTCTTGATCGCCTCGCGCAAGGGAGTACGCGAGACGCCGAGTTGCGCGCCGACCGCACCTTCGTTGATGCGCTGACCGGGGGTGAGCCGGCCTTCGATGATCATGTCGCGTAGCCGCTCCAGCACCTCTTCGTGCAAAGTGCGCCGCGTAATGCGCGGATAGAGTTCTTGCGCTTCGCTCGCCATGCCGGCCTCGTTCGTCATCGCGGCTCTCCTTTGTCTTTCTGTACGGCATGGCGCTTTCGCGCTGTCAACGCGAGTGGCCCCGCTCCGGCTGCGACCTCTCGAGCGGGTGCGGCTAGACCTGTGGACAGGCGAAGTCGGTAGAGGACTCACGGCAGGGTAGTGCAGTTCTGTTATGCTGCATACAGCATACTTGCCTTCGCGCCGGTGGCCATGATAGGCCAAAGCCAAGCAGCCGGCTGCGGCCGGTCCCGGGAGGACGACATGGACATCAAGGCGCAGGCTTCCCTGCCGGTGATCGCGGTTGCGATGGGCGATCCCTCCGGCATCAGCCCTGAACTCACCGCTCGTATCCTGGCCGAACCCGATCTGAGCAAGGCTGCCCGCTATATCGTCTTCGGCGATTATCGTCTGTTCCAGCTTGGCGCCGACGATGCCGGCCTCAGTCTCGATCTCCACGTCATTAGGGAGAGCGATGCGATTCCGGCCGATGCCGGTAAGCCGGTCTTCGTCGACCTGAAGAACCACGATCCGGCCGATCTCCAGCGCGGCAAGGCGACTCTCGCCGGCGGCAAGGCCGCGACCGACAATTTCCGCCGCGCGCTGCGCCTCGCCGCCTCTGGCCAGGCCGATGCGGTGTTCTTCACCCCCTTCAACAAGGCGGCGATGCGCTTCGCCTATCCCGGCTATGACGACGAGATCCGTTTCGTGCGCGACGCGATCGATTTCGAGGGGCCGGCCAGCGAATTCAACGTATTGGAGAAGCTCTGGAACGCCCGCGTCACCTCGCACATCCCGCTTTCCGAGGTGGCGCAGAACATCACGCAGGAGCGCATCCTGCGGGCGCTCGACCTCGCCGAGAAGAATCTGCGCGCCGCCGGTTTCAACCCGCCGCGCATAGCGGTGGCCGGCATCAATCCCCACGCCGGTGACGGCGGCAATTTCGGCCGCGACGAGATCGAGACGATCGAGCCGGCGGTGAAGGCGGCCAAGGCCAAGGGCTACGTGGTGGAGGGGCCGTTCCCGTCCGACACGGTGTTCCTGCGCGCCAAGAACGGCGATTTCGACGCCGTGCTGACCATGTATCACGACCAGGGCCAGATCGCGATGAAGCTGATGGGCTTCGATCGCGGCGTCACCCTGATCGGCGGCTTCCCATTCCCGATCTGCACCCCGGCTCATGGCACGGCATACGAGATCGCCGGCAAAGGCATCGCCAATCTCGGCGCCACCCGCGCGGCGCTGTCGCTCGCGATCAAGATGGCGAGCGAGGGCAAGGCGGCGCGCAAGGCCGCCTGACGCAGATTTCCCGGCGCAGCGGCCGAGAAGAGCCGCGCCAGTTCCAACGATCATCCAGGGAGAAACAGCATGAAACGTTTCTGTATTGCGGCCAGCGCCGCGCTCGCTTCCGTCATCGCCGCGGTGGTTCCGGCCGCGGCCTGGCAGCCGACCAAGCCGATCGAATTCGTGGTGACCTCGGGCCCCGGCGGCGGCACCGACAATTTCGCCCGCATCGTCCAGTCGATCATCACCAAGCACAAGCTGATCGAGCAGCCGGTCGTCGTGCTCAACAAGGGCGGCGGCAGCGGCGCCGAGGGCTACATTTACGGCAAGGGCGCCAAGGGTGATGCCCACAAGGTCGTCTTCGGCACCAACAACGCCTATCTGCTGCCCTATGTCGCCAAGCTCGGCTACAAGCTCTCCGACCTGACGCCGGTCTCGGCGCTGGCGCTCGACGAGTTCCTGATCTGGGTCAAGGGCGATGCGCCCTATGCCGACGCCAAGGCCTATATCGAGGCGGCCAAGGCCAAGCCCGGCAGCCTCAAGATGGCCGGCAGCCAGTCCAAGGACACCGACCAGACCCTGACTGCGATGATCCAGGAGGCGACCGGCGCCAAGTGGATTTACGTTCCCTTCCAGGGCGGCGGCGCGGCTGCGACCCAGCTTGCCGGCGGCCATGTCGATTCCAACACCAACAACCCGAACGAGAACATCGGACAGTGGAAGGCCGGTCAGGTGAAGCCGCTCTGCGTCTTCTCGCCGGTGCGCCTTGCCAAGAGCGAGCCGATCCATGACGGCAAGGGCTGGGGCGACATCCCGACCTGCAAGGAGGCCGGCCTGCCGCTCGAATCCTTCCAGATGCCGCGCACCGTCTGGCTGCCGGCCGAGGTCCCGGCCGACGCCGTCGCCTTCTATGCCGACGTGATGGAGAAGGTCAGCAAGACGCCGGAATGGGCCGAGTTCATCGCGCGCACCGCGCAGACCGCCCGGTTTATGAAGGGCAAGGAGTTCACCGACTTCGTCGCCAAGGACGAGGCCGCCAACGCCAAGGTCTTCAAGAACGAAGGCTGGGTCGTCCAGTAACCGCAGAGTCATCCCGGACAAGCCGCGTCAGCGGCGCCGATCCGGGACCCATTCCTGAACCGTTCCGGAATGGGTCCCGGGTCTCCCTTCGGTCGCCCGGGACGACTTCGTCAGGTTGGGCGGCTGACGTTTGCAGGAGGAAAGCCGATGATCAGCCGTTTCCAGGCCGAGATCGCGACAGCTTTGGCGACGCTCGCCTTCGGCCTCGTCATCGTGGGCGGCGCCCGCGAGTTCGGCATCGGCTGGGACTCCTCCGGCCCGCAGCCCGGCGCGTTCCCGTTCTATTGCGGCCTGCTGATCGCGCTCGCCAGCGCCGGCACGATAGCAACCACGGTCGGCCGGCGCATGGGCGGCTCGGCGGCGCTCGCTGGCATCTTCCTCGACAGGGAGCAGGGCAAGCGCGTCCTCTCCTTCTTCCTGCCGATGCTCGCATTCGTCATCCTGACCGTCACGCTCGGCATGTACGTCGCGATGCTGCTCTACCTCGTCTTCGCGATGCGCTTCCAGGGCCGCTTTGGCTGGCTGCCCTCGCTTGCGACGGCTTTCGGCACCGCCGCCTTCTTCTATCTCGGCCTCGAGAAATTCGCCCAGGTCGGCCTGCTCAAAGGGCCGATCGAGGCGATGCTCGGTCTCTGAATCCGCGAGCCGGACGGTTTCCATGGAAAACTTCGCCTCGCTTCTCCACGGCTTCCAGGTCGCGCTGACGACCCATCACGTCGCATTGATGATGGCCGGCGTGCTGCTCGGCATCTTGGTCGGCGTGCTGCCGGGCCTGGGCGCGCCCAACGGCGTCTCGCTGATGCTGCCGCTGACCTTCTCGATGGACCCGGTCTCGGCGATCATCCTCCTGACCTCGCTTTATTGGGGCGCGCTCTTCGGCGGCTCGACCACTTCGATCCTCTTCAATATCCCCGGCGAACCATCCTCGGTGGCCACCACCTTCGACGGCCACCCGATGGCCAAGCAGGGCAGGGCGACCGAAGCGCTCTCATTCGCCTTCCTCTCGGCCGGCATCGGCGCCATGGCAGGCGTCATCCTGATCACGCTGCTCTCGGGCTGGGTCGCGCGCTTTGCGCTGAAATTCTCTTCGCCGGAGTATTTCGCGGTCTACTTCATGACCTTCGCCAGCTTTGTCGGCCTTGGCGGCGCCTCGCCGCTGAAGACGATCGTCTCGATGGCGATGGGCTTCGCCTTCGCCTCGATCGGCATGGACTCGGTCTCGGGCAATATCCGCCTGACCTATGAGTTCGACGTGTTGCTCGCCGGCGTCAGCTTCCTGATCGCGGTGATCGGGCTGTTCGGCCTCGGCGAACTGCTGCAGACCATGGAGGAGGGGCTGCGCTTCGAGGGCGTCAAGGCCAAGGTCAGCCCACGCGACGTGCTCGCCACTGCGCTGAAGCTGCCGCGCTACTGGCTGGCGCTCCTGCGCTCCAGCATCATCGGCATCTGGATGGGCATCACGCCTGGCGGCCCGACCGCGGCCTCCTTCATGAGCTATGCGATGGCCAAGCGCTCCTCGCGCAATCCGGAGAAGTTCGGCAAGGGCGAGCCCGAGGGCGTGATCTCGCCCGAGACCGCCGACCATGCCGCCGGCTCCTCGGCGATGCTGCCGATGCTGGCGCTCGGCATTCCCGGCTCCGCGACCGCCGCGGTGATGATGGGCGGCCTGATGATCTGGGGGCTCAATCCCGGCCCGATGCTCTTCGTCGAGCGGCCCGATTTCGTCTGGGGCCTGATCGCCTCGATGTATCTCGGCAACGTCGTCGCCGTCATCGTCGTGCTCGCGACCGTGCCGCTCTTCGCCTCGATCCTGCGCATCCCCTTCTCGATCATCGGCCCGGTGATCGTCGTGGTCTGCTTCATCGGCGCCTACACTGTCGGCAACAAGCAGTTTGACATCTGGCTGGCGCTCGCTTTCGGCATCGTCGGCTATCTCTTCAAGAAGCTCGACTATCCGATCGCGCCGCTCGTGCTCGCCATGGTCATCGGCGACAAGGCGGAGGACGCCTTCCGCCAGTCGATGATCTTCAGCCAGGGCTCGCTCTCGATCTTCTGGTCGAACCCGCTGGTCGCGAGCCTGATGGCGATCGCTCTTGCGCTCCTGCTCTTCCCGCTGATCGGCTCGACAAGGCGCGGCATCCGCAAGCTGGTGACGGCGCGCGCGGCCAAGGCATAGTCTCTATGAGGGCGCCGCCGATCTCGAATCGTGACCACTGCCGGCTTGGCCGGTTTCCAGAAAGCAGCGAGAAAGCAAGCCATGAGCGAACCCTATAAGGGCATCATCCCGATCGCGCCGACGATCTTTCATGAGAACGGCGACGTCGATCATGAGGGCAATCGCCGGGTGATGGACCTGATGGTCGACCAGGGCGTCGACGGCATCTGCATCCTCGCCAATTTCTCCGAGCAGTTCCTTTTGACCGACGCCGAGCGCGACGAGGTCATGCGGCTCTCGATCGAGCAGGTCGCCGGCCGGGTGCCGGTCTGCGTCACCACCTCGCATTTCTCGACCCGCATCGCTGCGCAGCGCGCCAAGGCCGCGGCCGATGCCGGCGCCAAGATGCTGATGATGATGCCGCCCTATCATGGCGCACTGCTCAAGGCCGACGAGCAGGGCATGATCGAGCATTTCAAGATCGTGGCGGATACAGCGGGAATCCCGATCATCCTCCAGGACGCGCCGCTTTCGGGCGTGACCATGACCGTGCCCTTCATGATCAGGCTCAACAAGGCGGTGCCGCTCGTTCGCTATTTCAAGATCGAGGTTCCCGGCACGGCGGGCAAGCTGCGAGCGCTGATCGAGGCGGGTGGCGACGCCATCGTCGGCCCGTTCGACGGCGAGGAGGCGATCACGCTAATGGCCGATCTCGACGCGGGCGCCACCGGCACGATGACCTCGGCGATGATCCCCGATCTGATCAAGCCGATCCTCGCCGCCCATGCCGCCGGTGACCGCAAGCAGGCGGCGGCGCTCTATGCCCGCGTGCTGCCGATCATCAACTATGAGAACCGGCAATGCGGCCTGCGCTCGGCCAAAGCGGTGATGAAGGCTGGCGGCGTGATCAAGTCGGACGCCGTCCGCCATCCGCTGACGCCGCTGCATCCGCAGACGCGTGAAGGTCTGCTCGAGCTCGCGCGCGAACTCGATCCACTGGCGCTGCGCTGGGGCAAGTAAGCCCAGCGGCTCGCGCTGCCCGCGGTCAAAAGCGGGCAGCGATCGTCAATAGGCGCCGATGCCGCCGGAGGGCGGCGGCATGTTGCCTCTGCGATCCTTGGTGATGAACTCGGGCGTCACCAGCAGCATCCGGGCGAGCCAGGAGGAGTAGGCGGACAGCAACTGCACGACGGCACGCATAGCTAGCCTCCACATTTGCGAAGGCGATCCTAGCAGAAAAACACCTTGTTTGCCGGCGACATCCGATGAATTTGGTGCGTGGCGATCATGCAATCCTGTGATGCGCCAAGTAACGAAATCGCGTTGGCATGCTCGGGCTGCACGCCCTATCGTGCAGACACACGTTTGTCGCTCCGGAGCCCGTCATGACCGCAACCGCTCGGCGCGGCTACGCGCCGGAGATCATCGTCGCCGCCGGCTGCCTGATCGCGCTGATCAGCTTCGGGCCGCGCGCCAGCGCCGGCCTGTTCCAGATCCCGATGACCTCCCAGTTCGGCTGGGGCCGCGACATCTTCAGCCTCGCGCTGGCGATCCAGAACCTGCTCTGGGGCTTGGGCGCGCCTTTCGCCGGCGCCCTCGCCGACCGGTTCGGCATGGTGCGGGTGCTCTGCATCGGCGCGCTGCTCTATGCCGCCGGCCTCGTGATGATGGCCTATGCCTCGACGCCGATGCAGCTGCATCTCGGCGCCGGCGTGCTGATCGGCTTCGGGCTCTCGGCCTGCTCCTTCAACCTGATCCTCGCCGCCTTCGGCAAGCTGCTGCCCGAGCAATGGCGCCCGCTCGCCTTCGGCGCCGGCACCGCCGCCGGTTCCTTCGGCCAGTTCCTGTTCCCGCCGATCGGCAACATCCTGATCGAGACGCTCGGCTGGCAGCAGGCGCTGATCGTCTTCGCCTTCACCTTGCTGCCGGTGATACCGCTCTCGGTGATGCTGGCGACGCGCGGCACCAGCCAGCCGGCGGCTGCGCCCGGCGCGGTCGCGGCGCCGAACCAGAGCATCTCGCAGGCTCTGGCCGAGGCCTTCAGGCACCGCTCCTATGTCCTGCTCGTGCTGGGGTTCTTCACCTGCGGCTTCCAGCTCGCCTTCATCACCGTGCATATGCCGGCCTATCTCAAGGATACCGGCCTGCCGGCCTGGGTCGGCGGCTGGACGCTGGCCGCGATCGGCCTCGCCAATGCGGTCGGCTCTCTCGGCTCGGGCTGGCTGACGGCGCGCATGCCCAAGCGCCATCTGCTCGCCTGGATCTATTTCGGTCGCGCCGTCGCCATCGCCGCCTTCATCATGCTGCCGCCGAGCCCGACGACCGCGATCGCCTTCGGCATCGTCATCGGCGTGTTCTGGCTCTCGACCGTGCCGCCGACCTCGGCGCTGGTCATGCTGATGTTCGGCACCAAGTACATGGCGATGCTATACGGCTTCGCCTTCTTCTCGCATCAGGTCGGCGGCTTCCTCGGCGTGCTGCTCGGCGGCATCCTCTATGAGCAGTTCGGCTCCTACACCATCGTCTGGTGGCTCTCGGTCGCGCTCGGCGTCGCCTCGGCGCTGATCAACCTGCCGATCGTCGAGAAGCCGGTGGCGCGCGCCGTGCCGCAACCCGCCTGACCAAAGATGCACGGTCGCCGCGCTTGCGGGCCGCGGCCGGGCAGGTCACTCCTAGGGAAAGTTCGATAGCTTCCCGGGAGTGAGTTCATGTCGACCTTCAAGGCCCTCATCGCCAACAAGGGCGAAGCCGGCACCAGCGTCGCCTTCGGCGAGTTCGCCGAAGCCGACCTGATGGAAGGCGACGTCATCGTCCGCGTCACCCATTCGACGCTGAACTACAAGGATGGCCTCGCCATCACCGGCCGCGCCCCGGTGGTGCGGCGCTGGCCGATGATCCCCGGCATCGACTTTGCCGGCCGGGTCGAGTCTTCCGAGCATCCCGAGTTCAAGCCCGGCGACCTCGTCATCCTAAACGGCTGGGGCACCGGCGAGACGCATCTCGGCGCCTATGCTCAGAAGAGCCGGGTCAAGGGCGATTGGCTGGTCCCGCTGCCCGACGGAATGACGCCGGCCGAGGCCATGGCGATCGGCACCGCCGGCTACACCGCCATGCTCAGCCTGCTCGCGCTGGAGCGTTACGGCGTAAAGCCCGCCGATGGCCCGGTGGTCGTCACCGGGGCGGCCGGCGGCGTCGGCTCGGTCGCGACCGCGCTGCTCGCCAAGGCCGGCTGGCACGTCATCGCCTCGACCGGCCGGCCGGAGGAAGCTGATTACCTCAAGGGCCTCGGCGCGGCCGAGATCATCGACCGCAATGAGCTCTCCGGCCCCGGCCGGCCGCTCGGCAAGGAGCGCTGGATCGCCGGCGTCGATGCGGTCGGTTCGCACACGCTCGCCAATGTCCTGTCGATGACCAAGTATGGCGGCGCCGTCGCTGCCTGCGGCTTGGCGCAGGGCATGGACCTGCCGGCCTCCGTCGCGCCCTTCATCCTGCGCGGCGTCGCGCTGCTCGGCATCGATTCGGTGATGTGCCCGAAGCCGCGCCGGCTCGAAGCGTGGCAGCGTCTCGCGCGCGATCTCGACCGTGAGAAGCTGGCGGCGATGACGACGACGATCCCGCTCGAGGATGTCGTCGAGACCGGCCGTGCGCTGCTCGACGGCAAGGTGCGAGGCCGGGTCGTCGTCGAGATCGGATGAGGCTCAGCCGGCGCCTTCAAGCAGCGCTTTGCGCTTCGCCAGCTCGCCGCCGACGAAATCCATGAAGGCGCGCACGCGCGGCGCGTGCCTGATGTCGGGGTGGGTCAGGATCCACAGCCCGGTGGAGAAGTCCGGGTCCGGTGGCAGCAGGCGCACGAGCCCGGGCCGCTGGTCGGCAATGAAGCAGGGCAGGGGGCCGATGCCCATCCCCTGCTCGACGGCTTCCGTCAGCCCCAGCACGGCCGAGGAGCGCAGCGCGATCCGCTCGGCCGGGACATGGTCGCGGACATAGCGGGCAGCCTTGACGTAGCCGAGCGGGTCGCCGAGCGCGACCCAGTCGCGTTTGAACAGCAGCTTCGGCTCATGCGCCTCGGCCTCGGTGGCCGGTGCGTCGGCACGGGCGTAGACGGCCCAGTTGAGATTGGCGAGGCGGCGCCCGACCAGTGTCTCGCCTGGTGAATCGCTGGCGCGAATGGCAACGTCGGCATCGCGGCGCGAGAGGTTCAGTGTCTGGCTGGCGATGACGACGTCGAGCCGGATCAGCGGATGCGTCGCCCGGAACGCGGCGAAGATCGGCAAGAGCACATGCAAATAGAGCGTGTCGGTCGTGGTAATGCGCAAGTCGCCGGAGGGCGCGAGATCGCGCCCCGCGAGCCTGCGCCCGAAAGCGGTGACGTCGTCGTCGATGCGCGAGGCCAGCGTGGTCATTTCCTCGCCGGCCGAGGTTGCGACATAGCCTGTCTTCCGCCGCTCGAAGAGGGCGTGGCCGAGCTGCTCCTCGATCTGGCCGAGCCGGCGGAACACCGTCGAATGATTGACGTTGAGGGCGGCTGCCGCGCCTGTCAGCCCGCCTGCATCGGCGATCGCCTTGATCAGGCGGAAATCATCCCAGGCGAGCTTCGACGTCGACAATGGCCACTCTCCGGCAAACCCGCGCGCAGCATTGCCAGATCTTGCGGATTTGCAAGCGTATGCTTGGCCAGGCTGCCTGGTTCAGCGCGGGGCGGCGGCGCGGCGCAAGCGGTCGTTGATCGCTTCGCCGAGGCCATGCATGGGGATCGGCGCGACAGCGATCGTCGCCGGGCGTTGATCGTCAAGATGGCGCATCGCGGCGAAGAGATTGGCAGCCGCCTCGGTCAGGTCGCCTGACGGACTCAGGTTGAAGGCGAGCGCGGGCAGGGCGCCATCCGGCTCCGGACCGAAGCCGAGCCAGGCTTCGCCCGGTCGCGGCGCCTCCGCATCCAGCCTGACCGCGGCCTGCGGCGCGTAGTGCGAGGCGAGTAGGCCTGGCGCGAGCGGGGCCGTACCGCCTTCCTCGACGATGACGAGGGCCTGCCCAATCGCAGCCTCCAGCGCCGCACGCGGCACGCCGCCCGGACGCAGCAGGCGCGGCGCCCCGCCGAGGCAGGCGACGATGCTGGATTCGACCCCGACCGCCGTCGGCCCGGCATCGAGCACGGCGTCGATGCGCCTGTCGAGATCGGCGAAGACATGCTCGGCCTGCGTCGGGCTGACCCGGCCCGAGCGATTTGCCGAGGGCGCGGCGATCGGCCGGCCCGCTGCCTGCAGGACAGCGCGCGCCACCGGATGCGACGGTACCCGCAGCGCAACGCTGTCGAGCCCGGCGCGGGCGAGGCTGCAGACTGTGCACGAGCTCGAAGCCGGCACGACCAAAGTCAGTGGGCCCGGCCAGAACGCCTTCGCCAGCGCCAGCGCTGGGGCATCGAACAGGCCCTGCCGGCGGGCCGCCTCCACATCCGGCAGGTGCGAGATCAGCGGGTTGAAGCTCGGCCGTTCCTTGGCGGCATAGATCGAGGCGACGGCGCGGTCGTCGCTGGCATCGGCGGCGAGCCCGTAGACCGTCTCTGTCGGCAGCGCGACCAGCTTGCCGGCGCGCAGCAGCTCCGCGGCGGCGGCGATGCCGGCCTCGTCGGCGATCAGGCGCTGGGTCTGGCGAGGCCCTGTCACGGTCGCTCTTGAAAGTTCATATGTAAACTATAACAATGCCGACGCGGCATGCGCGAAGCTGCGCGAGCTTGCACGTGGCGGCGGGCATAGTTCGTCGCTAACATCGCCGTCAAATGCAACGAGCAGAATGCCCGCCTCGAATGCGCGGGCGCCGAGGGAGGTAAGCGATGTCGTACCGTGCTCCGGTCGAGGATATCCTGGCGACGATGCGCCATGTCGCCGGGCTCGACGCCCTGATCTCCGAGGGGCTCGCACCGGAACTCGCGGATGGCGTCACCGAGGCCGTGTTGGAGGAGGCCGCGAAGTTCGCCGGCGATGTCCTCGCGCCCTTGAATGTTATTGGCGACCGCGTCGGCTCCAAGCTCAAGGATGGCACTGTGGTCACGCCGCCGGGCTGGAAGGAAGCCTATCACGCCTGGGCACAGGGCGGCTGGAACGCGCTGCCGGGGCCAGAGGCCTATGGCGGCCAGGCCCTGCCAACCTTGGTGCAGTCGGCCTGCACCGAGATGTGGAACTCGGCCGCCTTCGCCTTCGCGCTCGGCCCGTTGCTGACGGTCGGCGCGATCGAGGCGCTGCATGCCCATGGCTCCGACTATCTGAAGGAGACCTATCTCGCCAAGCTCGTCTCCGGCGAGTGGATGGGCACGATGAACCTGACCGAGCCGCAGGCCGGCTCGGACCTCAACGCGCTGCGCTCCAAGGCCGAGCGCGCCGGCGACGGCACCTACCGCATCAGCGGCCAGAAGATATTCATCACCTATGGCGATCACGAGATGACGGACAATATCGTCCATCTCGTCCTCGCCCGCCTGCCCGACGCGCCTCCCGGCACGCGCGGCATCTCGCTCTTCCTCGTGCCGAAATTCCTGGTCAATGCCGACGGCTCGCTGGGGGCGCGTAACGATGTCCGCTGCACCGGCGTCGAGCACAAGCTCGGCATCCATGCCTCGCCGACTTGCGCCATGAGCTATGGCGACGAGGGCGGCGCGATCGGCTGGCTGATCGGCGAGGAGAATCGCGGCCTCGCCTGCATGTTCACGATGATGAACAATGCCCGCCTCAACGTCGCGGTGCAGGGCGTCGCCATCGCCGAACGCGCCTATCAGCAGGCGCTCGCCTTCGCGCAGGAGCGCAAGCAGGGCACCGCGCTCGATGCGCCCAAGGGCGCCCCGATGAGCCCGATCATCGTCCATCCCGACATCCGCCGCATGCTGATGGAGATGCGCGCCAAGACGCAGGCTGCGCGCACGCTTTCGCTGCTGCTGGCCGCGAACCTCGACCGCTCGCATCGCGAGCCGGACGAGGCCAGGCGTAAGGCCGCCGCCGAGCGGGCAGCGATCATCACGCCGGTCGCCAAGGCCTATGCCACCGATATCGGCGTCGAGGTCGCCTCGACCGGCGTCCAGATCCATGGCGGCATGGGCTATGTCGAGGAGACCGGCGCTGCCCAGCATCTGCGCGATGCCCGCATCGCCACGATCTACGAGGGCACCAACGGCATCCAGGCGATCGACCTCGTCCTGCGCAAGCTGCCGCTCTCCAATGGCGATGCGGTCAAGGCGTTGATCGGCGAGATGCGCGGCGTCGTTGCGCAGGTGCGCGAGGCAAATACGCCCGGCTTCGGCCACAGCGCGGCGCGGCTCGGCGCTGCCGTCGACTCGCTCGAGCGCGCGACCGAGTGGATGCTGGCGACCATGGGTATCGACCAGGCGAGCGCGCTCGCGGGCGCGACGCCTTATCTCAAGCTGTTCGCGCTCGCCCAGGGCGGCACCAGCCTGGCGAAGAAGGCACTGGCGCTGCAAGGCGAGGATCAGGGCGCCGCGGCGCTCGCCACCGCTCGCTTCTATGCCGAGCACCATGTCGGCGAGGCCACGGCGCTGGAACTGGCGGTGACCGAGGGCGCCGGCGCGGTCGAGGATTCGGCTGCGGTCTTCGCGGCGTGAGCAGCGGGCCCGCGCTCGCCGGCAAGGTCTGTCTCGTCGCCGGCGCCTCGCGCGGGCTCGGGCGCGGCATCGCCCGGGCGCTCGGCCAGGCCGGCGCCACTGTGATCGTCACCGGCCGCTCCAGCGAGGCGGGCCCACGCACCGACCAGCGCTCGGAGACCTTCGAGGACACGGCCCGCGAGGTCGAGGCTTCAGGCGGGCGCGGCGAGCCCTATCGCTGCGACCACACCAATGAGCGCGAGGTCGATCAGCTCGTCGCCTGGTCGCTTCGGCGCTTCGGCCGGCTCGACTGCGTCGTCGACGCCGTCTGGGGCGGCAATGAGGGCTATGACGGCGAGCGCTATCCTGATGGCTCGGCCTTCGGCGCGCCGTTCTGGCGCCGCCCGGTGGCGCGACTCGGCGAGAGTCTCGAGAGTGGCGTCTACGCGCAATTGCTGCTGGCGCGTGCCGTCGCGCCCGCCATGGTCCAGATGCGGCAGGGGCTGATTGTCACGGTGAGCTTCGACACCGCCGGGGGCTATCTCGGCGATGTCTTCTACGACCTGTCCAAGGCGGCGATGAACCGGCTGACGCTGGCGATGGCGCAGGAGCTGAAGCCCTATGGCGTGACCGCGCTAGGCTTGTCGCCCGGCCATGTCCTGACCGAGCGGGTCCGCGACGCTGGCATGGCCGCAGAGACCACGGAAACGCCGCTCTATGCTGGCCGGGCGGTCGCGGCGTTGGTCGCCGATCCCGATGTTGCCCGCCATGCCGGGCAGGTGCTGCACGTCGCCGATCTGGCGCGCGCTTATGGCTTCACCGATGCGGACGGCAGCCAGCCGGACCGGTTCATCTTGCGGAATCAATAAGGGAGGAGACCTGCATGTCGCTTAAGGGCAAGACGCTCTTCATCACCGGCGGATCGCGCGGCATCGGCCTCGCCATAGCGATCAGAGCGGCGCGCGACGGCGCCAATGTCACCATCGCCGCCAAGACGGCCGAGCCGCACCCCAAGCTGGAAGGCACGATCTACACCGCTGCCGCCGAGATCGAGGCGGCCGGCGGCAAGTGCCTGCCGCTGATGGTCGACGTCCGCGACGAGCAGAGCGTGGCCGAGGCGATCGCCAAAACGGCCGAGACCTTCGGCGGCCTCGACATCGTCGTGAACAATGCCAGCGCGATCTCGCTGACCAATACCCAGATGACCGACATGAAGCGCTTCGATCTGATGCACCAGATCAACACGCGCGGCACCTTCATGGTCTCGAAATACGCGATTCCGCATCTGGAGAAGGCGGAGAACCCGCACATCCTGATGCTGTCGCCGCCGCTCGACATGAAGACGCGCTGGTTTGCGCCGCACCTGGCCTACACCATGGCGAAGTATGGGATGAGCCTGTGTGTGCTTGGCCTTGCCGGCGAGCTGGCGCCGAAGGGCATCGCCGTCAACGCGCTTTGGCCGCGCACCACGGTCGCGACCGCGGCGGTGAAAAACCTCCTCGGCGGCGACAAGATGGTGCAGGCGAGCCGGACGCCCGAGATGCTGGCCGACGCCGCCTACATGGTCTTCAACAAGCCCTCGCGCAGCTTCTCGGGCAATTTCCTGATCGACGACAACTTCATGGCCGGCGAGGGCGTCACCGACTTCACGCCCTACCGGGTCGATCCGTCGGTGCCGCTGATGCCTGACTTCTTCGTGCCTGAGGAGATCAAGCCGCCGGAGGGGGTTAAGGGCGGCGTCTGAGCCTGCCAGAGCATTTTTGAGCGAAGTGGGTGCCGGTTCGCGTGAGGAAATGCGATAAAATAAAGAGCTGGAGCATTTCTGCGGTTCGGAGAAACGCGGAAATGCTCCAGAGACTCAGAACTCTTCCCACTCGCGGTCCCGCGCTCCGCCGTTCGCGACCTTGCGGGCGGGCATCGCAGCTGCGGGGGCGGGCTGTGCCTTCCGCGCTGGAGCGCGCGGCGCCGAGCGGGCTTCCGACATCGCCGCGGCGGCGAGATTGCGCAGGCGCTCCGGCTCGCTGGTCGCACGCGCCTTGCCACCGGCAATGCGGAAGGCCGCGACCAGCTGATCCAGGCTGTGGATCTGGTCGGCGAGCGACGCCGCCGAGGCAGCGCTCTCTTCGGCCAGCGCCGCGTTCGCCTGGGTCATCTCGTCCATATGGGCGACGGTCTGGCTCATCTCGTCGATGCCGTTGGCCTGCTCGCCCGCCGCAGCCGAAATCTCGACGACGGTCGCGGCGACCTGCCGGGAGGCTGAGACGATCTGGTCGAGGACGGCGCCGGCCGAGCGGACGAGCTTGACGCCTTCCTCGATCTCGCTGGTCGAGGACTGGATCAGGGTGGTGATGTCCTTCGAGGCCTCGCCCGAGCGCTGGGCGAGCGTGCGGACCTCGGAGGCGACCACGGCAAAACCCTTGCCGGCATCGCCGGCGCGGGCGGCTTCCACGGCGGCGTTCAGCGCCAAGAGGTTGGTCTGGAACGCGATGCCGTCGATCACCGAGGTGATGTCGGTGATCTTGCGCGAGGCGGCCTCGATCCGTTCCATCGCCGCGACCGCGTCCTGCACGATCATGCCGCCGCGCTGGGCGACGCTCATCGCTTCGTCGGAGGCCAAGGCCGCAGATTGCGACGAGCCGGCGCTCGCCTTGACCGAGGCGGCGAGCTCTTCGGTCGTCGCGGCAGTTTCCTCCAGCGAGGCGGCCTGCTCCTCGGTCCGCTTGGCGAGATCGTCGGCGCCCGCCTTGATCTCGCGGGCGGAGGCCGAGACCTGCGAGGTCGTCGCCTGGATGCCGCCGATCGTCTCGGAGAGGCGCTCGACCGTCTCGTTCACGGAGTGCTTAAGCTCGGCGAAGCGGCCCTGATAGCTGGTCGCGACGCGGCGGGTCAGGTCACCCTGCGAGACCGATGCGAGGATGTCGGCGAACTCGGTGGTCGCGCCGTCGACCACGGCGTTGATCTGGTTGATGCCGTCGACCAGCAGCTGCATTTGCGCATCGGCGCTTTCCAGGCGCAGGCGCGCGCTGAAATCGCCGGCCGCCGCCGCCGCGACGACCGTGCCGACATCGCTGACCACGGCGACCAGGGCTTCGGTCCGCGCCGCCCGCTCGGCCGCGGCGGCGCGCTCCTGCGCCTCCAGCGCCTGGACACGCAAACCGTTCTCCTTGAACACCCGGACGGCGGCGGCCATGCCGCCGATCTCGTCATTACGGCCGCTGTCGATGACCTCGGCGGTGAAGTCGCCCTGCGCCAGCTGCTTCATCGAGGCGGTCAGCGCGGTGATCGGGCGCGTCACGCGGCGCTGCACCAGCCAGAGCCCGATGAGCGCGAGCGCCAGCGCGGCCAGCAGGAGGAGGCCGTAGACGATGAGCGAGCGCATTGCCGCACCGGCCTTAGCGTCCGCCACATCCGAGACGACGTCAATGGCGCGGCTTGCCACGGCGCCGACGGTCTCGGAGGCGGCGACGATTTGGTTACGCCATTGATCGGGATTGATCGCAGGCTTGCGCCCGCCCGTCACGTTGGCGACGAGATCGGCCCGCGTCGCCTTGAAGGTGCCGCCGAAATAGGTATTCTCGGCGGTGGTGAGCGCGTCCTTGAGCGCCTGCGGGGTGCTGGCCTGGCCGATGAGCTGCCTCACCACGCCCCAGGCGAACTCCATGCGCGCATCGTTGACGAGGACGGCATTGCTCTCCTTGGCGTCCAGCGGCCGGTCCTGGGCGACGGCGTTGTTGAGGACGATCGTCGACGATCCGCTGAGCGAGCGTGCGGCCCAGGCCATCGAGCGGACGGAGGTCAGGTTGGCGAAGCTGGCGTCAAGCGCGAGGATGCGTTCCTCCAGCGTCGCCGAGGCAGCCTCGAGCGCGCTCAGGAACTTGGCGGTCTGGGCCATGCTGGCCCCCGCCAGTTCCTTATCCCGCGACTCAAGCGGCAGCTTCCAGTTGCCGTCGACTTTCGCGCGCAAGGGCTTCAGTGCCGCAACATGGCCGTCAATCTCGGTCGAGACGGACTTGGCAACCTCATAGCCGTTGTCCCGGACGATTCCCTGGGCCGTGGCGATGGCGTCGTCCAGACGCTTCCGGCGCATCAGCACGTCCTCGATCATCCCGCCGTTTTTCTCGGTCGGCATGCTCAGCGCGCTCGCGCCGTTGCCGCGCTCGTAGCGCAGGTTCTGCAGCGCCGTGAAATAGGCTTTGTTCAGATCGGCGAGAGCGGACACCTCGACGGCCCTGTCATGGCGTGTCCAAGCCTGCCAGAGCGCTTGCGACGAGAGCGTGACGATCGCTGCGCTGGCAAGGCCGAGGACGGTCAGGAGCATGGCCTTGATGCTGAGGTTCTTCGCGGCGTTGAGCATGGCAAACTCGGAGGGATGACTGATTGGTTCAGTTTCCCATGCGGCGATTGATTTTATGCTAACCATGCCACCGCGCCGGGATTGGCGAGGACGAGGTGCCATCCTGGTCTCGTTCGGCGACTGCCTCAGGGCACGTCATCGGTTTGACACTGCGGGGCGTTTGGAGTTGGTGCAGTGCAAATTCGCGCCTTGCCGCGCCTGATTCCGGATGACCGGCCATGCTCCTGATCCACGGCATCTGCCAGACGAGCGGCGACAAGCTCGCCCATCGGACCCTCGCCGTCGAGGAGGAGATCCCGCCCGGCTCGATCTGGATCGACCTGCTCAATCCGACGGCTCCCGAGGATTCCAAGGTCGAACAGCATCTCGGCATCTCGATCCCGACCAAGGAGGAGATGCACGATCTCGAACCGTCCGAGATCATCTATGCCGAGGACGGGGCGCACTACATGACGGCCCGGGTCATCTGCCAGTCCGAGACGAATGTTCCCAAACTCGCGGACATCACCTTCATCCTGACGGAGAAGGCGCTGGTGACGGTACGCTACGACGAGCCGGGCGCCTTCAACATCTTCTTGAACCGTGTCACCAAGCCGGGCGGCTGCGAGCTCGAACCGGCTGGCGTGATCGAAGGGCTGATCGAAGCGATCGTCGATCGCGCGGCCGAGGTCCTGCGCGGCGTCGGCGACCGCATCGACCTGCGCTCGCGCCAGATCTTCGATGGCGACAGCGCCCATGTCGAGCATGGCCGCGCCTACCAGGCGGTGGTGCGCAAGATCGGCCAGTACGAGCACATCATCTCGAATGTGCGCGAGAGCATGGTCTCGGTCGAGCGCGTGCTGCTCTACCTCTCGGCCAATTTCAAGCGCACCAAGAAGGCGGCTGGCGGCTTTAACCCGGAGTGGCGTTCCGCGCTGCGAGACGTCCAGGCGATCGAGGAGCACGCCACCTCCCTGTCGAACAAGCTCCAGTTCATGCTCGACGCGACGCTCGGCCTGGTCAGCATCGAGCAGAACAAGATCATCAAGCTGTTCTCGGTCGTCTCGGTGGCGCTGATGCCGCCGACGCTGATCGCCTCGATCTACGGCATGAACTTCAAGACGATGCCGGAGTTGGAATGGCAGCTCGGCTACCCGATGGCGGTCGGCATGATGATTCTCTTCGCCGTGCTGCCCTACATGTTCTTCCGCTGGAAAAAGTGGCTTTGACCGTGCCGGCGCAGCCCGCCTTTGGATAGCCTGCCCGGATGACGCTGCCTCAGATTCTGTCCTGCTCCCTGGTCGTCGCGATGATGGCGGCCTTCGTCTGGGGCAAATTCCGCTACGACGTGATCGCGCTGCTGGCGCTGCTCGCCGGCGTCGCGCTCGGTGTCGTGCCGGCCAAGGATGCCTTCAAGGGCTTTTCCGACGACATCGTCATCATCGTCGCCAGCGCCCTGATCGTCAGCGCCGCCGTGGCGCGTTCCGGGCTGGTCGAGACCGCGCTTGCCCGCATATCCCCCTCACTGCGCTCGACGCAGGCGCAGGTCGCGGTCCTCGTCTTCGTCGTCGCCGCCATGTCGGCGATCATCAAGAACATCGGCGCGCTCGCGATGATGCTGCCGATCGCCTATCAGCTCGCGCGCAAGGACGGGAAATCGCCCTCGGTCTTCCTGATGCCGATGGCCTTCGCCTCCCTGCTCGGCGGCATCGTCACGCTGGTTGGCACCTCGCCCAACGTCATCGTCGCACGCGTGCGACAGGAGCTCGGCGGCGAGCCCTTCGCCATGTTCGATTTCACGCCGGTCGGCATCGGCATCGCGCTCGCCGGCTGCGCCTTCCTGAGTGTCGCCTACAGGCTGCTGCCGAAGGATCGCCAGGGCTCGCGTTCGCTCGACCAGGCCCTCGACATCAAGGACTACGTCACCGAGGCGCGCCTGCCCGAGAAGGCTTCGCTCGTCGGCCAGACCATCGCCGATCTCAGGAAGCCGGGCGATGGCGAGGTGGAGGTCGTCGCCATCCTGCGCGATGGCGAGCGCCGCCGCGCCCCGCTGCCCGATGCCAGCCTGCGCGCCGGCGACATCCTGCTGCTGCGCGGCGAGCCCAAGGCCCTGGAGCGCGTCGTCGCTGCGAGCGAACTCGAACTCGTCGGCCAGCATCGCTCGACGCAGAAGGAAGGCTCGCTCGATCCGGCCCGCACCGGCGAGGCGATCATCACGCAGGGCTCGCTGCTCGAAGGTGTCAGCGCCGCCGAAATCGACCTGCATGCGCGCTTCCACATCAACCTGCTCGGCATCAGCCGCGCCGGCGAGCGCTTCACCGAGCGCTTGCGCGACATCCGCCTGCGCGCCGGCGACGTCGTGCTGCTGCAGGGCGACGAGGACCTCCTGCCCGAGCGCCTGCGCGAGCTCGGACTGCTGCCGCTGGCGGCGCGCAGCCTTCAGCTCGGCAGCACGCGCCGCCGCCTCGTCACCGGCACGATCGTCGCCACGACGGTCTTCGTCGTCGCGCTCGGCCTGCTGCCGGTGGCGATCGCCTTCTTTGCCGCCGCGGTGCTCCTGCTGGTGACCCGCGCCCTGACACTGCGCGACGCCTATGACTCGGTCGAGGCGCCGATCCTGGTGATGCTGGCGGCGCTGATCCCGGTCAGCGACAGCCTGCGCGTGACGGGCGCGACCGATGTCTTCGCCGGCTTGCTGGCGCAGCTCGGCGCCGGCCTGCCCGGCTGGGGCGCCGTCGGGCTGATGTTGGTCGCCGCCATGGCGGTGACGCCCTTCCTCAACAACGCCGCGACCGTATTGGTGATGGCGCCGATCGGCGCGGGCTTCGCCAAGACGCTCGGCTACAACCCCGACGCCTTCCTGATGGCGGTGGCGATCGGCGCGGCCTGCGACTTCCTCACCCCGATCGGCCACCAGTGCAATACGCTGGTGATGGGCCCGGGCGGCTACCGCTTCGGCGACTATGCGCGGCTCGGCGCGCCCTTGTCGCTGCTGGTCATCCTGCTCGCCGTGCCGCTGATCCTCTTCGTCTGGCCACTGCGCTGAACGGAGGCATTTGCGGACATCGAAACGGATCTGGAGAAAATTATTCTCCGCGGATCCGTTTCATGGAGAACGGTCCTGCTGCGATGTCGGTGCAATATGGACGTGTTTGGCTTCCCGCAGTTTGGCGCGGTGCTTATATAAGCGGCAGACATGTTCAGCCGCGCTGCGGCGATTGACGAGTTTCCATCATGACCACAGTGACGCCCCGAGCCGGCGCGGCGACCGCCGGCCCCAAGCCATTTTACGCGAATTTCGGCTTCCAGGTTCTGGCCGCCATGGTCGTCGGCCTAGCGCTCGGCTGGATCGCGCGCAATATCGGCCCCGATGCGGCCGGCCAGCCGAACTGGCTGACTGTCACACTCCAGACGACCGGCTCGATCTTCGTGCAGCTCTTGCAGGCCTTGGTGCCGCCGTTGATCTTCACCGCGATCGTCGCCTCGATCAGCAATCTGAGGCAGCTCTCCAATGCCGCCGCGCTGGTCTGGCAGACGCTGCTCTGGTTCGCGCTCACCGCCTTCATCGCCGTGCTGATCGGCATTGCGCTCGGCCTGATCATCCAGCCCGGCATCAATTCCGGCGCGATCGCCGCCAGCGCCAAGGCGCCGGGTACGGTCGGCTCCTGGCTCGACTTCCTGAAGGGGCTGGTGCCCGCCAACATGCTCGGCCTGCAGGCCTCGACCCGGATCGATGGTGGCGCAGCGACGACCCGCCTCGGCTTCAACGTGCTGCAGCTGCTGGTGATCTCGATCGTCGTCGGCGTCGCGGCCCTCAAGGTCGGCGAGCGCGCCAACAGCTTCCTCGCCTTCAACGAGTCGCTGCTGGCGATCGTCCGCAAGATCCTGTGGTGGGTGATCCGGCTGACGCCGATCGGCACCATCGGCCTGCTCGGCAATGCCGTTGCGCAATATGGCTGGCAGACGCTGCAGCAGCTCTCCTGGTACGCCTTCGCGATCTATCTCGGCCTCGCCATCGTGCTGCTGATCGTCTACCCGGCGCTGCTCGTCCTGCACGGGCTTTCGCCGCTGCGCTTCTTCGCCGGAGCCTGGCCGGCGATCCAGCTCGCCTTCGTCTCGCGCTCCTCGGTCGGCACCTTGCCGGTGACCGAAGCCGTGACCGAGAAGAGTCTCGGCGTGCCCCGCGAATACGCCGCCTTCGCCGTACCGCTGGGCGCCACCACCAAGATGGATGGCTGCGCCGCGATCTACCCGGCGATCTCGGCGATCTTCGTCGCGCAGTTCTACGGCGTCCCGCTCGGCCTGCAGGAGTATGTGCTGATCGCCTTCGTCTCGGTGATCGGCTCGGCCGCGACCGCGGGCCTGACCGGCGCGACAGTGATGCTGACCCTGACCTTGTCGACCCTCGGCCTGCCGCTCGCCGGTGTCGGCCTGCTGCTGGCGATCGACCCCATCCTCGACATGGGCCGTACCGCCGTGAACGTCGCCGGCCAGGCCCTGGTGCCGACCATCGTCGCCAAGCGCCAGGGCATGCTCGACCAGGCGCAGTACGACCGCGCCGGTGATATCGAGGCGATCGACGCCGGCGCGCAGACGGCTTGACGCCGCCCAGTTACAGGCTGGTTGCGGGAAGCCGCTCCAGCCTGTCGCCGATCGCGATCGCTCCGCTTTCGATCACCCGCGCCGTGATGCCGCCATGGCCGCGCACGGCGTTGTAGCCGCCAGAGCCGAATGTCTCTTCCATCCGCGAGCAGGGATGGCATTCGCCGGTCCAGGCGAGGACGGCCGTGCCGATCCGGAAGTGATGGTCCTTTAAGGCCGTGAGATTGAGGCCTTCGACGACGATGTTGCGGCGCAGCTGCTCAGGCGCGACGTGATCCAGCCCGAGATGGCTGGCGATCGCTGCGAGATGTTCTCGCTGGATCAGCGTGACCTGCCGCGAGCCGCTCCGGCCGCTATAGCGATCGCCGACAAGGCCTTCCGCCGCACTCGCCGTGGCCGTCTCGACGTTGGTCATCGCCGCGCGCCGTGCCGGTCGCAATCCGATCCAGACGACCCGACCTTGACGGATCGGCGCGTTCAGCAGCGCGGAGAGAAGTGATCCGGTCGGCGGGCGCACGGCGTTTAGGCCATTACCTTCGTCAGCACATCCTTCAGCCCGCCATCGCGCTCCAGCCAGCCCGGCACCGGCAGGTTCTTCGAGCGCAGGAACTCCGGGTTGAACAGCTTCGACTGATAGCGCGTGCCGTAGTCGCAGAGGATGGTCACGATGGTGTGGCCGGGCCCCATCTCCTTCGCCAGCCGGATCGCGCCGGCGACATTGATGCCGGAGGAGCCGCCAAGGCACAGGCCCTCTTCCTCTAGCAGCTGGAAGCAGAGCGGGATCGCCTCCTCGTCCGGGATCTGGAAGGCGACGTCGATCGGGGCGTCCTTGAGATTCGCCGTGATCCGGCCCTGGCCGATGCCCTCGGTGATCGAGGAGCCCTCGGCCTTGAGTTCGCCGGTGGTGTAGTAGGCGTAGAGCGCCGCGCCCATCGGGTCGGCGAGCGCGATCCTGATCTTCGGGTTGAAGCCCTTCAGCGCGATGGCGACACCGGCGAGCGTCCCGCCGGTGCCGACGGCGCTGACGAAGCCGTCGACCTTGCCCTGCGTCTGCTGCCAGATCTCCGGGCCGGTGGTCTCGATATGGCCCTGGCGGTTGGCGACATTGTCGAACTGGTTGGCCCAGATCGCGCCGTTGGGCTCGGTTCTGGCCAGTTCCTCGGCGAGGCGGCCGGAGACCTTCACGTAGTTGTTCGGGTTGACGTAGCCGACCGCCGGGACCTCGACCAGCGTCGCGCCGGCGAGCCGCAGCATGTCCTTCTTTTCCTGGCTCTGCGTCTCCGGGATGACGATCACCGAGCGGTAGCCGAGCGCATTGCCGACGAGCGCGAGGCCGATGCCGGTATTGCCGGCCGTGCCCTCGACGATGACGCCGCCGGGCCGGAGCGCACCGCTCTTCTCGGCGTCGCGGATGATGGCGAGCGCGGCGCGATCCTTGACCGACTGGCCAGGGTTCATGAACTCGGCCTTGCCGAGGATCTCGCAGCCGGTTTCCTGTGAGGCGCGCTTCAGTTTGATCAGGGGTGTGTTGCCGATCGCTTCGACGACGCCGTTGCGGATAGTCATGTCAGGCAACTCCAGCCATTTCCCTGTCGCTCGGCACCTGATAGGCCAAACCCGCAATCACGTCACGATCTGGAAACACATGTCTGCCCTCGCCATGAATGAAACGCTCACGATCGCGCGGCTCGGCCAGCGCGGCGACGGCGTCGCCGAGACGGTGCAGGGCCAGGTCTTCGTGCCCTTCGCCCTGCCCGGCGAGAGCGTGCGGGCCGTACGCGATGGCGATCGCGCGCAGGTCGTCGAGATCCTGACACCATCCGCCTCGCGCATCGCCGCGATCTGCCCGCTCTTCACGCGCTGCGGTGGCTGCGCCGCCCAGCATATGGGCGAGGGGCTCTATGCCGAATGGAAGCGCCAGCAGGTGGTGACGGCGCTCTCCCGCGCCGGGCTGGAGACAGAGGTGCTTCCTGTCGTCGATGCCCATGGCGTTGGCCGCAGACGCGTCACCTTCCATGCCCGCCGCGAGGATGATGGGATGCGCGTGGGCTTCATGGTGGCAGGTACACACGACCTGATCGAAGTCCAGGCCTGCCCGGTGCTGGCGCCGGGGCTGGAGCGGGCACCGATCGTGGCGCAGCATCTCGCGAACCGCCTGCGCGCCTCGAACAAGCCGCTCGACATCCAATTGACCGCTTCTGAAGCAGGCCTGGACGTCGATATCCGCGGTCATGGTCCGGCGGGCGATGCCTTACGCCGTCAACTCACCGAAGCGGCCGAGCGGCTCGATCTCGCCCGGCTCGCCATGCATGGCGAGATCATCGTCGAGCGGCGCGCGCCCTTCCAGCTGATGGGCAAGGCGGCGGTGACGCCGGCGCCCGGCGGCTTCCTGCAGGCGACGTCGGAGGGCGAGGCGATGCTGTCGCGCCTCGTACTCGATGCGATCCCGAAAGCGAAGCGCGTCGCCGATCTCTTCGCCGGCTGCGGCCCGTTCAGCGTCCGGCTCGCTGAGAAAGCGCAGGTTTCGGCTTTCGAGAGCGACAAGGCCGCGATTCAGGCACTGAGCCGGGCCGCCAACCATACGCAAGGCCTGAAGCCGGTTGCTGCGGAGGCGCGCGACCTCTTCCGCCGCCCCTTGCTGGAGCACGAGCTCAACGTATTCGATGCCGTCGTGCTCGATCCGCCGCGCGCCGGGGCGGAAGCGCAGGTGAAGCGGCTCGCCGCCTCGAAGGTGCCCTTGGTGGCCTATGTTTCCTGCGATGTCGGCAGCTTTGCCCGCGACGCGGCGCTTTTGGTCGCAGGCGGCTATGCGCTTGAGCGCGTGACGCCGGTCGACCAGTTCCGCTATTCCGCCCACATCGAACTCGTCGGCGTCTTCCGCAAGACCGCCGGCCGCAAGTGATCAGGTTCCGGAGGCACGATGAGCGCGCCCGTTTTCGAAGCTCTGGCCGGCATCGTCGGCGGCAAGAACGTGATCACCGATGCCGATGCGATGGTGCCCTATCTGAGGGAATGGCGTGATCTCTTCCGTGGCAAGGCGCAGGCCGTCGTCCGGCCGGGCTCGGTCGCCGAGGTGTCGGCGGTGATGAAGTGGGCGAGCCTCACCGGCGCGACGATCGTGCCGCAGGGCGGCAATACCGGCCTCGTCGGCGGGCAGATCCCGATCGCCGAGGGCCGGGAGATCATCCTCTCGCTGCAGCGGCTCGATAAGGTGCGCTCGGTCGATCCCGCGGGCGACACCATGACCGTCGAAGCCGGCGTGTCCTTGCAGGAGGCGCAGGAGGCGGCCGAGGCCGCCGGCCGGCTGTTCCCGCTCTCGCTCGCCTCGGAGGGCTCCTGCACGATCGGCGGCAACCTCTCGACGAACGCCGGCGGCACGGCGGTGATCGCCTACGGCAATGCCCGCGAGCTTTGCCTCGGCCTTGAGGTTGTGCTGGCCGATGGCCGCGTCTGGAACGGCCTGCGCCAGCTCCGCAAGGACAACACCGGCTACGACCTCAAGAACCTCTTCATCGGCTCGGAGGGTACGCTCGGCATCATCACCGCCGCCGTGCTGAAACTCTTCCCGCTGCCGGCGGCGCGCGCCACCGCCTTCCTCGCCGTGCCTGATCCGGATGCGGCGCTCGCGCTCCTGAACAAGGCAAAGGCCAGCGCCGGCGGCACGCTCACCACTTTCGAGCTCATGCCGCGCATCGGCCTCGACTTCGTCGTCCGCCACGCCAGCGGCGCCCGCGACCCGCTGTCGGGGCCCTCGCCCTGGTATGTGCTGATGGAGGTCAGCGCCCAAGCCGAAACCGGGCTCACCGACGCCGTCGAGGCGTTCCTCGGCGGGGCGCTCGAGGAGGGGCTCGTCACCGACGCCGTGCTCGCCGGCTCGCTCGGCCAGCGCGCCGATCTCTGGAAGCTGCGCGAGATGCTCTCGGAGGTGCAGACCCATGAGGGCGGCTCGATCAAGCACGACGTCTCCGTGCCGCTGCATGCGACGCCGGAGTTCCTGAAGCGAGCGATCGCCAAGGTCGAGGAAATGGTGCCGGGCTGCCGGCCGGTGCCCTTCGGCCATCTCGGCGACGGCAACATCCATTTCAACGTCAGCCAGCCGATCGGCGCCGACAAGGCCGCCTATCTCGCCGGCTGGGGCGCGATGAACGAGGCGGTGCATGCCATCGTCACCGAGCTCAAGGGCTCGATCTCGGCCGAGCATGGCATCGGCCGCCTCAAGCGCTCACTCCTGCCCGGCGTCAAGGACCCGGTCGAGCTCGACCTGATGCGGACGGTGAAGGCGGCGCTCGATCCCAAGGGCCTGCTCAATCCGGGTTCGGTGCTGTAGCGGGCGAGGGTCGTTGGAAGGCCGCGTCGCCCTTGGTGACGCGGCAGACCTCGGCGAGCGCCAGCACGAGATGGTAGAGCACCCGGACCGGGACCCGCTCGCTGATCGGCCGCCCCCGGTCGTCGAGCTGGTTGACCCAAACCCCGCTCTTGGCGTCGACGAAGTGCCGGAACATCAGGCGCAGATGCTGGTCGAGCCGTGCTGCGGCATCGGCGTCGCCCTCGAATTCGATGCGTGCGACGAGCGCCTTCAGGTATTCGGTCTGCGGCCAGAGCAGCGCAGCGCCGTTCAGCACACGCCCTGCCGGGTCCACCTCGTTCACGACGAGCCGCAACGAACTGGCGGTAGCGTCGACCTGACGCTGCCCAAACGCATGGAGCTTGCGCGCCGTCTCGCGAGCTTCGGCCGACCCGGTCAATCGCTCGTGGTGATGAAGCAGCCACGTCCACTCGAAATGATGACCGGGCTCGCGGATCAGTCCGCGCGAGCCGGGGAAGGCCGCCCAGTCCTCGCTGAAAAACTCGCCAAGCGTGCCATTGCCGTCCAGCATCCGCTCCCGCATCAGCTGCACGAGCCTGTCGGCCGTCGTCAGCCAGCGCGGGTGGTGCGACACCGCCGCGAGGGCGTGGCAGGCCTCGAGCAGATGCATATGCGGGTTCTGCCGCCGCGGCTGCGTACCCAGCGTGTCCTCGCGAAAGCCCCCGGCGGGGTCGGCCAGCTCGCCATCAAGGAAGTCCATCACCTCGCCGGCGATTGCCAGCACGTCCGTCTCGCCGGTCGCCTTCGCGAACCAGCCGAGCGCGAAAAGCACGAAGGCGAGGTCGTAGAAGTCGGTCTTGCCGTCGACGATTTCGCCACGCTCAGTGCAGGAATGGACGAATCGCCCATCGGCGCCCCGGCAGGCGCCGGTCAGAAAAGTGAAGCCGTGGCGTGCCGCAGCGAGCGCGCCGGGTACGCCGAGCAGATGGGCATGGCTGAAGACATAGGTCAGACGCGCCGTGACCAGGGTCGTGCGCAGGTCGCTGATCTCGGGCGTGCCATCCGGCCCGAGATATTCGACGAAACCGGGCCGCGCCGGATCGAAGGCGCGGGCGATCCAGCCGGGCAACAAGGTCGCTGTCAGCCAGGACCGCAGATCGTCGGGGGCAGGGCTCGACATGCTTCAGGTTCTCTAAGGCCGTGCGAGGTGCTCGATCCAGCGCAGACGCCGCTCAGGGCGTCGCGACATAGCCGTCGCGGCGCGGGTCGCAGGCGCCGGTGAGACGCCCGGTCGCCGGATCGCGCGACACCGCCTGCATGCCGCCGACCCGCATCGTCCAGCCACCGTCATTGGCGAAGATGCCGTGTCCGCGCTCGGCGAGTGCGGCGATGGTTTCTGCGGGAATGCGGTTCTCGACTTCGACCTCACGGCCGTCCCAGAGGCGGGCGCGCGGCGCCTCGATCGCATCCTGCAGGGGCAGGCCGAAATCGACATGCTGGACCATGGCCTGCACCTGCGTCTGCAGGATGCCGTAGCTGCCGGGCGTGCCGAGCGCGAGCACTGGCGCGCCGTCTTGGGTCGATAGGGTCGGCGACATGCACATCGGCAGTTCCGAGCCGGGCAGCGAGCGGTTGGGGCTGCCGGGCTGGACGTCGGCCCAGTACAGGAAGTTGTTGAGGGTGATCCCGGTGCCCGGGACCACGACGCCGCTGCCGAACGGGCTGCCGATGCTCTGCGTCACGCAGATCAGGTTGCCCTCGCGATCGGCGATCGAGAAGGAGGTGGTGTGGCCGGGGTCTTCGCCCGCTGGCGCCTGCGGCATCCATTGCTCGGTCGGGCCCTCGATCGGCTTGCCGTCGCGCACCCGTGCCCGCAGCTTTTCGACGAAGGCGTCTGACAGGATCTCGGCGAGCTTCTCGGGCTTGGGATTGTTGTTATTGATCCGGACTCCGGCAGCGAGGCGGATGGCGCGATAGACGATATCGAGATGCTCGGTGCCGTTGCGTTCGAGCTTGCCGAGGTCGAAGCCGTCGAGGATGCGCAGGGTCAAGAGGAACTGGAAGCCCTCGCAGGCGGGCGGCGGCACATGCACCTGCCGGCCGCGATAGTCGGCGGCGAGCGGCTCGCGCCATTGCGGAGCGACCCTGGCGAGATCGGCCATGGTCAGCGTGCCGCCCTGCGCCTTGAGATGGGCTGTGATCGTCTCGCCGAGCGCGCCCCGATAGAGATGATCGGGGCCCTTGGCGGCGATGTCGCGCAGGGTTGCGGCCAGCTCGGGCTGGCGCAGGATCTGCCCGAGCGTGACGCTCGTCCCGCCGTCGCGCAGATAGTTTCGCGCCCAGTTCTCGTAGAGATCGGGCCGTTCGCGCAGCAGCGGCACCTGCTCGTTGAATTCGATCACGCCGAACTCCGCGATCGGGAAGCCGTCCTGTGCGAGCGCGATCGCCGGCGCGAATATCTGCTCCAGCGACAGCCGTCCATAGCTGCGGTTGAGCTCGCACCAGCCGGCGAGGTTGCCGGGCGGAGCGACGGCGAGCGCCCCGCGCTCGAGCTCGGAGCGTTGCGTGAAGCGTTCGAGCGGGAAGCTCTCCGGCACGGGCGGCACGAAATCGAGCACGCGGACGCGTTTCTCGGCAGCGACCCACATGATCGCCGAGCCCATGCCGGCAAGGCTCGACATGAACGGCTCGACCACGTTGAGCGCGGACGCAACCGCGCCGACAGCATCGAACACGTTGCCGCCCTGGCCGAGGATGCGCGCGCCGGCCTGCGCTGCCAGCGGGTGGGCAGCGGCGACGATGCCGTGCAGGGAGCTCATCGTCGGGCGGCGGCCATCCATCTCGTGCGTTCCCACTGTTGGTCTCGTTTGGGACCAGAGTAAGCGGGCCGCTGCGGTCGGCGCTAGAACAGGCTGCCCTGTGCATCGTCGGGGCCGCCCCGACGGGAACGCATGGCAGGCTTGGGAGCAGATGCCGGTTCTGAAGCAGGGTCGAACGGCTCCTGTACCTCCGGGCCGTCATTGGCGACCTTGTTCACGCCTGCGCCGAGCCGAAGCATCTCGAAGAAATCGTCGGGCGGCGGGCGCATCAGGCCCTGCAGGGTCGCAGGCTCTGCCGCAGGATCGAGCCAGGCGTCGAAGGCCTCGGGCGGCACGACGACCGGCGAGCGGTGATGGATCGCCGCAATCTGCCCGTTCGCCGGCCCCGTGACGATCGCGACCGTGTCGATCTCTGAGCCATCGGGGCTGTGCCAAGTCTCCCACAGCGCCGCGAGCGCGAAGAAGCCGCGATCCGGCTTCCGGAAGAGATAAGGCCGGTTCTCCTGCTGGCGGCCCTCGCCGAGGCGGTGCCATTCATAGAAGCCGTCGGCCGGCATCAGGCAGCGCCGGCGGGCGAGGGCGGCGCGGAAGGACGGTTTTTCGCTGGCGCTCTCGCTGCGGACATTGATGACCAAAGGGTAGTCCTTGGGATCCTTGACCCAGCCCGGGATGAAGCCCCAGCGCATCAGGATGAACTGGCGCCGGCCCTCGTCGAGACGCACCACCGGCACCGGCTGCGTCGGCGCGATATTGTAGCGCGGCGGGAAATTCGGCTGCTCGCGATAAGCGAAGGCCTCGCGCATCGCCTCCGGCGGCAAGGTAACGGCATAGCGACCACACATATAAGGATCACTTCCGCCTTATCGTGACCGGAGCAAGACTTTGTTTGCGGTTGGCACAGCATAATCGGGCTGCTTCCGGGGCCCCTTCATGTCTGCTGCCGCCACCGAGACATCACTGACAGCGGTGGGCGGAGCCGCTCCGCAACTCTCGACCGACTATCTCAATCGGCACAGCGAGGCGCTGATGCTGCTGGAGATGGTGCCGATCGACCGCGAGATCGTCGGCGATCTCAAGGCCTGGCGCGCCGTCAGCTATGTCGAGCATTTCGCGGCATCGCCGCTGCGTTGTGCGGGCGAGGCGATGGCGGCCTATCATTCGCTCGGCCGGCGCGAGGCGGAAAGCTTCGAGACGCTCTGCGCCGCGATGGAACGCCTGATCTACACGGTGACGGCGCTACTCGAGGAGATGCCCGAGGAGGAGGACCCGGCGCTGATCGTCGACGTAGCCAGCTTGTCGCTGCGTCGCCTGATCGGGCGCGCCAACGCCTTCATCAATGCCAACGGCCGGGGCGAGGCCGCCTATATCGATCCCTGCGCTGTCCAGGCCGATGTCGATGCGCTGATGGCGAGCTAAACCGACCGCTGGCCGCCTAGCAGGAATTCGCGATTGCCGTCGCCGCCCTCGATCGGAGAGGGGATCAGCCCGCTGACGGCAAAGCCGAGACCGGCGGCGACCTCCGCCATCTCCATGCAGATCTGCTGCTGCAGCGCCTCGTCGCGCAGAACGCCTTTCTTCAGCGCCGAGCGCTTTGTCTCGAATTGCGGCTTCACCAGAGCGACCAGCCGCGCCTGCGGCGTGAGCAGCGTCGCCACCGCCGGCAGCACGAGCTTCAGCGAGATGAAGCTGACGTCGATCACCGCGAGCGTCGGCGGCTCGGCGAATAGGCCGGGGCCGAGTGTGCGGATGTCCTGGCTCTCCAGGCTGGTCAGCCGTGGATTCCCTTGCAGGCTCTCATGCAATTGCGCCTGGCCGACATCGACGGCGTAGACATGCGCCGCCCCACGCCGGAGCAGCACGTCGCTGAAGCCGCCGGTCGAGGCGCCGACATCGAGGCAGCTCAGCCCATTCGGGTCAAAGCCGAAGGCGTCGAGCGCCGCGGCGAGCTTCACCCCGCCGCGCGAGACATAAGGATGAGCCGCCTGCGCTTCGATCGCCGCGGTGTCAGGCACGGTCTCAGACGCCTTGCGCAGCACGACGCCGTCGGCACGGACGAGGCCAGCGGCGATCGCCGCCTGCGCCCGTGCCCGGCTCTCGAACAGGCCGCGCTCGAGCAATAGCAGGTCGGCGCGCACCCGCCGCGGCAGGCCGGCGGTCATGTTACGGGGACGCTTGTCGGCCGGGCAGAGAACCGCGCCGTCATTCCGGGGCAGGCCGACAGGCCTGAGCCCGGAACCCATGACCACGACATCAGCAGATGGGGCTGGGCGGCTGGAGCCTCTTCAGGGAAACGCGTGGTCATGGGTTCCGGGCTCGCCGCTGCGCGGCGCCCCGGAATGACGGGCGCGCAGCACGGCATCAGGCGCGGCGGATGGCGTTGGCCGGGCCGAGCGCCTTCTCGACGGTGCGCACGATCCCGGCGGCGTCGAGCCCAGCCTCGGCATACATCGCTTCGGGCTTGTTGTGGTCCTGGAAGATGTCGGGCAGCACCAGGCTGCGGATCTTCAGCCCGCGATCGAGCACGCCCTCGCGCGCCAGCAATTGCAGGACATGGCTGCCGAAGCCGCCGACCGAGCCTTCCTCGACCGTGACCAGCACCTCGTGCTCCCTGGCGAGGCGCAGGATAAGCTCCTCGTCGAGCGGCTTGGCGAAGCGGGCATCGGCGACGGTGGTCGAGAGCCCGCGTTGGCCGAGCTGCTCGGCGGCCGAGATGCACTCAGCAAGGCGGGTGCCGAGCGAAAGCAGCGCGACCTGCGTACCCTGCCTGACGATCCGGCCCTTGCCGATCTCAAGCGGCACGCCGTGCTGCGGCAGCTCGATGCCGACGCCCTCGCCGCGCGGATAGCGGAAGGCGATCGGGCCGGCATCATAGGCGGCTGCGGTTGCGACCATATGGGTGAGCTCTGCCTCGTCCGCCGCCGCCATCACCACCATGTCGGGCAGGCAGGCGAGGTAGGCGACGTCGAAGGCGCCCGCATGGGTCGCGCCATCGGCGCCGACCAGCCCGGCCCGGTCGAGCGCGAAGCGCACCGGCAGCTTCTGGATGGCGACGTCGTGCACGACCTGGTCGTAGGCGCGCTGCAGGAAGGTCGAGTAGATCGCGCAAAACGGCTTGAAGCCCTCGGTGGCAAGGCCCGCGGCGAAGGTCACCGCATGCTGCTCGGCGATGCCGACATCGAAGGTGCGGCCCGGGAATTCCTTGCCGAAGGCGTCGAGCCCCGTGCCGGATGGCATGGCGGCGGTGACCGCGACGATCTTCTCGTCCTCGCGCGCCGCCTTGATCAGGGCGTTGGCGAAGACATTGGTGTAGCTCGGCGCATTCGCTGGCACCTTGGCCTGCTGGCCGGTGACCGGGTCGAACTTGACGACGCCATGGTATTTGTCGGCGCTGGCCTCGGCCGGGGCGTAGCCCTTGCCCTTCTGCGTCACGACATGGACCAGGATCGGCCCCGTCTCGGCGTCGCGCACATTGCGCAGCACCGGCAGCAGATGGTCGAGATTGTGCCCGTCGATCGGACCGACATAGTAGAAGCCGAGCTCCTCGAAGAGGGTGCCGCCGGTCCAGAAGCCGCGGGCATATTCCTCTGTGCGCTTCGCCTTCTCATGGAAGAAGCGCGGCAGCCTCTCGGCCAGGTACTTGGCGATCTCGCGCAGCGAGCGGTATGTTCGGCCCGAGACGAGGCGAGCAAGATAAGCCGACATCGCCCCGACCGGCGGCGCGATCGACATATCGTTGTCGTTGAGGATGACGATCAGGCGCGAGCCGGTCGCACCGGCATTGTTCATGGCTTCATAGGCCATGCCGGCCGACATGGCGCCGTCGCCGATCACGGCGATGACGTTGTTCTTCCCGCCGGCGAGGTCGCGGCCGACGGCCATGCCGAGACCGGCCGAGATCGAGGTCGAGGAATGGGCGGCGCCGAACGGGTCGTATTCGCTCTCGGCGCGCCGAGTGAAGCCCGAGAGGCCGCCGGGCTGGCGCAGCGTGCGGATCTCGGAGCGGCGGCCGGTCAGGATCTTGTGCGGATAGGCCTGGTGACCGACATCCCAGATCAGCCGGTCGCGCGGCGTGTCGAAGACATGGTGCAGGGCGACGGTGAGTTCGACCACGCCGAGGCCGGCGCCGAGATGGCCGCCGGTGACCGAGACGGCATCGATCGTCTCGGCCCGGAGCTCGTCGGCGAGCTGGCGCAATTGCGCGTCGTCGAGTCGGCGCAACGCCGCCGGATCGGGCACCTGGTCGAGGAGAGGTGTATTGGGGCGAGGCACGAGGCGGTCGGATCCTTCGCTGGGATGATCTGGAAATAGAGCCTGAGTGGCGCGCTGGCAAACCGGAGTTGGAAATCCGGCCCGTCATAAGCGCGAGCGCCCTGCCTTCCCACGAAACGGGTGGCTCCCATGCCGGCAAGGCTTTTTGGTGTCCTCACAACCGCTTCCGAGGACACTAACGTCATGCAATCGGCCGACATTACCCCCTTGCCGACGGCATTTCGCCGCATCGGCTGGTCCAATCTCTTTGCCCAGTTCTCGGAGCAGATCGCCTTGGCCGCAGCACCGCTGGCCGCGGTTCTTCTGCTGGCGGCGGGGCCGGCCGAGACCGGCTGGCTGCAGACGGCGCAGACCTTGCCCTTTCTCCTGCTCTCGATCCCCGCGGGCCTGATGGTCGACCGCGCCTCGCGGCGGCGGCTCATGGTCGGCACGGAAGTGCTGCGCGCGGCGTCGCTGCTGGCGATCCCGCTGCTGCTCGCTTTGGGCAGTCTCAACCTGACCTGGCTGGGCGTCCTCGGCGCGCTCGGCGCCGTCGGCACCGTCTGCTACAGCGTCGCCGCCCCGGCCTTCGTGCCATCGGTGGTGCCACGCGCACGGCTCGCCGACGCCAATCGCTGGCTGGAACTGGCGCGCAGCGCCGCCTATGCCGGCGGGCCGGCGCTCGGCGGCGCGCTCGTCGGCTGGATCGGCATCTCGACCGCCTATGGCTTGGCGGCCGGGCTCTCGATCTTCGCCGCGCTGCTGCTGGCCGGCCTGCCGAGGGACGAGGCACCGTCCGGTCCACGGCGCGACCTGCTGCATGATCTCAAGGAGGGTGCGCGTTTCGTCGCCGGTCACGATTTGCTCAGGCCGATCCTCATGACGGCGGTCTTCTTCAACATCTCTTGGTTTATCTTCCAGGCGGTCTATGTCGCCTATGCCGTCCAGAATCTCGGCCTCAGCGCGACTGCCGTCGGTATCTCCCTGGGCATCTATGGCGCCGGGATGATCGTCGGCGCCGCATGCGCCTCCCATGTCGCCCGCCGGATCTCCTTCGGGACATTGATCCTGCTTGGGCCGTTCGCCGGCCTCTGTGCAGCCGGCGTGATGCTCGCGACGCTTTGGTTTCCCTCCATCTATTTGGTCGCGGCGAGCTTCTTCCTGTTCGGCGTCGGGCCGATCATCTGGTCGATCTCGACGATGACCTTGCGCCAGGCGGTCACGCCCAATGCGATGCTCGGCCGCGTCTCTGCCCTGATCATGACGGCGACATTCGGCGCGCGCCCGGTCGGCGCCGCGATCGGCGCTACCGTGGCAACGCATCTCGGCATCGCCGCGTGCCTGCAGCTCGCGACCGCAGGCTTCCTGATCCAGTTGCTCCTCATCGGCTTTTCACGGGTGCCCCGCTTGCGCGATATCTCAGAGCTCGCATGAGAAGGCGGGCTCAACCTCGGCCAGATGCTGGCGTCGGCCGCGTCGCCAGCAGGACGCCGGCGACGATGAATGCGATCGAAATCCCTTCCGCCATTGTCGGAACCTCGCCGAGGACAACGATGGCGAGCAGCGAGGCGATGACCGGCACCAGCGCGATCATGGCCGCGGCGGCCGCTGCGCCGAGCAGCGTCACGGCGCGGTTGAAGCTGATCAGCGCGACGATGCTCATCAGCACGCCCTGATAGAAGCCCTGGACTGCGATCTCGGCTGTCGGCGCATGCCCGAGATGGCCGATGCCGAGGACGAGATAAAGCGGAACGAAGATCAGGCCCGACCAGAAGCAGATCAGCGCCGCTGACTGCATCGGGTCGAGGCCGCTGCCACGCAGCAGCAGCGTGTAGCCGGCCCACATCGCCGCGGCGAGTGCCAGGAAGCCGAGGCCGAGCAGGCTCGGCGCAGCCCCGCCGCTGGAAGCGGTGGCGATCAGGCCGCAGAGACCGGCGGCGATGGCGGCATATCCGAGGAACCGGATTTTGCCAGGCGGCTGGCGCAGCAGCAGCCAGCCGAGCATGCCGGCGAAGACTGGCATCAGGGTCGGCGTCACCGAGGCCGCGCGTCCGGCCGAGGTCATCTGCACGCCGAGCGCGACCAGGGCCGCGAAGGGTGCGCCCCAAAGCACCGAGAAGATGAAGCCGCTGCGCCAGGCCTTTGGCGGCAGATCGCGCAGCAGAACCGGCGCCAGCAGGATCGCGCCGATGCCGTAGCGCAGCGCGGTCAGGTCCCAGACGTTCAGGCTGCGGGTCACGCTGAAACGCGTGACCACGAACCAGCCGGCGAAGATCGAGACCGTCAGCACCGCCCAGAGAAAGCCGATAAGCCGCTTGCGTGAGGAACGCGCGCCATCCACCGCATCCGGCGCGCCGCTCGGAGAGCGATCGGGAGATTCGGCAGGCATGTCGGTGCGCTCAGCGCTCCGGCAGCGGGATGAACTCCTCCTCGTCGCCGGGCACGGTGTCGAAGCGGCCGGTCTTCCATTCCTGCTTGGCCTGGTCGATCCGCTCTTTCGAAGATGACACGAAATTCCACCAGATATGGCGCGGGCCGTCCATCGGCTCGCCGCCGATCAGCATCAGCCGGCTCTGGTCGACGGCGAGGATGGAGATCCGGTCGCCCGGCTTGAAGATCAGGAGCTGGCCGGCGCCGAACTCGTCGCCGGCGATGTCGATCTTGCCGGTGACGATGTAGACGGCACGCTCGTGATAGTCGGGATCGAGCGGCAGGATCGCGCCCGGCGCCAGCACGGCCTCGGCATAGAGCGTGTCCCAGGGGAACTTAACCGGCGAGGTCTCGCCGAACGCCGAACCCATGATCAGGCTGACGCGCTTGCCCTCGCCGACGATGCGCGGCAGCTCCGGCGCGGCGTGGTGGATGAACTCGGGCGCGACCTCCTCATGCGTCTTCGGCAGAGCGAGCCAGGTCTGAATGCCGTAGAGCTTGGGCGCCTTCAGCCGCTCTTCCGGAGCGGTGCGCTCGGAATGGACGATGCCGCGCCCCGCCGTCATCAGGTTGACCGCGCCCGGCCGGATCGGCAGCGCCGTGCCGAGCGAATCGCGATGCATGATCTCGCCGTCGAAGAGATAGGTGACGGTGGAGAGCCCGATATGCGGATGCGGGCGCACGTCGATGCCTTCGCCGAGGAGGAATTCGGCCGGGCCCATCTGGTCGAAGAAGATGAAGGGGCCGACCATCTTGCGCCCGATCGAGGGCAGGGCGCGGCGAACCGAGAAGCCGCCAAGATCATGCGCGCGCGGCACGATGACCTGTTCGAGCGCCTCGCAGGAGCGGGTATCGCCCGCGACCGGGTCATGATCGGGCAGCTGCGACATGGCGATGTCCTCCTGTGAGCAGGGGAGACTGGCCCCGGACGCGGCGCGCGGCAAGGGTACAACCGGCCGCACGGGCTCGACGTGGGGGCTCGGAGAAATTATCGATAATTCATGGCTGCCGAGAAATCCGAGACCCTTCCCGTCCGCATCAGCCGCGTCCTCGCCGAGCGGATCATTTCCGGGCAGATCGAGCCGGGCGCGCGGCTGCGGCAGGACCATGTCGCGGCCGAGTTCGGCGCCAGCCATGTCCCGGTGCGCGAGGCCTTCCAGCGGCTGGAGGCGCAGGGGCTCGCCGTCAGCGAACCGCGCCGTGGCGTGCGTGTCGCCGCCTTCGACCTGCGTGAGGTCCGCGAGGTCGCCGAGATGCGCGCTGCGCTGGAGGTGCTGGCGCTGCGCCATGCCGGCCCGCATCTGACGCGCGCCATGCTCGACGAGGCCGAGGAAGCGACCCGCGCCGGCGACAATTCGCCCGATGTCCGCGCCTGGGAGGAGGCGAATCGCCGTTTCCATCGCCTGATCGTCACGCCCTGCGCCATGCCGCGTTTGCTGGCGGCGATCGACGACCTCCATGCCGCCAGCGCCCGTTTCCTGTTCTCGGCCTGGCGCTCGGACTGGGAGGCGCGCACCGACCACGACCACCGTGCCATCCTGGCGGCGCTCCGGGCCGGACAGGTCGAGGAGGCCGCGGCGATCCTCGCCCGTCATGTCCAGTGGATCGGCTCCAAGCCGGTGCGCACCGCCGCTGGCGGAACGCGGGACGTCTTCGCGATCCAGGGCTGAGGCCGGCTCATCTGTCGGCGGGCAGGATCGCAGCGGGAGCTGTGCAGCGATGCGCTCACGGATGAGCGCGCCGGACGCGCTTGCATTCCTGGCGCGGCTGTGGACTCTACGATAGATCAAGTTACAAAATTATCTATAATTATGGAATCGATGGAGACGATCTCGTGAGCGACCTTAGCTACGTTCCGCCTGTCCGCTTCAGCCCGCTCGGCTTGCAGACGCGTCCGGTCCATATCAAGGCCGCCGCTGTCGTGCTCGGCACGCTGGTCCTGGCGATCGCCTCGCAGATCAGCGTGCCGATGCTGCCGGTGCCGATGACCATGCAGACGCTGGCGGTGATCCTGATCGGCGCTCTCTATGGCTGGCGGCTCGGCGTGCTCACCATTCTCGCCTGGCTCGGCGAGGCGGCGGTCGGCCTGCCCGTGCTTGCCAATGGCAGCGGCGGCCTCGCCCCCTTCATGGGCCCGACCGCGGGCTATCTCGCCTCCTTCCCGCTCGTCGCGGCGCTGGTCGGCTGGCTGGCCGAGCGCGGCTGGAACGGCGATCGGCCGGCTTTCGCCTTCGCTTCGATGCTGCTCGGCCACGCCGTTTGCTTGGCACTCGGCGGCTTCTGGCTCGCCACGCTGATCGGCACGGAGAAGGCGATGATCGCCGGCGTCGTGCCTTTCCTGCTCGGCTCGCTGGTCAAGTCGGGGCTGGGTGCAGCGATCCTGATGGCGGTCTGGCGTCGCAAGGACAACCCTTCGCAGGCTTGAATCGGACCAGGCCGGCGCGTTTGCACCGGCCTGTTCATGAGCATGCCGTCAATCCGGCACTCGGCGACGTTTTCGCAGAAGCGCCGTTGCTGCGGCTTGTCCGCGCCGGGAAAACCCTGGATCGAACCGCTTCGTCCGGCTGCCGGCTTTGCTTCTAGTTCCCGACGTCGAGCGGCTGGGTGCCGGCCGGCTTGCCGTCGGAGCCGAGCGTGATCTTCTCGATCCGCGCCTCGGCCTGCTTCAGCAGCGCGTCGCAGCGCGCCTTCAGCGCCTCGCCGCGGGTGTAGATGTCGATCGATTCCTCGAGCGCCACGTCGCCGCGTTCGAGCCTGGCGACGATGCCTTCCAGCTCCTTCAGGGCCGCCTCGAAGGGCAGGCCGGCGACATCGGCATTGGTCTTGACGTCGGTCACGGGCGCGAATCCTGTTGGGTGGCCGTTATCGGCTCTGAGGCCGGCTCTCGCAAGCCTGTCGGGACAGCAATCGCCGCAGCCATCATCCTGAGGAGCCGCGTCAGCGGCGTCTCGAAGGATGGTCCAGAGGCCTCCGGAACCAGCTGGAGCATCCTTCGAGACGCGCTCTGTGAGCGCTCCTCAGGATGAGGGCTGGAGGGGTGAGAGCAAAAGGCTTCGCCTCACATCGGCAGCGACGAGGTCTTCTTGATCGTGCGCAACGTCAGGGTCGACTGCACCCGGGTGACGCCCGGCAATTGCGTGATGATGTCGGTGTGGATGCGCTCGAAATCGGCGCTGTCGCGATAGATCACCCGCATCAGATAATCATGCGCGCCGGCGAGCAGGTGGCATTCGAGGATCTCGGGCAGGTCCTGCACCGCCTTCTCGAAGCTCTCCAGCGAGGCGCGGCCCTGCTGGTCGAGCGTGACGAAGACGAAGGCGGTGCCGGGGAAGCCGGCGATGCGCTCGTCGAGCATCATCACATAGCCGCGGATCAGCCCGCTCTCCTCGAGCTGGCGCACGCGGCGCAGGCAGGCCGAGGGCGAGAGATGCACCTTCTCGGCTAGGTCCGAATTGGTGATCCGGCCATCCTTCTGGAGGATGCGCAGGATCGTCCTGTCGCGGGAATCGAGTTCGATCTGCATCGCTGGGGCATCGTCCCATGGGCCGGCGGCGGCTGACGCTATCGCCGGAAAGCGCCGATGTTTCTGCGCAAAAAGCGCGCTTGGCAAGCATGATCTTGCGTGCGAGCGCGCATTAGCCGCATGGCGGCGCTGTCGCAGCGGCCTGCGCCGCAGGATCGTGCAGCGCAGCATTCGCGTGTTTTCCAATCACCGTCTGGCGAAGAGGGATTCGAAGCCGTCAGGCGGTATCGCCGTTGGCGCAAAATGTTTACAACTAAACCATTCCATTTGGGACGCTTCCGATGAATCTCTGGTTTCGCCTGATCTGGTTGCTGCTGACGCGGCCCTTCCAGCCAAAGTTGATGCCGCCTTTCGAGGCCTCGATCCTGCCCTTCCGGGTCTGGCTCCACGATCTCGACACCAGCCTTCACATGAACAATGCCCGCTATTGGGGGCTGATGGACCTCGGCCGCGCCGACCTGATGCTGCGCAGCGGCCTCTGGCGGGCGATCCTGCGCCATGGCTGGGTGCCGGTGGTCAATTGCGGCACGATCCGCTTCCGCCGCGAGGTCCGCCTGTTCCGGGCGCTCAGGCTGGAGACGCGACTGCTCTGCTGGAGCGAGGGCTGGGTGGTGATCCAGCACCGGATTCTGGCGGACGGACGGGAAGGACAGGAGATCGTCGCCGCGGTCGCGCTGGTTCGGGCAGCACTCTATGACCGCAAGGGCCGGGCCTATGTGCCGGCAGCGCGCCTCTTCGCCGAGATGGGTGTGGCGGCGGAAAGTCCGGAGCCGAGCCCGGAGGTCGCGGCCTTCCTCGCAGCCGAGGAGGCGTTGCGGCAGGCTGGGGCGGCGGGGGCGTAGTGCGTCGTCATTCTCGGGCGGAGCGAAGCGCAGACCCGAGAATCTCCTGATGAGAGGGCGCTGGCCGGAGCCTCCTCCGGCCCGAGATGCTCGGGTCAAGCCCGAGCATGACGCTTTCTCTTACTCCGCTGCCAACCTCGTCGCGCGCCATTGCGCCAGCAGTGCCCGTAGCGCGCCCGGCTTCAGCGGCTTGTTCAAGACATGGATGTCGAGCGCCGCCGCTTCCTCCCGAACCTCTGGCGAGCGGTCGGCGGTCAAGAGGATTGCCGGCAGGCCGCCGACGCTCTGCCGCAGCGCCGAGATCAGCGCGATGCCGTTCTCGCCATGGTCGAGATGGTAGTCGGCGATCAGGACATCCGGCGCGCCGCCTGCGGTGATGATGGCGGAAGCTTCGTCGAGATCGCGCGCAGTCGCGACCTTACAGCCCCAGCCCCCGAGCAGCAGGCGCATCCCGTCGAGGATCACCGGTTCGTTGTCGATGGCGAGCAGTTTCAGGCCCGCGAGTTGGCTGCTGGACGGGGCGCCGCGCGCAGCCGATGCCGTCGCCATCGCCGGCAGGGGCGCGGCCCGCGGCACCAGGATCGAAAAGCGCGTGCCGCGGCCCGGTGTCGAGGTGAGTGCGAGCTTGTGGTCGAGCGTGCGGGCGATCCGCTCGACGATCGAGAGCCCGAGGCCGAGCCCGCGCGCCACCTTGGCGCCCTGATCGAGCCGCTGGAACTCGCGGAACACGGTCTTCTGCTTGCTCACGGGAATGCCGAGCCCGGTGTCGAGCACCTCGATCGCGACTTGGCCCTCGCGCCGGCGACAGCCGACCAGCACCTTGCCGTTCGGCGTGTATTTGATCGCGTTCGAGACCAGGTTCTGCAGCAGGCGGCGCAGCAGGCGCCGGTCGGAGCGGACCGTCGCCGCGGTCGTCACGAAGATGAGCTGGAGCCCCTTTTCCTGGGCGCTCGGCTCGAACTCGCGCTGGAGCTGTCGCATCAACTCGTCGAGCCGGAAGGCGCTGATCTCCGGCTTGAGCGCGCCGCCGTCGAGCCTCGAGATTTCGAGCAGCGCGGTCAGGATCTCCTCGACCGCGTCGAGCGAGGCGTCGATGTTCTCGGCGAGGTCGGGCTGGGCGCTGGCGCGGTCGCGCTCGACCAGCGCGGAGGCATAAAGCCGGGCTGCGTTCAGAGGTTGAAGAATGTCGTGGCTGGCGGCGGCGAGGAAGCGCGTCTTCGAGGCGTTGGCCTCATCGGCTTCGGCCTTGGCGCGCTGCAATTCGGTGTTGACGTGCCGGATCTCCTCGGTGCGCTCGGCGACGCGCTTCTCCAGCGTTTCGTTGGTCCGCTCGAGCTCCTCCTCGGCCGCGACCGCATCGGTGATGTCGGTATAGGTGGTGACGATGCCGCCATCGGGGAGCGGGTTCGAGCGGATCTCGATGACGTTCTTCGAGGGGTAGAGCCTGAGCCGGACCGGCTCGCGGTCATTGATGAAGCTCTCCAGCCGCGCCGCCATCAATTCGTCCTGCGGGCCCGCGCCATAGGCGCCGCGCTGGGCGTTGTAGCGCACGATCTCATCGAGCCCGGTGCCGAAGCGGACCAGCGAGGGCGGCAAATCGTAGAGCTGGATGAAGGCCTTGTTCCAGGCAAGCAGGCGCAAATCCCGGTCAAGCACGGTGATGCCCTGGCCGGCATGGTCGAGGCCGTTCTGAAGGATGTCGCGATTGTATTGCAGGGCTGCCGAAGCGTCGTCGAGCAGCTTGAAGGCCGCCTCGGTCGAGAGGTTGCGCCGCTTCAACAGCAATGACAGCACGAGTCGCGAGGAGGCGGCGCCGATCGCCGAGGAGAGCAGATGCTCGCCGAAGCGCAGCATGTGGATGTCGGCCTCGCGCGTGCCGTTCAGCACCTCGCCGCGCGAATGGGCGAAGCCCTCGAAGGCGCGCTGCGTCCGCTCCTGGCCGAGATAGCGGCCGATCGTCGATTGCAGCTCTGCCTCGGTGACGCTGGAGCGCCAGAGCGAGAAGGACTGGGCCATGGTTGCCCGGTCCGATTCGACGAAGGCATTGGCCTGCAGTCGCTCCATCGCGCTCGCCGGGCGAACCAGCGAGAAGCCGATATAGCAGGCGAGGTTGATGCCGAGGCTCCAGAGCACGCCATGCGGCAGAGCCGGTAGAGACAGGCCGAACAGCGCCTCCGGCCGCAGGGCGGTGATGCCGAGCGGCCCGTGCGCGACGATGTCCGCCCAGTAGCCGCCGGGCAAGGCGAGGCTCGGCATCAGCAGGGTGTAGAGCCAGGTCAGCAGGCCGGCCGACAGCCCGGCGGCGGCGCCGAGCGCGGTGCCGCGCCGCCAGATCAGCCCGCCGAAGAAGGCCGGCGCGATCTGCGCGGTGGCGGCGAAGGAGAGCAGGCCGATCGAGACCAGCGCGGCTTCGCCCGCGGCCCGGTAATAGGCGTAGCCGAGCAGGATCACCGCGACGATGGCGAGCCGCCTGATATGCACCACCTGCAAGCCGAGATCGCCACCGGTCGAGCTGTTGCGCTGGCGCCCGCCGCCCTCGAGCAGCGCAGCCGCCTGCTCGGGATCGACGCTGACGCCGCGCCCGCGCAGCAGGAGCGGCGTGACGAGGTGGTTCGAGATCATGATCGCCAAGGCAACAGAGGCAACGATCACCATCGCGGTCCCGGCCGAGAGCCCGCCGATGAAGACCAAGAGGGCGATCAGGCCGGCCTGCTTCTCCAACGGTAGCAGCAGCACGGTCATGTCGCGGTCGACCGCCGTTCCCGGCAGCAGGACTTCGCCCGCCGCCGCCAGCGGCAGCACGAACAGGTTGATGAGCACGAGATAGAGCGGGAACATCCAGGCGGCGCGGCGCACGTCGCGGACGTCGCGATTTTCGACGATCGCCATGTGGAACTGGCGCGCCAGCAGAAGCGCGGCGCAGGAGGACAGTGCCGTCAGCGTCAGGAACATCGGCCAGCTCGATGTCCGCTCCCAGATCGGCGGCCTGTCGCCAGCCGCCCGCACCGCCTGGGCGAACAGGTCGCCTGCGCCGTCGAACAGGCCGTAGACGACGAAGACGCCGAGCGCCAGGAAGGCGACCAGCTTGATTAGCGACTCGACCGCGATCGCTAGCACCAGCCCATCCTGATGCTCGGTCGCGTCGATATGGCGGGTGCCGAAGGCGCAGGCGAAGCCGGCCAGAACCAGCGCGACCAGGAAGGCGAGGTCGCTCAGCACCGGCACGTCGGTCATCGGCGGCGGCCCGCCGGCCGCGGCGAAGAACACCGAGAGCGAGTTCGCGACCGCCTTCAATTGCAGGGCGATATAGGGCAGGGCGCCGATCACCGCGACGATGCAGACCAGCGCCGCGACGCGCTCGCTCTTGCCGTAGCGCGCGCCGACGAAGTCGGCGACCGAGGTGATGTTCTGTGATTTCGCGATGCTGACGATGCGGGCGACGAAGCGATGCCCGAGCCCGATCACCAGCGCTGGACCGACATAGATGCCGAGGAAGTCGAGACCGGCCCGGTTGGCGAAGCCGACCGAGCCGTAGAAGGTCCACGACGTGCAGTAGACGCCGAGCGCCAGCGCATAGATCGTGGTGCGCGCCCGCCCGCTCATCAGTCGGCGCCCGGCCGTGTCCGCGAGATGGGCGATCGCGAACAGAACGCAGAGATAGCCGAGTGCGCTCAGGACGACTGACCAGGCCGGGAGCATCCCACCTCCTCGCAACGGCGCTCGCCGGCAAATCTACCGTTGTGGCGCCGCCGCCGCCATCGGCCTTTCGACCTGTCCTCAGGCTGCTGCCTGGACCTGCGCCAGCCGCTCCAGACGTCGCTCGCCCCAGGCGTGCATGGCGCGCACGATCTCTTCGAGCGAGCGGCCTTCCTCGGTCAGGGCATAGTCGACCCGCGGCGGAACCTGCGCATAGACGGTGCGCAGGACGAGCCCGCACTCTTCCAGCTCGCGCAACTGCCGGGTGAGCATGCGCTGCGTCGCGCTCGGCAGCTTCCGGCGGATCTCGTTGAAGCGCAGCGTGCCCGAGAGCAGGTGATAGATGATCACGCCCTTCCACTTGCCGTCGATCAGGTCGAGCGTCGCCTCGACCGGGCAGCCGGCGGCGCAGTCGTAGCGCTTCTTGGTCTTCAGCATGGGACAGTATCCATTGTGATACTACTGGTCCGATTTGTGCGTATTGCAGCAAGTGAGCCTATCCGTATTTCTCTGCCTGCAACAGGAGATTTTCCGATGAAGGCCGTTGGCTACCGCGCATCCCATCCGATCGAGCACGCCGAGGCGCTGCTCGACCTCACGCTCGACAAGCCGGTCGCAGCCGGGCGCGACCTGCTGGTCAAGGTGGCGGCGGTCTCGGTCAACCCGGTCGACACCAAGATGCGCCTGCGCTCGCAGCCCGAGCCGGGCGGGGTTAAGGTGCTCGGTTGGGACGCTGCCGGCACGGTCGAGGCGGTCGGTGCCGATGCCACGCTGTTCAAGCCGGGCGATCGTGTCTTCTATGCCGGCGCGATCGGCCGCTCGGGAACCAATGCCGAATATCATCTGGTCGACGAGCGCATCGTCGGGCGCCGGCCTGCCTCGCTCTCGGTCGCGGAGGCAGCCGCGCTGCCGCTGACGGCGATCACCGCCTGGGAGGCGCTGTTCGACCGGCTCGACATCCGCCGGGCGGTTCCGGGGGCGGCGAATGCGCTGCTCATCATCGGCGGCGGCGGTGGCGTCGGCTCGATCGCGATCCAGCTCGCGAGGGAGCTCAGCGACGTCACGGTGATCGCGACCGCCTCGCGGCCGGAAACGCAGGAATGGGTCAGGGAACTCGGCGCCCACCGCGTTGTCGATCACACCAGGCCGCTGGCCGCTCAAGTCGCAGCGCTCGGTATCGGCGCGCCGGCCTTCGTCTTCTCGACCACCCAGACCGACCGGCATTTCGACGAGATCGTCGAACTGATTGCGCCGCAGGGCCGCTTCGGCCTGATCGACGATCCCGCGCCGATCGATGTGATGAAGCTGAAGCGCAAGAGCGTCTCGCTGCATTGGGAGCTGATGTTCACGCGCTCCCTCTTCGGCACCCCCGACATGATCGCTCAGCACGAACTACTCAACGAGGTCAGCGCCATGGTCGACGCCGGCAGGCTCCGGACCACGCTCGGCGAGCATTTCGGCAAGATAGACGCATCCAATCTCAAGCGCGCCCATGCTTTGCTCGAGAGCGGCAAGGCCAGGGGCAAGATCGTTCTCGAAGGCTTCTGAGGACTGTCGGCGGCTGCGGCAACCGCCGATCGCTGCCGCAGTGTTCGCCGTGGCACAAGCTTCACTGAATGGATGATCTGCGCTGAAATTGGTCTGTTTCGAAAGAAAAGACCGAGGAAAACGGCCTCAAAGCTGTTTCCAGCGCCGGTGCCGGTGGTCTAGCGTGCGAGCTGGGGGCGGCATTGCTGAGCGTGGTGCCGAAGACTGGCCAGGCATTCGGAAAGGCGCGCCATGATCAAGGAGTTCAAGGAATTTGCCCTGAAGGGCAACGTCGTCGATCTCGCCATCGGTGTGATCATCGGCGCGGCCTTCGGCAAGATCGTCGAATCGCTGGTCGGCGACATCATCATGCCGTTGATCGGCGCGATCGGCAGCGTCGACTTCTCCAACTACTTCATCGGCCTCAACAGCGCCGTCACCGCGCCGGTTCTCGTCGACGCCAAGAAGCAGGGCGCTGTCCTCGCTTATGGCAACTTCCTCACGATCGCGGTCAACTTCCTGATCATCGCCTTCGTGCTGTTCCTGGTCGTCAAGGGTATCAACACGCTCCGGCGCAAGGAGGCGGAAAAGCCGGCAGAGCCGGTGGCGCCACCGCAGGACATCGCCCTGCTCAGCGAGATCCGCGACCTGCTGAAGCAGAAGGCCTGACGCTCTCTGGAGCGGGCCGACCCGTCCGGCCCGCTCCGCGATCCATCACCGCGACCGATCGGGTCGATCTCGTCATTTCATGCCGCGGCGGCGCTTTCTGCGTTAGATTGGCGTGCATGTCTCTTGCGACGGATCGCCCGAAGGATCGCTCATGAACATGCACGCCCCGGCCGGCACCAGCCTGATCGCCGACCTGCGCCCCGAGGCGCGCAACGCGCCCGAGAGCGGCATCGTCGAGGTCGTCAACCATGGCCGCTTGAAGCCAGGTCTGATCCCGCTCTGGGTCGGCGAGGGCGACCTGCCGACGCCGAACTTCATCGTCCGCGCCGCCAACAAGTCGCTGGCCGATGGCGAGACCTTCTACACCTGGCAGCGCGGCATCCCCGAACTGCGCGAGGCGCTGGCGCGCTATCACAGCGCGCTCTATGGCCGCCCCTTCGCCATGGACCGCTTCTACGTCACCGGTTCCGGCATGCAGTCGGTCCAGATCGCGGTCCGGCTGATCGCGGGCGTCGGCGACGAGCTGATCATCCCGACCCCGGCCTGGCCGAACTTCGCCGCCGCCATAGGCATCGCCGGCGCCAACCCGGTCTGCGTTCCCATGCAATTCAAGGACGGGCGCTTCACGCTCGACCTTCAGAAGCTTGAAGCAGCGATCTCGCCGCGCACCCGCGCCTTCGTGATCAACTCGCCGGCCAACCCGACTGGGTGGACTGCCACACGCGACGAGCTTGCCGCGATCCTCGCCATCGCCCGCAAACATGGCATCTGGATCATCGCCGACGAGATCTATGCCCGCTTCATCTATGACGGCTCGCCGCGCGCTGCATCGTTCCACGATGTGATGGAGCAGGAGGACCGCGTCCTCTTCGTCCAGACCTTCTCGAAGAACTGGGCGATGACCGGCTGGCGCGTCGGCTGGATCGAGGTGCCGCCGGCCTTCGGCCAGATCGTCGAGAACCTGATCCAGTATTCGACCTCCGGCTCGCCGGTCTTCGTCCAGCGCGCCGCCATTGCGGCGCTGGAGGAGGGCGAGCCCTTCGTCGCCGAGCAGATCGCCCGCGCCACCGAAGGCCGCCGCATTGTCGCCGAGGGCCTTAAGGCGACCAACCGCGTCAACTTGCAGGCGCCGGACGGCGCCTTCTACCAGTTCTTCAGCGTCGATGGCTGGACCGATTCCCGCAAGCTCGCGATCGAGCTCGTCGATACGGCCAATGTCGGCCTCGCGCCGGGCACCGCCTTCGGCCCCGGTGGCGAGACAGGCCTGCGCTTCTGCTTCGCCCGCAAGGCTTCGGATCTCCACGAGGCGGTGGCGCGTCTGCAGAAGGCGCTCGCGGGCTGACCGCCAATGTCATGCCCTGCTTGCAGCAGAGGCGTTTGACCTGACGGCTATCGGTCTTCATTGATGCGGCGGTGCGCAGTTCTGGCGCATCGCGAGCCTCATGCCTGTTCCGAGCTATATCCCCTACCATCTGCGTATCTTGTCGCGCGAAGCGGCGGTGATCGTCTGCGCGGCGGTCGGCGGCACGCTTTTTACGCTGCTAGGCGTCCCGGCGGCCTGGCTCTCGGGCTCGATGCTCATAGTCTCCGTTCTCGGCATCACCCGGCCGCTGCCCGACCTGCGCCGCCCCTGGTTCGATTCGACCATGGTGATGTCGGGCGCGCTGATCGGCTCGGCCGCGACGCCCGAGGCGCTTGTCGCGACGGCGCGCTATCCCGGCTCGCTGCTGGTGCTGGTCGTCGGGCTCCTTGCGATCATGCTGGCGACGGGCGCCTATCTGCGCTTCGTCGCGCGCTGGAGCTGGATCGATTCGCTGCTGGCGGCCGCGCCTGGCGCGCTCTCGGCCGTGATCTCGGTGGCGCAGGACAAGGGGGCCAATATCGGCCGCATCGCCGCGATCCAGCTCTTCCGCATCCTCGTCCTGGTCGCGGTGCTGCCCAGCATCATGAAGCTGAGCAGCGGTGGCGCCCCCCTTGCCTCGACGCCTCCGGTCGCGATCGCGAGCGTCGGCGACATGGCGTTGCTGCTCGGAAGCGGGCTGGTCACCGGGCTCATCTTCGAGCGGATCGGCGTCACCGCGCCCTTCATTCTCGGAGCGACGCTGGCGAGTGCGGTGCTGCACGGCACCGGCCTCGTCCACGGCACCATGCCGCCGGAGATCGCGATCGCGGTGATGGTCATGCTCGGCGCCGCCATGGGCGGGCGCGTCTCGAACCTGAAGCGGGGCGAGATCGCGGCGCTGTTCCCGCTCGCGATCGGCGGCTTCGTCGTCTCGATGGCGGTCGCCTTCGCCTTTGCCTGGCCGGCGGCCTGGCTCGCCGGCGTGCCCTATGCCAGCGCCATGGCCGCATTCGCACCGGGCGGGCTCGAGGCGATGGCGATGCTCGCTTTCGCCATGGGGCTCGACCCGCTTTATGTCGGCGCTCACCATCTGACGCGCTTCATGCTGCTCGGGCTCCTGATGCCCTTCGTCGTCGGCTGGGTGAAGCCGGAGAAGCGTGGCGAGAAAGCGTGAGGCTCACCCGTCTTGCCGGGGCGCTGCGCAGCAGCGAGCCCGGAACCCATGAACACCGGTGCAAGCAGAGAAAGCGCAGGAATCCGTCGCGCCTTGCCAAAAACCAGCAGTGTTCATGGATTCCGGGCTCATCGCCGCGCGATGCCCCGGAATGACGTGGGCGGCTTCACCCCACGCCGTTGGTGTGAGTCATCAGCGCATAAAGCGAGGTCGTGCCGCAGATGAACAGGCGGTTCCGCTTCGGTCCGCCGAAGCAGAGATTGGCGACCACCTCCGGCACCAGCACCTTGCCGATCTGTGTCCCGTCCGGATCGTAGATATGGATGCCGTCGGCGGCGCTGCTCCAGAGCCGGCCTTCGACATCGAAACGGAACCCGTCGAACAGCCCGTTCGTGCAGGTAGCGAAGACCGAGGAGGCACCGAGCTTGGCGCCGTCGCCGGTCACCGCGAACTTGCGGATATGGCGGGGCCCGTTCTGCGGATCATGACTCGCGCCGGTGTCGGCGATATAGAGCGCGCTCTCGTCTGGCGAGAAGGCGAGGCCGTTCGGCTTGACGAAATCATCGGCGACGATGGCGATCTCGCCGCTCTGCGGATCGATGCGGTAGACATTGCAGCGGCCGATCTCGCTCTGCGCCTTGTCGCCCTCATAGTCGGTGAGGATGCCGTAATCGGGGTCGGTGAACCAGATCGAGCCGTCCGACTTCACCACCACGTCATTGGGTGAATTCAGGCGCTTACCCTGATAGTGGCTCGCCAGCACGGTGACCGAGCCGTCATGCTCGGTGCGCGTCACCTGTCGCCCGCCATGCTCGCAGGTGACGAGCCTTCCCTGCCGGTCGACGGTGTTGCCGTTCGAATTGCGCGCCGGCTGCCGGAAGGTGCCGACCTGGCCGGTGAGGGCGTCGTAGCGCAGCATCCGGTCGTTGGGGATGTCCGACCAGACCAGCGTCTGATGCGCCGGGAACCAGGCCGGCCCTTCCGACCAGCGCGCCCCGGTCCACAGCCGCTCCATCCGGGCCGAGCCGGGCACGATCCGATGGAAGCGCGGGTCGAGCACCTCGACGCGAAAGCCCTCGATGAAGCCGAATGTCATGCCTGTCCTCCCTGGCGCAGCGGCAAGATCGGCGATCACGGCTGTGGAGGCAATCGCGCGAGGCACAGGGGCAGCATGTCCGGGCGTCATTCTCGGGCAAAGCGAAGCGCAGACCCGAGAATCTCCGGACAAGAAGGCACTGGCCCGAGCCCAATTCTGCCTGAGATGCTCGGGTCGAGCCCGAGCATGACGTGCTCGGTCATTCGGCTGCGATCACCCCAGCCGGAATCGCCTCCTCGATCCCCGCTTTGGCCAGCCTCGCAGGCACCGGCCCGCCGGTCGCCCAGTCGAGCAGCTCGGCGGTGTGCAGGATCGGCGTTGTAGCGCCCTTGTCGGCGAAACCCTTCGCGATCTGCGTGATGCAGCCGATATTGCCGGTGGCGACGAGGTCAGGCTTGGTGCGCTGGATGTTGCCGACCTTGCGCTCGCGCAATTGCCCGGCGATCTCCGGCTGGAGGATGTTGTAGACGCCGGCCGAGCCGCAGCAGATATGACCCTCCGGCACCTCCTTCACGCGGAAGCCGGCCCGCGCCAGCAGGCGCTTCGGCCCGTCCTTCAGCTGCTGGCCGTGCTGCATCGAGCAGGCGGAGTGGTAGGCGACGGTGAGGTCGAACTGGCGGACCGGCGCGATCTCCAGCGTCTCGACGAACTCGGTCACGTCCTTGGCGAGGCCGGCGACTTTCGTCGCCTTCTCCGCATAGGCCGGCTCATTGCGGAACATGAAGCCGTAATCCTTGATCGTCGTGCCGCAGCCGGACGCCGTGATCAGGATCGCATCGAGACCCGCGCCCTCGATCTCGGCCATCCAGGCGTCGATATTGGCGCGGGCGAAGGCGAGCGCGCCATGCTCACGGCCCATATGGTGGACGAGCGCGCCGCAGCAGCCTTCGCCCTTGGGCAGTACCACCTCGACGCCATGGCGGGTGAGCAGGCGGATCGTCGCCTCGTTGATGCCGGGATCGAGCACCGGCTGGGCGCAGCCGGAGAGGATGGCGACGCGCTTGCGACGCTCGCCCTCGGCTGGGAAGGAGCGTGGCCCCTCCATCGCCGAGCGGTCGGGCAGGCTCCAGGGCGCCAGCGCCAGCATCGCCTTCAGCCGCGCGCCGATGACCGGCAGCGCTCCGAGCGCTCCGGCGAGCGGTTTGCCGAGCCGCGCCGCCAGCATGGCGAGGCGGAAGCGCCCGGGATAGGGCAGGATCGCCGAGAGGATGGCCCGCAGCGTCCGGTCGGCGACGGGCCGCTGATAGGTTTCCTCGATATGCGCCCGGGCATGGTCGACCAGGTGCATGTAGTGCACGCCCGAGGGGCAGGTCGTCATGCAGGACAGGCAGGAGAGGCAGCGGTCGACATGCTTGACCACCTCCGGCGTCGCCGGCCGGTCGTTCTCCAGCATGTCCTTGATCTGGTAGATGCGCCCGCGCGGCGAATCGAGCTCGTCGCCGAGCAGCAGATAGGTCGGGCAGGTCGCGGTACAGAAGCCGCAATGCACGCAGGTGCGCAGGATCTTCTCGGACGCCGGCAGGCGCGGATCGGAGGCGAGAAGCTCGGGCGTGAAGTTGGTCTGCATGATCCTACACCGTCATGCTCGGCCTCGTGCCGAGCATCCACGTCTTGAACACGTCCCTCGTCAAACGAAGACGTGGATGGCCGGGACAAGCCCGACCATGACGACGACACGCCATCTCACACCCCCGCATACATCCGGCCGGGCTCGAACACGCCTTTCGGATCGAAGCTCTTCTTGATGCCCGCCGTCACCCGCATCAGCGGCTCTGTGAGCGGCTCGAACACGGGGACCGCTGCCCGCACCGCATCCGGGGCCCGCACCAGCGTCGCATGGCCGCCCAGCGGCTTCAGAGCGGTGCGGATAGCCGCCGCTCCGGCATCGCCGTCGGCTGCCACGGCGAGCCAGACGAGGCCACCACCCCAATCGTAGAACCAGCGCGCGCCGGGCATGGTGCGTGCGATCGCAGCGGTGGCCTTTGGCCCGTTGGTCGGTGCAAGCGAAAGCCGCCAGACGGCCTCCGGCGTGCCGGCGAAGAAGGCTGCATCCCTGACGTCCCACCAGAGCGCATCCGAGGCACGGCCCTCGATCAGTTGGGGCCGGCCGTAGCCTTTGAGCAGGCGCGCGAGTTCGGCGGCGCGGTAGCTGATCGAGGCGGAGAAGTTCTCAAGCCTGAGCAGCGTGCGCGCGTGCTCCGCGCCGACACCGGCCGGCAGATGCGCTGCAGCCATCGGCTCGAAGGGCGAGCCGAGCGCGCCCGAGAGCAGCGCCACCGCCGCTTCGTCGGCGAGGTCCTCCCAGATCAGCGTGACGATGCGCTCCGGCCGCGGCAGCACGCGGAAAGTCACTTCGGTCAGGAAGCCGAGCGTGCCGAAGCTGCCGGAGACGAGTTTGACCAGGTCGAGGCCGGTCACGTTCTTCATCACCCGCCCGCCGGATTTCACCAGCTCGCCACGTCCGTTGATCAGCTTGATGCCGATCAGGGAGTCGCGAGCGGCGCCGGCATTGATCCGCCGTGGGCCCGAGATGTTGCCGGCCGCGATCGCGCCGATCGTCGGCTCGCCCTCAGTGCCGAACAATGCGCGATGGTCCATCGGCTCGAAGGGCAGCATCTGGCCGCGGTTCGCCAGCGTCTCCTCGATCAGCTTCAGCGGCGTGCCGGCACGGGCGCCGATCACCATCTCGGAGGGCTCGTAGAGGGTGATGCCGGTGAGTTCGGCGCTGGAGATGATGCTGACGGTGTTGTCCGGCCGGCCGAGGCCGGAGCGGGTGCCGCCGCCGCGAATGGCGAGCGGAACGCGCGCCTCGACGATAGAGGCGACGACGGCGCAGGCCTGCGCCTCTGTGGTGGGGGTGTGGAGCATCAGAACCCTCTGCCGTCTTTCCGGGGCGGGCCGAAGGCCCGAGCCCGGAACCCATGACCACGAGTTCGCCAGGCACCCGCTGCGAGTGCCGTGGCGCCCTTAGCCCGACCGTCGTGGTCATGGGTTCCGGGCTCGCCGCTACGCGGCGCCCCGGAATGACGGTGGAAGGTTATCTCGCGAGCATAGGATAGAGATCTGCCCAATCGGGATTGCTCTCCTCGATTAGGTTGACCTTCCACTGTCGGCGCCACTTCTTGATATCCTTTTCCCGCTCGATGGCCTCTACGGCTGTCGGATATTCCTCGTACCAGACTAGGCGATCCACCCCGTACTTCTGGGAAAACCCCGGCAGAATCTTGCTTTTGTGCTCGTGGACGCGGCGAGCGAGATCGCGTGTCACGCCGAGATAGAGTGTGCCGTCGCGACGACTGGCGAGCAGGTAGACGTGGAACGGCACAATCCTCCTCCACCGTCATTCCGGGGCGACGCGAAGCGTCGAGCCCGGAACCCATGACCACGACGTTTCCAAATTCTCGCCATCTTCGCAGACATGCAATAATCCGGGTCGTCGTGTTCATGGGTTCCGGGCCCGCTGCTGCGCAGCGTCCCGGAATGACGGAGAGGTTCGTCACGCCGCGATCCGGCCTTCCAGGGGGAACACTTTCGCCGGGTTCATCAGCCAGCGCGGATCGAATACTGCCCGGACTCGTTGCTGCTGGTGCAGATCGGCCTCGTTGAACTGCACCGTCATCAGGTCGCGCTTCTCGATGCCGACGCCGTGCTCGCCGGTCAGGCAGCCGCCGACCTCGACGCAGAGCTTGAGGATGTCGTTGCCGGCGTCCTCCGCCTTCTGCGCCTCGACCGGGTCGTTGCAGTTGTAGAGGATCAGCGGGTGGAGATTGCCGTCGCCGGCATGGAAGACATTGGCGACGCGCAGGCCGTAGCCCTTGATGATCTCGTCCATGCGCTCGAGCACGAAGGGCAGTTGCCCGGTCGGGATCGTGCCGTCCATGCAGATATAGTCGGCGATGCGGCCGGTCGCGCCGAAGGCGGATTTGCGGCCTTTCCAGATCGCCGCCGTCTCCATCGCCGACTTGCTCTCCTTGACCGTGCCGACGCCATGTTCCCGGGCGATCGCGACGATGCGGGCGAGCTGGGCATCCATCTCGGCTTCCGAGCCCTCGACCTCGATGATCAGCAGCGCGCCGCAGTCCATCGGGTAGCCGGCATGGGCGAAGGCCTCGCAGATCTCGATCGCCGGCTTGTCCATGAACTCCATCGCCACCGGAATGATTCCGGCGCCGATGATGGCGGCGACCGCCGCGCCGGCCTCGACGCTGGTCGGGAAGCCGAACAGGACGGGGCGCGCACCCTCGGCCTGGCGCAGGATGCGAACCGTCGCCTCGGTGACGATGCCGATTTGGCCCTCCGAGCCGACGATCAGGCCGAGCAGGTCGTAGCCGGGCGAATCGAGATGGGAACCTCCGATCTCGACGACGCTGCCATCCAGCATCACCAGCGTGACGCCGAGCACATTATTGGTGGTGACGCCGTATTTCAGGCAATGCGCGCCGCCGGAGTTCATGCCGATATTGCCGCCGATCGAGCAGGCAAGCTGCGAGGACGGGTCGGGCGCGTAGAAGAAGCCGTCGGCCGAGACCGCGCCGGTGACCGCGAGATTGGTGACGCCGGCCTGCACCTTCGCGACCCGGTTGGCGTAATCGATCTCGAGGATGCGGTTCATCTTGGAGACGCCGATCACGACCGCGTCCTCCTGCGGGATCGCCCCGCCGGCGAGCGAGGTGCCGGCGCCGCGCGGCACCACCGGCACGCCCTGTTCGGAGCAATAGCGCAGCACGGCCGCCACCTCCTGCGTGGTCGAGGGCAGCACCACGGCAAGCGGCATGCGGCGATAGGCGGTCAGCGCGTCGGTCTCATAAGGGCGCCGCTCGTCCTCAGAGGTGATCAGCGCCTCGGGTGCGACCAGTTTGGCGAGGCCCGAGATGATGGCGTCGCGGCGGGCGAGGATGCCGGCATCGGGCGCCGGAAAGGCGATCGCACTCATGGCAAATCCTCCACTCATCGTCTCGCCCGAAAACCGCCGGACGGCGTCGTTCCGCAGCCGCAGGCAGCGGCGTCCTGCGCGACTCTAGAATACTTCCATGGACGGCGCAGCGCGAGTAACGTGCATGATTATTTCCAAAACGGAAAAGGTGGAGGGCGGATGGACCGGTTCGGCGACCTCGACGTCTTCGCGCATGTCGTCACGGCGAGGAGCATGTCAGCCGCCGCCCGCGAGCTCAGCCTTTCACCGGCCGTCATCTCCAAGCGCATCCGCCGCCTGGAGGACCGGCTCGGCGTGCGCCTGCTCCAGCGCACCACGCGCCAGCTCTCGCTGACGGAGGCCGGCCAAGGCTTCTATGAGCGGGTCGTCTCGATCCTCGGCTCGATCGAGGAGGCCGAAGCCTGGGTCGCCAGCGGCGCCGGCCAGGCGCGCGGCACCTTGCGCGTCTCGGCGCCGACCTCGTTCGGGCGCATGCATGTCGCGCCGCATCTGAAGCCCTTCCTCGACGCCAACCCGGCGGTGAATGTCGAGCTCATCCTGAGCGACGCCTTCGTCGACATCGTTGCCGAGGGCTTCGACCTGGCGGTGCGGATCGCCGATTTGCGCGATTCCAGCCTAGTGGCCAAGCGCCTTGCGCCGAACCATCGCGTGCTCTGCGCGACGCCGGGCTATCTCTCTGCTCACGGCACCCCCGAGACGATCGAGGACTTGTCACGCCATACCCTCATTGCCCACAATGCCGATCAATGGCGCCTTGACGGGCCCGAAGGCCAGGTGGCGGTCAAGATCAACGGGCCGCTGCGGACCAATTCCAGCGAAGTTGTGCGCGAGGCGCTGCTGGCGGGCGTCGGCATCGCCCTGCGCTCGACCTGGGATGTCGGGCCGGAGCTGCAATCGGGCGCCCTTACCAGGGTGCTGCCAGCCTATTCGGTCGGCAAGCGCGTCGCGGTCTACGCGGTCTATCCGAGCCGTCGGCACATGGAGCACAAGGTCCGCGCCTTCGTCGATTATCTCGCCGAGCTTTATGGCGCGACGCCGTACTGGGATGAGGGGTTGGCGCTCTAGCTACCCTCGTCCTTCCGGGCCCTTCGCTGCGCGAAGTCCCGGAATGACACGCTGCGCCTTGCCCCTGGCGGCTCAGCGGGCTAACCCGCTCGCCAAAGCCATTTTTAGCATTCCAACGTCCGAGACGCAGATCCCATGTCCGCCGACAAGTCCGCCCCTGCCAAGCTGAAGGCCCGCCAGCCGCGCGGTTTCGTCGATCGCGGCCCGGCCGATGTCGCCGCTTCCGAGCGCATGCTCGCCGTGATCCGCGAGAGCTTCTCGCTCTACGGCTTCGATCCGGTCGAGACGCCCTTCGTCGAATACACCGACGCGCTCGGCAAATTCCTGCCGGACCAGGACCGGCCCAACGAGGGCGTCTTCTCCTTCCAGGACGATGACGAGCAGTGGCTCTCGCTGCGCTATGACCTGACGGCGCCGCTCGCCCGCTATGTCGCTGAGAATTACGACGCGCTGCCAAAACCCTATCGCAGCTACCGCGCCGGCTATGTCTTCCGCAACGAGAAGCCGGGCCCGGGCCGCTTCCGCCAGTTCATGCAGTTCGATGCCGACATCGTCGGCAGCGGCACGGTCGCCGGCGATGCCGAGATCTGCATGCTCGCCGCCGACACGATGGAGAAGCTCGGCATCAAGCGCGGCGACTATGTCGTCAAGGTCAACAACCGAAAAGTGCTCGATGGGGTGATGGAGGCGATCGGCCTCGGCGGCGACGCGAATGCCGGCCGCCGGCTGACGGTGCTGCGCGCCATCGACAAGCTCGACAAGTTCGGGCCGGAGGGCGTGCGCCTGCTGCTCGGGGAGGGGCGCAAGGACGAGAGCGGGGATTTTACGAAGGGCGCGGGGCTGGACGCTAAAGCGATTGACCTCGTTCTCTCCTACGTTTCTGCACAGCCTTCCATTGGAACAGGGGTCTCGGGAAGTTCGGACAAAGCGACTGTTGCTCGGTCGTTCAACAATGAAATCACAATCGATCAGCTCAAAGCGGCGTTCGGCGATAATCAGCTCTGCGCGGAGGGGCTTGAAGAACTCCGCGAAATTGCCAAGCTCGCAGCTGCGGCCGGCTACGAAGCAGGACGGATACTGATTGACCCGTCGATCGTCCGCGGCCTCGAATACTACACCGGTCCGGTCTACGAGGTGGAGCTGACCTTCCCGGTCACCAATGAGGACGGCCAGGTCGTCCGCTTCGGCTCGGTCGCCGGCGGTGGGCGCTATGACGGCCTCGTCGGCCGCTTCCGGCCCGAGCCCGTGCCGGCGACCGGCTTCTCGATCGGCGTCTCCCGGCTCTATTCGGCGCTGAAGGCGGTGAAGTCGCCGATCGTCGACCAGAAGAACGAACTACCGCTCGTCGTGGTCACCACAATGGATCGTGACGCTCAGTTCATGCCGGAATACCAGAAGTTCGTTTCGGAGCTCCGGCAGGCGCAGGATGAGCACGACAAGCCGCTCTGCCGGGCCGATCTCTATCTCGGCTCCTCCGGCTTCAACGCCCAGATGAAATATGCCGACCGGCGCGGCGCCGTCTGCGCGATCATTCAGGGTTCCTCGGAGCGCGAGGCCGGTACTGTGGTGATCAAGGACCTGATCCTCGGCGCCGAACTCGCTGCAGCCGGCCGCGACGTCAAAGACTCCGCCGAGCACAAGGAGCGCCAGGCGCAGGCGCAGTTCTCCGTGCCGGTGGCCGAGCTGGTCGAGGGGGTGAGGCGGGTGCTGGCGCGGTATTCATAAGGCGTCATGCTCGGGCTTGACCCGAGCATCTCAGGACAAGAAGGCTCCCATTCCACGCTGACTGCCGTGGGGGGAGAGACGATGCACCAGCCTTCGTTCGTCTACATCATGACGAACAAGCCGCGCGGCACGCTTTACGATGGCGTGACCGCGGCGCTCGCCCGTCGGGTATCAGAGCATCGGCTGCTCCAGGGACGTAGCTTCACCGCACGATACAACCTCGACAAGCTGGTGTGGTACGAGCCACACGAGACAATCGAGCTGGCGATCCAGCGCGAGACGAGCATGAAGCGCTACGGACGAAGTTGGAAAATCGAGCTGGTCGAAAAGGACAACCCTGATTGGAACGATCTGTTCGAGAAAATTCTTTGATCGGGCTGCTTTTCACTACGTGGCGGGAGCCCTTTCCGGCCTGAGATTCTCGGGTCTGCGCTTCGCTCCGCCCGAGAATGACTTGTCCCTCCAGATTCCCGTTCACCCAATTCCCTAAAAACCGTCGAAAATCGCGGGCGTCCCTGCTAGGACGGCGCCGCAACAGGGTTTTTGTAAAGTGCCGGCCATGCGCTCAAAGCTCGAGACCGTGATCGCGCCGTTCGAGCGCGAGGGCTACAGGCGCGCCGAGCCGGCGATCCTGCAGCCCGTCGAGCCCTTCCTCGACCTCTCCGGCGAGGATATCCGCCGCCGCATCTTCCTGACGCAGGACGATGACGGGCGCGAATGGTGCCTGCGGCCGGAATACACCATCCCCGTCGCGCTGGCGCATATCGCCGCTCATGCCGGCGAGCCGGCGTCCTATGCCTATGCCGGCCCGGTCTTCCGCATGCGCGGCGCCAACGAGCCGAGCGAGTTCGCCCAGGCCGGCCTCGAATCTTTTGGTCGCACGGATTTCGCTGCCGCCGATGCCGAGATCATGGCGCTGACCGTCGAAGCCGCCGCCGCGCTCGGGCTGAGCCGGCCGCGCCTGTTGATGGGCGATGTCGCGCTGTTGACCGCGCTGCTCGATCGGCTCGGCGTGCCGCAGGCCGCCCGCCGCAGGCTGATGCGCGCTGTGGCGCAGGGCAAGGGCGCCGACGCCGTCGCCGCGCTCGAGCCGCCTGTGAACGAGGTCGAGCATGCCCATGCCGGCCTGCTCAAGGCCCTTGAGGGGCAGGACCCCAAGGCGGCGCGCGCTTTCGTCGAGGATGTGCTTTCGATCGCCGGCATCTCGACCGTCGGCGGCCGCTCGGCCGGCGACATCGCCGAGCGCTTCCTGGCGCGCGCCGCCGAGCGCGACAATCCGGTCAATGGCGAGGCGAGCGGCGTGATCGCGCATGCGCTGGCGATCGGCGGCGATCCGGACGGCGCCTCCGCCGCCCTGCGCAAGCTCGCGGGCGAGGCCGCGCTCGACCTCTCCGCCGCGCTCGACGCCTTCGACGAGCGCACCGGCTTCCTCGCCGCGCGCGGCGTCGATGTCGGCAGCATCTCCTTCTCGGCCGGCTTCGCCCGCAATCTCGACTACTACACCGGCTTCATCTTCGAGTTGCACGATCCGGCCCGGCCGGATCTGAAGCCGATCGCCGGCGGTGGCCGCTATGACGGCGTGCTGCAGCGCCTCGGCGCGCCCGCGCCGGTGCCGGCCGTCGGCGCCTCGCTCTGGCTCGATCGTCTCGCGGGAGGCAAGGCATGAGCGGGACGGACAAGATGACCAACGACGCGCCGCTGGTTCTCGCAGTGCCCTCCAAGGGCCGGCTGCAGGAGAACGCCACCGCCTTCTTCGGCCGCGCCGGCCTCTCCTTCGTTCAGGCACGCGGCCAGCGCGAGTACCGCGGCCAGATCGCCGGGCTCGGCGGGGCCGAGGTCGCCTATCTCTCGGCCTCCGAGATCGTCGCGCAGCTTTCGTCCGGCTCCGCTCATCTCGGCATCACCGGCGAGGACCTCGTGCGCGAGCAGGTCGCCGATGCCGATGCCAGCATGGTCATGCTGGCGCCGCTGGGCTTCGGCCAGGCCAATGTCGTCGTCGCCGTGCCGCAGGCCTGGATCGATGTCCGCACCATGGCCGATCTCGACGACGTCGCCGCGACCATGCGCGCCCGCACCGGCCGTAAACTGCGCGTCGCCACGAAGTATGTGAACCTGACCCGCCGCTTTTTCGCCAATCACGGCCTCGCCGATTACCGCATCGTCGAGAGCCTGGGCGCGACCGAGGGCGCCCCGGCTGCAGGTACCGCCGAGATCGTCGTCGACATCACCACCACCGGCGCGACGCTCTCGGCGAATGCGCTGAAAGTGCTCGACGACGGCGTGATCCTGGCCTCGGAAGCCAATCTCGTCGCGTCCGTGCGCGCGCCCTGGGGCAAGCAGGCGCGCGATGCCGCCGCTGCCATCCTCTCGCGCATCGCCGCCGAGGAGGAGGCGCGTTCGCTGCGTGAGGTCCGCGCCGTGCTTAACGCCGTCTCGCCGCAGCGGCTGGGCGAGATCGCGCATCGGCTCGGCGCGCGCCTGCCCTTCGGCGCGGCCGGCAGCGACGGTGTCGTCACGCTGCATTGCCCGCGCAAGGCGGTGTTCCCGCTGGTCGAGGAGCTGGGCAAGGCCGGTGCCGACGACATCACCGTGCGCACGCTCGATTATGTCTTCCGCCGGTCCAACCCGCTGATCGAGCGGCTGCTCGCGCGCATCTGACGCGCCGGATTCCCGACGCAATGTCCGGGTAAGTCACCCGGGTGAGGCGATTTCAGTGCAAGTCGTACCAAAAGCGGTGCGATCGAGACTTGCGCTTGCCACCGCGATCGGTGCAGTGGGAAGTGTCGGGTTCTCCTACGGGCCGTCGCGCTCTTTCCAATCGGGGTCTGGACCAGTTGAATACGCAGTCGCGCCTTGGCCTCCTGGCCGCTCTCGTTCTCTCGGTGTCGCCCATGCTGGTGAGCGATGCGCTCGCCCAGCGCCGCCAGCAGATGCCTTCTCGCAGCGAGCAGCCCGGTGGGGAGGCTCCGCCGCCACGGCAGCAGGAGAAGAACTTCCCGTTCGACGCCTCCTGGACGATCAGGCAGATGAACGGCAAGCCGGTCACCGGCTATCGCGCCACGCTGAAGGTCGATTCAAATCTTCGCGGCACCGGCTTCGGTGGCTGCAACACTTTCTCGGCCTCGGCCTATCCGCTGCGCCAGCAGGCTTTCGCAGTCGGCCCCATCGCGGTGACCAAGATGGCCTGCGACAAAGGCGCCTCGGATTTCGAACGCAGCTATCTGATGGCGCTGCGCACGGCCCGGCAATGGGACCTGGTCGAAGGCCGCCTCGTCCTCAAGACCGGTTCCGGCGAGATCCGCTTCGACCGCGGCATTTGACGGACGCTTCGGCGTCATTCCGGGGCGCCGCCCAGCGGCGAACCCGGAATCCAGAACCGACGTCGGTGGTGGCAAGGGCGCGAGAGCCGACGGTTAGTTCTCCGATCGGGCATCGGTTCTGGGTTCCGGGCTCGGGCCCTTGGCCCGCCCCGGAATGACGGCTGAGCGTTACCCGCCTGTCTGATCTTCCTACCCCGCCTCGGCCATTGACTTCGCCCTCGGGCTGAAGGTGCCGTCGGCATTCTTCTCCATCGCGATCAACTCGTCATGCATGGCGCGCAGCGTCGAGCGATGGCCGATCGAGACGATGCTGGCCTGTGGCAGCTCGCGCCGGATCACCTCGTAGATTTCGCCTTCGAGCTTCTCGTCGAGCGAGGCGGTGGCCTCGTCGAGGAAGAGCCAGTCGGGCTTTGCCAGCAGGGCCCGCGCGACCGCGAGGCGCTGCTGCTCGCCGCCGGAGAGGCGCTGCCCCCAGAGATCGACCTCGTCGAGCCGGCCGGTGAGATGGCCGAGCTTGACCTTCTCCATCGCCGCGTGAATCTCGGCGTCGCTGAAGACGTCGGGCTCCGACGGATAAGCGAGCGCGGCGCGTAGTGAGCCCTGCGGCAGATAGGGCCGCTGCGGCAGCACCAACATGCGCTGTCCCTGCGGCGTCGCAACCTTGCCCTCGCCGAACGGCCAGATGCCGGCGAGCGCGCGGAACAAGGTCGATTTGCCCGAACCGGAAGGGCCGATCATCAGTGTCGCGCGCCCGGCAGGCAAAGCGAGGTCCGACGCCTGCACGATTGGCTGCCCGTTCGGCAGGTTGAGCGCGAGCGTCTCGATCGTGGCGTCCTTGACCGGCTTCTCGGTGATGTCGATCGCCGCGCCTTCGCCGCCGGCAGCCTGCGCGTCCGCCTTGGCAATGGCCTGTTCGAAGGTGGTGAGGCGGTTGATCGAGGCGAGATAGGAGGCGATCGACTGGTAGCTGTTGATGAAGAAGGACATCGCCGTCTCGACCCGGCCGAATGCCGAGGCGACCTGAGTCAGCACGCCGAAGGCGATCTGGCCGCCGAAATAATAGGGCGCCAGCAGGACGTAAGGGATGACGACATTGGCCTGGTTGTAGGACAGGGTGAAGGTCGTCAGCTTCAGCTTGCGCCAGAGCAGCCGGTAGAAGTTGTCGACGATGCCGCCGAAGGTCTCGCTGAGATGGCGCCGCTCGGCGCCTTCGCCGCGCATCAGCGCGATCTGCTCGGAATATTCGCGCAGGCGGGCGAGGGCGAAGCGGAAGTTCGCCTCGCGCCGCTCCTGCTCGAATTCCAGCGCGATCAGTGGCTTGCCGATCAGATGGGTGACCCAGGTCGCGAGTGCGGCATAGACCAGCGTCGCCCAGAAGATGAAGCCGGGGATGACGATGTCGGTACCGGGCACGGTGATCGCCACCGGAATCGACCACAGAACGATCGAGAACGACACCAGCGTCGAGACTTGGGTGATCAGCGTCAGCGAGAAGCTGTAGGTCTGGTTCAGGAAGGAGCGGGTGTCTTCCGAGATGCGCTGGTCGGGGTTGTCGGCCGTGCCGGCGAGCGAGATGCGGTAATGGTTGCCGTTGCCGAGCCAGCGCCTGTTGTACTCGGCCGCCATCCATTCGCGCCAGCGGATCAGCAGCACGGACTGCGCGACCGTCTCGATCAGGTAGCTGATCACCGAGATCGCCGCCCAGACGCAGAAGACGTTGACGAGCTGCTCCCAGAAGACAGGTGCGTTCTTCTCCTGCAGGGCGTTGTTGAAGTCGCGGTAGAAGAAGTTGATGCGCAGGGAGATGCCGACCTGCGCCTGGTTGAGCACGATCAGGAAGACGACGAGCGCGACAGCGAAGGTGCCGAGCCGCATGCGGTAGCGGCCGAACGGCCCGAGATTGGCGATCTGCGGTTCGGAGGATTCGAAATAGGGCGAAGCAATGCGGGCGATGCGCTGCACCACCGGCACGAAGGACACCAGATAGATCAGGATGCCGAAGACGGCGACGGTGGTAGCGAGGCTCGCCGGCGGCGCGACGGCCTGCCAGGCAGTGGGCCAAAGCCCGATCTGGGCCATCAGCGTCCCGGCGCCGAAGAGGACGTACTCCGTGCCGAAAATGCCGGAGAAGATCTTCAGGAAGAACGGGATGGTGGTCGCCCGGAAGGTCGCGAAGGCGAGCAAAACGCCGACCACGCCGAGGCCGAGGATCCCGGCGCTGCCGCTTTGCTGGCTGACCACGAGCGCGATCACGGCGAGCGCGGCGACGGCGAAACTCAACAGGCGCATGGCGTCGTCCTTGTCGGGGAATCAGCGCGGATAGGCGCTGCGTAGGAGAGAGCGTTGTAGATCAGCCCTGCGCACAAAAAAGGCCCGGCTCAAGGCCGGGCCGCGCTTTTTCAGCGTTTTGTGATGGGCCTCAATCCTTGTCGACCGAATAGGCGCCGGCGCCGGCCGCGAACAGCATGAGGAAGCCGCCTGCGACGGCGAGGTTCTTCATGAACAGCAGCTGCTGCATCGGCTGCGCCCAGTTCATGTGGAACAGCACCGAGGCGGCGATGGTGAAGGCGAACAAGGCGAGGGCCGTGAGGCGGGTCTTGTAGCCGACGACGATCATCAGGCCGCCGATCAGCTCGACGATGATGACGAGCGGCAGCAGGATGCCCGGAACGCCGGCGGAGGCCATGTAGGCTTGCGTGCCGGCATAGCCGTTGATCTTGGACCAGCCGCCGAGCACGAACATCAGGGCGAGCAGGATACGGCCGACCAGCTTGGCGGCATCGCCCAAGGCAGGGTTGTTCATTGAAGGACCCCCGAAAGCAGAGCGCGGCAGGATGCCGCAACCTGCCGGATTTAGGGCTTACAACCAGAGTTGGCGCAAGCGCGAGCCATCAGTTGCCTGTGCAAAGCCGGCTCGCTTTACGCTGCGGCCCGCTTGACCACCTGCTCGGAAGCACGCGCTTCGCCGATCGCTTCGGCGATCGAGGCGCGAACCGCCTCCCAGCTCAGCGAGAAAACGTGGAATCCCTGGTCTGAGATCCGCTCCTCGGAGAAGTCCTTCATCACCCGCTGGATCAGCAGATTGAGGTCGGCGCGGCACTTGTGAAGGGTCGCAAGATCGTCTGCTTCCTGGGCTCGTGAGGCGATCTCGATCAGCTTGTCGTTATAGGCGCTGACCCGGACCTTGCGACGATTGCGGATCTGCAGCCGCAGCATCATCAGGCCTGAATATGCGATCGTCAGCATCGAGATCATGAAGGTGATCTCGTCGCGGTAGCGCACCAGCAGGAATGGTCTGGCGCCGTCGTAATAGGCCTTTGCGCCGGCATGAATCGCCAGCGACGGGCCGCTCTGCATCGGCCTCGCGATGCCCGCCGCGAGAGGCGTGCGGAAGGCCAGCCGCAATTGCTCGTCGAACAGGATGCGCGTTAGCTCCTCGACGGCGGAGTCCGGCACCTTGGCGCTGGCGACAAGATTGATCCCGATCGCCAGTGTCGGCGTGTCCTGCTCCGGGACCGGCGGGAATCCCTGGTAGGTTCCCTGGCTGATCGTGCTTTCGGTGACATACGGCTTGACCAGCCTGATCGCCGAGGCCTGTTCGACCGGCACGAAGAACAGGCTGTCCCCACGCTGCTGCAGGCGTCGCATCAGGTCGACGGTCGCAGGGTCCCGCAAGGCCCGGACAAAGGCGATCGCCTCGATGTCGCCGCGCTCCAAAGCCGCGAAATTGTCGTTCACCGGCCCTGCGCTTACTTGGATCTCGGACAAGGGCAGGTCGTGGTGCTGCGCCAGGGCAAAGAAGTTCTGATTTCCCGACGTGCCCTCCGGCGGAAGGGCGAGGCGTTTGCCGACCAGGTCTCGCAAGTTACGGATGCCGGACGAGCGGCGCGTGATCAGCTGAAAGTGCTCGCGTGCCACGACCGCGACTGCCCTGACATTCGGGGCGGTCATGATATCGGCCTGGACAGAGGCTAGGGCAGCCTTGCCCTCGGCGACCAGACGCGCGTTCGTCGCCGAGCCGTCTGTATGGACGATGTCGAGGCGGATGGTCTTCGACTGGCTGGCGACGAGATCGCGAACCTCGCCCAACAACTGATCGACATTGCCGCCCTTGCCACCGACCGCGACCGACAATGTTGTCGGCGGGGTATCCCGGAAAGCGTACCAGCCACTGGCCAGCGCCCCTGCCACCGCCAGGAGCGCAATCGCGGCGTAGACGCCGCCAATCACGACAGATCGCCGAACCATCAATGATCTCCGCTCCGCCCGCTCAGTGGGTTTGGCCTCGTGGTCGCGCGCGATGGCGGGGGCCGTTCCGACTCATGGGGAGCTGGATAGTCGTGCGGTGTCTATAGTTGGGAGAACCTTGCGACAGCTGGCAAGATTGTCCGAGTGGCTCTGGCCAAGATGTTGCGTGGTGTGACGAAAAAGGCCCGGCTTGCGCCGGGCCTTCCGTAGTTTCGAAGGGTGGGGCTGGATCAGAAGTCCATGCCGCCCATGCCGCCGCCGCCCATCGGGGGCATCGGGGCGTCCTTCTTCGGCGTCTCGGCGATCATCGCCTCTGTGGTGATCAGCAGGCCAGCGATCGAAGCCGCGTCCTGGATCGCCGTGCGCACGACCTTGGTCGGGTCGATGATGCCGGCCTTGACCAGGTCGCCGTACTCGCCGGTCTGGGCGTTGTAGCCCCAGGCGTAGTCCTTCGACTCCAGCAGCTTGCCGATCACGACCGCGCCGTCATCGCCGGCGTTGTCGACGATCTGGCGGGCCGGGGCGGCGATCGCCTTGCGGACGATCTCGACGCCGGTCTTCTGGTCGTCGTTCTGGGTCTTGATCGACTTGACCGAGTTCAGGGCGCGCAGCAGGGCGACGCCGCCGCCCGGCAGGATGCCTTCTTCCACCGCAGCGCGGGTGGCGTTCAGGGCATCGTCAACGCGGTCCTTCTTCTCCTTGACCTCGACCTCGGTCGCGCCGCCGACGCGGATGACCGCGACGCCGCCGGCGAGCTTGGCCAGACGCTCCTGGAGCTTCTCACGGTCGTAGTCCGAGGTGGTCTCCTCGATCTGCGCCTTGATCTGCGCGACGCGGCCCTCGATGTCCTTCTTCTTGCCGGCGCCGTCGATGATCGTGGTGTTCTCCTTCTCGATACGCACCTTCTTGGCGCGGCCGAGCATGTTGAGCGTCACGGTCTCGAGCTTGATGCCGAGGTCTTCCGAGATCATCTGGCCGGCGGTCAGGATCGAGATGTCCTCGAGCATGGCCTTGCGGCGGTCACCGAAGCCCGGAGCCTTGACGGCCGCGACCTTCAGGCCGCCACGGAGCTTGTTGACGACGAGCGTGGCCAGAGCCTCGCCCTCGACGTCCTCGGCGATGATCAGCAGCGGCTTGCCGGTCTGCACGACGGCCTCGAGGATCGGCAGCATCGCCTGCAGCGACGACAGCTTCTTCTCGAAGATGAGGATGTAGGGGTCCTCGAGCTCGGCGACCATCTTCTCGGCATTGGTGATGAAGTAGGGCGAGAGATAGCCACGGTCGAACTGCATGCCCTCGACGACGTCGAGCTCGGTCTCGGCGGTCTTGGCTTCCTCGACGGTGATGACACCCTCGTTGCCGACCTTCTGCATCGCGGTCGAGATCATCTTGCCGACCGACTCGTCGCCGTTCGCCGAGATGGTGCCGACCTGCGCGACTTCCGCGTTCGAGGTGACCTTCTTGGAGTTCTTCTTGAGGTCGGCGACGATGGCCTCGACGGCGAGGTCGATGCCGCGCTTCAGGTCCATCGGGTTCATGCCGGCCGCAACCGACTTGGCGCCTTCACGGACGATCGCCTGGGCGAGCACGGTGGCGGTGGTGGTGCCGTCGCCGGCATGGTCGTTCTGGCGCGAAGCGACTTCGCGGACCATCTGGGCGCCCATGTTCTCGAACTTGTCGGCGAGCTCGATCTCCTTGGCGACGGTGACGCCGTCCTTGGTGATGCGCGGGGCGCCGAACGACTTCTCGATCACGACGTTGCGGCCCTTCGGACCGAGCGTGACCTTCACGGCGTTGGCGAGGATGTCCACGCCGCGCAGCATCTTGTCGCGGGCGTCGGTGGAAAAGCGGACTTCTTTGGCAGCCATGAGACTACTCCTGATTTGACTCTACGGACGGGTGGGCGTCAGGCTGCTCAGCCGACGATGCCCATGATGTCGGATTCCTTCATGATCAGGAGATCCTGGCCGTCGATCTTGACCTCGGTGCCGCTCCACTTGCCGAAGAGCACGCGGTCGCCGGCCTTGACGTCGAGCTTGATCAGCTTGCCGTCCTCGTCGCGGTTGCCCGGGCCGACGGCGACGACTTCGCCCTCCTGGGGCTTTTCCTTGGCGGTGTCGGGGATGATGATGCCACCCTTGGTCTTCTCTTCGCCATCAAGGCGACGGACCACAACGCGGTCATGCAGCGGACGGAACTTCATGGTTCTGTCTTCCTCTCGATCGTATTCTGGACGGGCTCGTGACTGGCCCGTGAAAGGGGTCTGTTAGCAGTCTCAGCAAGTGAGTGCTAACGGACGTCGCGGAGATAGGCCCGGGGTCTGCAGGAGTCAAGGAATCCGCTGCGCAAAAGGTGAACGCGACCAGCGGTCGCCCATCTGCCTGCTGCGGCCGAACGTTAAACCGGCTATCGTGGCGAGATGACGACGCCGGTATCCGAACTTCGCCTCGACGACATCGCCCGCTCCTGCGTGGTGCTGCATGTCCGCATGACGGCGCGCGCCGTGACCCGCGCCTATGATGAGGCGATGCGGCCGAGCGGCCTGAAGATCACCCAGTTCGTGCTGCTCTCGGCGCTCTCGACCGGCGCCTGGCGCTCGGTCACCGAACTCGCCGACCGCTTCGCGCTGGAGCGGACCTCGCTGACCCGCAACCTGCAATTGCTCGCCGCCGAGAAGCTGATCGAGCCTGTCGACTGCAAGGGCCGGGCGTTGACCTATGCCGTGACGCAGAAGGGCCGCGCCGCGATCGAGGCGGCGATCCCCTATTGGCGCGCGGCGCAGGAGCGGATCGAGGGCGGGCTCGGCCAAGAGCGCTGGAGCGAGACGCGCGACAATCTCAGGACGATCCGACGGGCGGCCAGGGAAGTCGGCTGATCTCGCACCGGCTGGCTTGACCGCCATCCAACTCCATCCTTATCGTGCATCTACACGTTAGAGATGGAGTCGTCGCATGTCCCGCCAGGTGGGTGTCGTCAGCCGTGATGTCCTGCTCGCGGAGGACGGCGCCTCGTTCCTGCTCGGGATGATCGAGGGACGCCATCCCGGCCCGCCCTTCGCCGACGCGATGGATTTCGACCTCGCCGAAGTCGAGGAGGGTAGGGTTGTCTTCGTCGGCACGCCCTCGCCGCGCTTCTTCAACCCGCTCGGCACGATCCATGGCGGCTGGACCGCGACGATCCTCGATTCCGCCATGGCCTGCGCCGTGCATTCGACGCTGCGGGTCGGCGAGGGCTACACCACGCTGGAGATGAAACTGAACTATGTCCGCCCGGTCATGCCCGGCAACGGCCCGGTGCGCTGCGAGGGCAGGCTGATCCATCGCGGCGGCTCGGTTGCGACCAGCGAGGGCAGGCTGGTCGATGCACATGGCAAGCTGCTGGCGCACGGCACCGAGACCTGCATGATCTTCGGTGCGAAGCGCTGACGCCGCTCAAGCGCAGCGATAGTCGCTCGGGCTCGCACCCATCACCCGCTTGAAGCGGCGGTTGAAGGTCGACAGGTCGCCGAAGCCGCAATCGAAGGCGATGTTGGCGACCGGCTGGTCGGTCCGGCGCAACAGCAGCGCCGCGCGGTGCAGGCGCGTGCGCAGCACGTATTGGTGCGGCGTGATCCCGACCAGCGCACGGAACGTGCGCAGGAAATGATAGGGGCTCATCGCCGCCTGCCGCGCCAACTCATCGAGCGAGAGCGCCTCCTCGCAATGCGCCTCGATATGGCGCAACGCCCATGTGATCCGGCGCTGGTCGCGCACGCTCGGCGCCTCGACCCTGCGCGTCTCGTCTGACAGGATGCTTGCCACCGCTCCGGCGAGGCGCAGCGCGATTTCCTCCAGCCTCTCGGGTCCTCCGGCAGCGACCTCCGCCTCCGCGACGAGGCCGGCGAGCGCCGGCAGGGGCGGCAGGTGCGCCCGCGCGAAACCCGCCTGCCGGGCGCCCCGCACCGCCGCGACGACGCCTTCGAGCCAGGCCGGCTCGAACTGGAAGGCGAGGCAGCGGTCGCCGGCCGCATGCTCATGGCCGCATTCGAAGCAGGCGCCGCGATTGCCGAGCAGCAGCGCGCCCGGCGCCAACACGGCGCTGCCTTGCGTCGAGCGATAGCGGAACGAGCCGCCGCGGACGATGGCGATGCAGTGCTGCGGGTGCTCCTCCTCGAAGGCCCGGTCGTCCGGGCCGGCCGTGCAGACGATGTCGCTGACCCGCCAGCCGGGGCCTGATGCGAGGATATGTGCGGTGGCGGTCATGTCAGCGAGTTTAGCAGTTTTTCCCAAGCGCGGCCCGAGGCTCCGGGTCTAGCTGGGCGCCAACTTGATCCAGACGGAGCCCGATCATGACAGCAGCGCCATCGACGCTGGCCGACGTCCTCATCGCCGCCGGGCCGGCGCCTGACTACGCCGACAAGCTCGCCCTCTACGGCCAATTCGTCGGCGCTTGGACCATGGATGCACTGATGCATACCGACGACGGCCAGCGCCGTGAGGTCAGGGGCCACATTAATTTCGGCTGGGTGCTCGGCGGCCGCGCCGTGCAGGACGTCTGGATTCTGCCGGGCTTCTTCCACGGCACGACGCTACGCGTCTACGACCCCGCCCAGGACGCCTGGCACATCCGCTGGAATGACCCGGTCAAGCAGTACTACACGCACCAGCTCGGTCGCGCCGAGGGCCGGGATATCATCCAGCACGGCAGGCTCGAGGACGGCACGGCCATCCGCTGGCGCTTCACTGAGATCACCCCGGACTCGTTCCACTGGATCGGCGATCGCTCGCGCGATGATGGCGCCAGCTGGCAGGTCCAGGCCGATTTCCGGGCGAAACGTATCAAGGCCTGACAGGAGGGAAGCAAGCCATGTTCGATCATGTCTCGATCGGCGTTCGCGAGATCGCCCGCACGAAGGGCTTCTATGATGCCGCGCTTGGCGCTCTCGGCTATGACTGCCTCAGTGCCGACGAGAGCTCGCTCGGCTACGGCAAGGACGGTGTCGGCCTCTGGATCGGCGCAGTCCCGGCGCCGGTGCCGCCGGACCGTGACTCCAACCTGCATTTCTGCTTCGTCGCGCCGACGCGCCAGAGCGTCGATGCCTTCCATGCGGCTGGGTTGGCGGCGGGTGGCGCCGACAACGGCAAGCCGGGCCTGCGCGAATCCTACGGCCCCGACTATTACGCCGCCTTCGTCGTCGATCCCGACGGTTATCGGCTGGAGGCTTATTGCAGCAAGCCGGCCTGAGGCTGTTGCAGCAGGGCTAATGTTCGGGCGGCAGGTCGTGCGCCGCCCATTCGCTGCGCGGGATCGCCTCGCCGACGCGGAACTGGAAGCCGGCGACCTTGCCGTTCGCTGCCATCTCGCAGCGGAAGCGCAGTCCGTACCATTGCTTGCGGCTGCGGAAGGCGGCGCCCTCGGCCTCCAGCACGGCCTTCGTCAGCTTCGTGCCGGCCATGGCGAAGGCGACGACGCGGTCCGGCTCGAAATCCGCCTTCCAGGCATGGATCTGGCTCATGGCTTCGAGATTGCAGAGCTGCTCGACGCGCTCGCTTGCCTCGAGCGTCTTCAGCGCCTCGCGCGTTCCCCGGCTGCGCGGATTGGCCAGCACGCTCTCGGAATGCAGCGTCCGGGCCGTGATCATCGCCGGCGGTTCGGTCGGTGGCGGAGCGGGTGGGGTGGCCGGCTTGTCCTGAAGAGGAGTGGCAGGGGCCATCTGTGGCGGGGAAGCGATCTCGGCAGTTGGGGGAGCAGGTGGTGCCTGAGCCGGGACTGATGGCGGCGCGGGAGGCGTGAGCGCTTCAGGACCGACCAACTCCACCTCGACGTTCATCTCGGTCATTGGAACGAAACCGCTGAAGGCCCGGGCGGCGAGCAGCGCGCCGAGCAAGGCGAGATGCAGGCACAGCGCAGTGGCGAGGCCGGGTTCGCGAAGGGCGCGAGCAGCGGGGCCGGTGCGCTGCATGCTTTGGATCAGTTGCCGTTAGAGCGTAAGGCGGGCATGGGCGGCGATCGCTCCCTTGTGTTGCCCTGTGCAGAAGCCGACCAAGTCGGCGATTTTGCGGCAGGAGTCAGCGCCGGCTGACCGCGAATGCCCCGGCGACGATCAGCACTGCGCCGGCATAGGTGGTCCAGAGCGGCGCCTCGCCGAAGACGAACCAGCCGAGCAGGCTCGCCCAGACCAGCGCCGTGTATTCGATCGGCGCCAGCCGCGAGGCGGGCGCGCGGGCGAAGGCCGAGGTCAGCGAGAGGTGCCCGGCGACGCCGAGCGCGCCGGCGGAGAGATAGGTGGCGAGGTCGCCACCACTCATCGGCTGGAAGACGTACCAGGCCGGCCAGGCCAGGCACAGCGCCGGCCCGGCATTCTGGAACAGCACGATGATCGCCGGGTGCTCCTTCACCGCGATCTTGCGCAGCAGGATCAGGTTGAAGGCATAGGAGATCGCCGAGAACAGCGCGGCGGCGACGCCGAGCTCGGCGCCGGAGACGCCCCCTTGCAAGCGCGGCCAGACCATCACCAGCATGCCGGCGAGGCCGAAGCCGAGCGCCTGCAGGATGCGCCCGTCGAGCCGCTCCTTCAGGACCAGCGTGCCGAGCAGGGCGACGAAGACAGGCGCGAGGAAAGAGAGCGTCAGCGCCTCGGCCAGCGGCAGCACGGAAATCGAATAGAAAAAGCTGCCGGCGGTCAAAATCACCACCGGCACACGCACCGAATTGCCGATCAGGCTGGCGCGTGTGGGGAAGGCAGGACGCAGGACGACCAGCACCACGAAAGCGCATAGGCCGCCCATGGCGAAGCGCATGAACAGCGCCAGCAGGAACGGATGCTGCTGCATCTGGGCCTTGATCACCGCATCCATCGCGGTGAGCAGCGCGATGCCGAGAACCGCCCGCAGCGCCGTGTTGAGGTTCATGTCCGAGCCGGGGCGAGCGGCTTGCGGAAATGATATTCCCAGGTTGAGGAGACGTCGGCGAGATAGCGCTCGCCGGGCCAGCGCACGAAGCCGAGCTTCTCATAAAAGCGGTGGCCGCGGGCGAACTTGCTGTCCGACCACAGCATCATCTCGCGGTAGCCGCCGGCCTCGGCGAAGGCGAGCGTCCGGGCGAACAGCGCCTGCGCCAGCCCGCTGCCGCGCTGGCTCGGATCGGCATAGACCTTGAACAGCTCGACCGCGTTCTGGTCGGGCACCGGCACGACGGCGATCGAGCCGGCGATGCGCCCGTCCGGCCCGTCCGCGACCCAGAGCCTGCCGCCTTTCTCGGCGTAGTGGCTGGCCGGGCGGCGTAGCTCCGGGAATTCCGACCACTCGAAGAAGCAGTTCGGATATTCGGCGAAGGTTGCAGCGATCAGGTTGGCGAGCGGCTCCGAATCAGCGTCGGTGGCGTCGCGAAGGACGGGCAGGGCGGTCATGACCACCCGCTTAGGCCCAATGCGGGCTGCTGCAAAGATGGGCGGCTCGCGCTCCTGCCATGCCGTTACCGCAGCAATGCCAGCGCGGCGTCCGCGGTCAGCTTCAACGCGGCGGCCGCGAGCAGCAGATAGCAGGCAAAGAACAGCCGCTTCTGGTCGAGCCGTTCATGCAGCCAGCGCCCGATCCAGACGCCGACCGGTGCGGCCGGCAGCAGCGCCAATGCGGCCCAGAGTGCCTGCGGCTGTTTCAGCCCGAGCGCCAGATAGGGCGGCAGCTTCAGCAGGTTGCCGAGCATGAAGAAGGCGATCGTCGTGCCGACGAAGGCGGTCTTGGAAAGTCCGCGCGCCAGCAGGTACATCGCGACCGGCGGTCCGCCGGCATGGGCGACGAAGGTGGTGAAGCCCGAGGCTGTGCCGGCCAGCAAGGCCAATGGCGGCGATGCCGGAAGCTTCCCGGCGGGGGCAGTCCGGCCGCGCAGGAACCAATGCGCCGTGAAGGCGAGGGTGACGAGGCCGATGATCAGCGTGACGATGCGCGCATCGACGACGAGGAAGACGGCGTAGCCGATCGCAATGCCCACGATCAGGCCGGGAATCAGCCAGATGAGGTCCTTTTTCGACCAGGTCGAGACGCCGAAGCTGCCGATAGCGACGATGTCCATCGCTGCGACCAATAGCGCCACCATGATCCCGGCCTGCAGCGGATCGACGACGAGCGCCAGTAGCGGCACGCCTAGAATGGCGAGCCCGCCGCCGAACGCGCCCTTGCCGATGCCGATCAGCAAGGTCATGGTCCAGCCCACGAGATAGAACAGCGGATCGCTCGGCATTCGTTCAGTCTTTGGTGCTGGCGGGCGGGGAGGCCGTGCCTGTTTCCGCTTGGACATCCGGAATTTGGCGATTAGGCGGAATCAGCGCAGTCATGCGCGGCTGGCGCCGAGCCGGCGGGGCCTTTCGCGATGGCGTCATGACCGTTCTCCTGCCCTTCGTGATCAATGCCGGGCTGAACTTCGCCCTCGGGCTGCTCATCGCCTATTTCCTCGGCCCCGCCGAATTCGGCCGCTACGCCATCGGCGCGGCGATCATCGTCGTGCTCAACACCGCGCTGCTCGACTGGATCAGGCTCTCTGCCGTCCGCTTCTACTCGCAGAAGAGCCGCGAGGAACAGCCGCGGATCAGGGCGACCCTCGATGTGCTGAGCGCGGGCATGACCATCGCGCTCACCGGCCTGCTCGTCGCGGCCGTGGTCGCCGGCGTCGATTTCGGGCTGCCGGTCATGCTGGTCGCGGCTTCGGTGCTGGGCGGCATCTGTGCGGGCCTGTTCGACTATCACGGCGCGATCGCCCGGGCGCGCTTCCTCGATGCCGCCTATGCCCGCCTCGTCATCGTCAAGAACGTGCTCGCGCTGCTTCTGATGGTCGGCGGCGCCTGGTGGACGCGCGATCCGACGATCGTGATGTTCGGCGGCGTCGTCAGCATCATGGCGGCGCTGCTCGCCGTCCGGCGCTCGCTCGCCGATGCGCCGCTTGCCTGGTCGGCCGCCAGCCGCGACCTCGCACGCGACTTCGCCCGCTATGCCCTGCCGCTGGTCGGCGCCAACGCGATCTATTCGCTGATTCCGCTGCTGAACCGCTCGCTGCTCGCAGATGCCTATGGCTTCGCCGAGGCCGGCTATTTCTCGCTCGCGGCCGATATGGGCCTGCGCCTGTTCGGCACGCTCGCGGCAACGCTCGAGATCGTCATGCTGCGCGAGGTGCTCCGGCTCGACGAGACCAAGGGCCGGCGCGCGGCGCAAAGGCGGATCGCCGACAACCTGGTGATCGTGCTGATGGTGGCGCTCCCGGTGGCCGCCGGCCTGTTCCTGGTGCTGCCGGCCTTCGAGAAGCTGCTGGTGCCGGTCGCGTTCCACGGCCGTTTCGCCGCCTACATGCTGCTGCTGCTGCCGGGTTTCGTCGCGCTGACCATCTTCGTCGGCGGGCTCTATCCCGTCTTTCTGCTCGGCAAGCGCACGGGCATGGTGACCTTCGCCGCCTGCGCCGGCCTCGCCGCCAACCTCGCGCTCGTCTTCGGCGCCGTCGCGGCCGGGCCGGAACGGTTCGCGCTCGGCCAGACCGTCAGCTTCCTGACCGTTCTCGTCATCACTGGCTGGATGGCGCTGCGGATCTTGCCAGTCCTGCCGAAGCTGCGCGACATCGGCTTGATCATCGTTGCGGTTGCTGTGATGGCGGCGGCCGTCTGGCCGCTCTCCGGGCGCCTTTCGCCCTTGCCCGAATTGCTGCTGCAGGCCGCGCTCGGCGCCATCGTCTATGGTGGGCTGATGCTGGCCTTCGACGTGGCGCGCTGCCGGACATTGCTGCGGCTCTGGCTCGCCATGCGCAAGCGGGGGGCATGAACCCGACGTTTACCGCGTTTGCTTGCGGATCGCTAAGGTTAACCTGGGGAATTCGAGCGTTTAAGTCGTTTCCGGGGCCCATAGAGTCAACGATTCACCATTCATTTCAACGCATCGCCTCACGCTTCAAGCCTGTTGCGTAAAGAGAGTTGCGTCATGCGTCCGCTCTATATCGTTCCCTTTGTCGTGTTCAGCGGCCTGCTGCAGGCGTCGGCGCAAGCCAATGCCCAGACCTATTGGCGTCCCGCCGACCCGATGGTCACGCATTCGGCCGGCCGCGGCCAGTATGGCGGCGGCTTCATTGAGATGCTGATGACCGGCCAGGACCCGACCGACTATGGCCGCGGCGGGGCGGTCTACAACCGGCCGCAGCGTGGCGCCTATGGCCAGCAGCCGCAGACGCGGCGCCTCTCCGACTATGAGGCCCCGGTTCCGATCCAGGGCGATCCGATGGAGCCGCGCCGCGAGCGTCGTTCCGCCGCGCTCGGCCAGCCGATCCCGGCCGAGCGGCCGATCGCGCGCACCCTCGATCCGCGCTTCCAGAAGCAGGAAGTCGCCTATAGCGGCCCGCATAAGCCCGGCACGATCATCATCGACACGCCGCAGCGCTTCCTCTTCCTGGTCCAGCCGGGCGGTCGCGCCCTGCGCTACGGCATCGGCGTCGGCCGCCCCGGTTTCGAATGGGCCGGCATGAAGGCGGTCACTCGCAAGGCCGAATGGCCGAGCTGGACGCCGCCGGCCGAAATGCTGAAGCGCCGGCCCGACCTGCCGCGTTTCATGGCTGGCGGTCCCGAGAACCCGATGGGCGCGCGCGCCCTCTATCTCGGCTCCTCGCTCTACCGCATCCACGGCACCAACGAGCCGAACACGATCGGCCAGGCGGTCTCCTCCGGCTGCATCCGCATGAACAACGAGGACGTGATCGACCTCTACGAGCGGGTGCGCGTCGGCGCGAGGGTCTTGGTGATCTGAGCCGAGCGGGACACGCTCAAAAAGAAAAGGCCCGCCTGTCGCCAGGCGGGCCTCGTCATTTCAAGGGCTGGCGTCAGGCTCAGGCCCACTCGTCGTCGCCACCGAAGCCGCCCGAGCCGTCATCATAGCTGCCATCGTCGTAATTGGCGTCCTGATAGCTCGGCTCCTGCTGCGGCTCTGCCGCCGGCTGCTGGTCGGCGGCCGTCTGGGTGTCCTTGGCCGCATCGTTGTTCTGCGACGCGTCCTTGTTCTCCGCAGCCTGCGCAGCCTCGGCCGGCTTGGCCTCGGAGCCGCTCTTGCTGCCGCTGAAGGCGTTCATCAGCATGTTGCCGGCGACCATGCCGCCGGCGACGCCGGCCGCGGTCGTCAGTGCGCCCGCCAGGAAGCCGCCGCCGCGGGCAGGAGGCTGGGCCGCCTGATTCTGCCAAGGGCCAGGCGCGGCGCCCATGCCCTGCTGCGGCGCCATGCCCGGCTGAGGCGCTGCCGCCTGGCCGCCCCAAGGCGGCGAAGCCGGTTGCGGTGCGGCGCCGCCGCGCTGCGGGAAGGACGGCACCGAGCCGGAGCGGGCCGGCTGGCTCGCGCCGCCGCCGAAGATGCCCGACAGGAAGCCGCCGGATGGCTGAGCCGGGGCTGGCGCGGGCGGTTGGCGGCGCAGCTGCTCGATCTCGGCCTGAGCCTGCTCGAGCTGAGCCTGCTGATTGGCCAGAGCCTGCTCCTGGACATAGATCGATTGCGCCATCGCATAGACGGCATAGGGCTGCTCGCGCAGGCGGTCAGCGATGAAACGTTCAGCCTCGGGGTCGCGGGGCTGGTTGGCCGCCTGGCGCAGGCGGTCGAAAATCCCGGCGATCACGTCGCGTTCCTGCGGCGTCATCGTCATCTCCTCTCATGTTGGACAAGGCGGTCGCCCTGTCGCCCCGAAAGGTGGTGACGGCTTATGACGCTATCAAGGCGGCGCCTGGCGCCTTTCTGTCGCGCCGGGGGCTGATCTCAGGCGTTGCCGACATTGACATAGGTGAAGCCGCGCTCGCGCATCTCGCCGGAGCGATAGATGTTGCGCAGATCGACCACGACGGGATGGCGCAGCGCCGCCTTGACGCGGCCGAGGTCGAGCGCGCGGAAGGCGTCCCATTCGGTGACGATCACCAGCGCATCCGCGCCCTCCAGGCAGGAATAGGCGTCGGGTGCGTAGCTGATTTCCGGCATAAGCGGCTTGGCGCTCGCCATCGCCTCGGGATCATAGGCGGCGATGTCGGCGCCGGCATCGAGCAGCGCTGTCACGATCGAGAGCGAGGGCGCCTCGCGCATGTCGTCGGTGTTGGGCTTGAAGGCGAGGCCGAGGATGGCGATGCGCTTGCCCCTGACCGAGCCGCCGCAGGCGGCGATGACCTTGCGCGCCATGGCGCGCTTGCGCTGGTCATTGACCGCGACCACCGTCTCGACCAGGCGCAGCGGGCTCTCCATGTCCTGCGCCGTCTTGATCAGGGCGAGCGTGTCCTTCGGGAAGCACGAGCCGCCATAGCCTGGCCCGGCATGCAGGAACTTGCCGCCGATGCGGTTGTCGAGGCCGATGCCGCGCGCCACCTCCTGGACATTGGCGCCGACACGCTCGCACAGATCCGCCATCTCGTTGATGAAGGTGATCTTGGTCGCCAGGAAGGCGTTACCGGCGTATTTGATCAGTTCCGAAGTGCGACGCGCCGTGAACAGGAGCGGCGCGGCATTGAGATAGAGCGGCCGGTAGAGGTCCTCCATCACCTTGCGGGCGCGATCGTCCTCGGTGCCGATCACGATCCGGTCCGGGCGCTTGAAGTCGGCGATCGCCGCGCCTTCGCGCAGGAACTCGGGATTGGAGACCACGGCGAAATCGGCATCGGGCCGGGTTTCGCGCATGATCCGCTCGACCTCGTCGCCGGTGCCGACCGGCACCGTCGACTTGGTGACGACGACGGTGAAGCCTTCGATCGCCGCGACGACGTCGCGCGCCGCCTGGTGGACATAGGAGAGGTCGGCATGGCCGTCGCCGCGGCGAGATGGCGTGCCGACCGCGATGAAGACGGCGTCCGCCGACGCGACCGGCCCGGCGAGCTCGGTGGTGAAGGAGAGCCGTCCTGCGCGGACATTGTTCGCGACGAGGTCGTCGAGGCCAGGTTCGTAGATCGGGATCTCGCCACGCTTCAGGGCGGCGATCTTGCCGGCGTCGGTGTCGACGCAGGTCACCTCATGGCCGAAATCGGCGAAGCAAGCTCCGGAGACCAGGCCGACATAGCCTGAACCGATCATCGTCACGCGCATCTGGCGGTCTCATCGTCTCGTCGGCGGGCTGCCGACCGGCAGGGCGTAGCGCAAAACCGCGTCGAGGCAAATCGCAGCCGCCCGGGGCTGGGGGAGTAGCCCGATCTGGCAAAGGAAGCGTGACGGCGCCGCGGCGACAAAAAAGGGCGGCTTGCGAGCCGCCCTTTCCGAAAGCTGCCGGCTGAGCCGGCCATGCACGCTCAGATGAAGTCGTCAGGCGGCAGCGGCGCGTCGGTCTCGTCGAGCTCCGGTTCGCCGATCGGGTTGCGGTTCAGTACGACGACGGGGGTCCCGATCGGAACGCGGCTGTGCAGATCGATGATGTCCTGGTTGAACAGGCGGATGCAGCCCGAGGACACGGCCTTGCCGATCGACCAGGGCTCGCTCGTGCCGTGGATACGATAGAGCGTGTCCCTGTTGCCCTGGTAGAGATAGAGGGCGCGCGCGCCGAGCGGGTTCTCGAGCCCGCCCGCCATGCCGCCGGCCCAACGCGCGTTGCGCTCCGGTTCGCGGGCGATCATCGCTGCGGTCGGCGTCCAGCGCGGCCATTCCGCCTTGCGGGCGACGGTGGCGCGGCCCCGCCAGGACATGCCCTGCTTGCCGACGCCGATGCCGTAGCGGATGGCGCGGCCGTTCTCGCGGACGAGATAGAGATAGCGGGCCGAGGTGTCGACCACGATCGTGCCGGGGCGCTCGGGCGTCTGGTAATTGACCTCCTGGCGCAGGAAGCGCGTCTCGACCTCGTCGATGTCGGTCGCCGGCAGCGGATGCCGCTCATCCGGCCGCTCGTCATACATCGACAGGAAAGCGGCGTTCTGGTGAACCGGCGTCCTGACTTCATAGGCCTGCTGCGGACCGGTGACACAGCCGGCCAGGCCGACAGGCACGAAGGCCGAAGCCATCGTCAGGAAGCGGCGGCGGGAACAGGTGGCGGAGGCATCAGGCTGGGAGGACATAACTCGGCTCTTCGTGGGCGGCTGGCAGCGACAACATGCGAATTGCCGACAAGTTCCAAGCAGTTCCCGTCGGCGGACCCTTACCACTTCACGGCCCCGCATGGCGCCGGGGTGAAAAGGATGTGGCGAAATGATGGCTGACGCAGAGCGTGGCTTGAATGCCACAGTGCGACATGCTGGCACCGCATGGCGGAGTGAGCTGCTACTTTTGCATGCATTGGCCTAAAAATGAGCGCAAAAGGAAAGCCTTTGCTATGCTTTGTGGCAGTGCGCTGACGCTTGGGTAAGCAGTTTAAAGGCGCTTTAACCGTTACCGGCAAAGCTTTTAAAGCCTCATGGCTTCGGTGCCTGGTCATGCCGAACGATTAAGCGCCGGTCTCCGCTTCGACCGAGCAAAAAAGCACGAGCAAGAACATGAAATCGATCCGCTTCAAAGTGCTGGCGATGCTGGGGATCATCGTCGCCGGTGCCGTGCTCTCGGCGGCTCTGAGCCTCTACGCCTTGTCGCGCTCGAACGATCTCAACGCGCGCTCAGATACCCAAGGCGAGATCGCTCTGGTCACCGAGCGGATCAACACGCAGGTCTTCGCCGTGGTGATGGATTCCCGCGGGATCTACATGTCGAAGGATGCAAAGGAAGCTGAGGCCTTCGCCAAGCCAAAGGAGGCGCGCTTTCCGGTGATGCGCAAGCTCGCCGCCGATCTGGTCGCCCTTGTCCCGGCGGCGGAGCGCGAGACTGCGCTGAAGCTGCAGAAGTCGGTCGAGGACTTCATCGCCTTCCGTAGCGAGACGATCCGGCTCGGCCGCGAGGTCTCGACCGCCGCTGCCAACCAGCAGGGCAACAACGATCAGAACCGCGCCAATCGCAAGGCGTTGAACGACCAGCTCGTCGCCTTCGGCAAGCGCAACGAAGAGGTCGGGAACAGGCTGTCGGTCGAAGCGGCCGAATTCACGCGCCAGATCCAGTGGATCCTGCCCGTGGTGCTGCTCGGGGCGCTGCTGGCTTCGATCGCTGCCGCCATTTTGTTCGCGCAACGCTCGATCACCCGGCCGCTGCTCGACCTGAGCGGCAGCATGAGTCGCCTGACGGCGGGCGAGACGGACATCGCGGTCCCGCATACGAAGCGGCAGGACGAAATCGGGGATATGGCGCGGGCCGTGGCGGTACTCCGTCAGAGCACCGAACAGGTCGCATTGCTACAGGAGCAGGAGCGTTCAGCCGCGGCGGAACGCATTCGCTCGGCTGATGCGATGGCGGTGGTCGTGTCGGATGTCGGGGAGGTCGTTGCCGCAGCGGCTACGGGAGATTTCTCGGCCCGGCTGCAGGTCGAGGATGCGGACGAGCAGATGCTGAAGCTGGTCGCCGGCATCAACGAGATCAACGCCGTGGTCGATTCGGCGACGACCGAGTTCGTCGAGGTTCTCAATGCTCTGGCCGCCGGCGACCTCACGCGTCAGGTGCCGACCGCCTATCGTGGCCGCTTCGCCGAGCTCAAGGACGCCGTCAACGAGACGATCGACCGTCTCTCCGCCACGGTCTCGACCATCCAGCTGACCGCTTCGGAGGTCGGCATCGCCGCCCGAGAAATCAACACGGGCGCGGACGACCTTTCGAA
>NZ_JBHSLW010000077.1:0-12102 GCF_042657265.1 Allobosea eneae
CGATGATCTGCTCTTCCGTGAATCGTGAGGGGCGCATCGTCCGTCTCCGTGAGTGACGGACTCTACTCAAATCTGGAGGAAGATCAGGGTCTCAGGTCAGTCGAAGACCAGCTTCAGGAGGTTGCGAGCGCGACGTGAATGATGGCGAACCGGTCAGACCGGGAACTGGGACACCCCGCCGAACGTCCAAGGCGTCAAACAATATGTGCTTCAAACGATGCCTTCTGGAGAACTCGAAATGGCGTAGAGCGTGGGCCTTCCTCAATGGAGCCCACCCATGACAAGCGAAGTTATCCGTAATCCTAACACCGACCATCTCCTCACGCCCGAGAACTCGGCGCTCCTGATCATCGACTACCAGCCCGTCCAGGTCTCTTCGATCCGGTCAATGCCGCGCAAGGAACTCGTCTTCAACATCGCGAGCCTGGCAAAGGCGGCGGTCAACTACGGGCTGCCGATCATCCATTCGACGGTGAACGTGGTAAGCGGCCGCAACAAGCCGCCGATCCAGGAATTGCAGGACATCCTAGGTCACCTACCCATCTACGACCGCACGACCGTCAACGCGTGGGAGGACGTCGAATTCAAGCAGGCGGTGAAGGCGCTGGGGCGCCGCAAGCTCGTCATAACCGCGCTGTGGACCGAGGTGTGCCTGGCTTCCCCGCGCTTGACGCCCTTCTGGAGGGCTATGAGGTCTATGTTCCTGTGGACGCCGTCGGCGGCACGTCGGTTGCGGCGCATGAAGCAGGTCTGCGACGCGTAGAACAGGCCGGCGGCAAGCTTATCAGCCGCGTCCAGTTCTACTGCGAACTCCAGCGCGACTGGGCCCGGGAGGCCACGATTACCGGCTTCATGGACGTCTTCGAGAGCGCCGACGGCTTCAACCCTGAAAAGGCCGCCGCTGCCGAGGCAGCTTAAGCTCAATCGCACCAACTTTTAAGACGACATGAGCCCGGCGTTAATCTCGCCGGGCTCTTTGCGCCACTTCCTGACATTGGAGCTTTGTCCTGAACCAGACATTGGAGCGCGCCTTGGCTTAGACGAGATGATCGGGGCGATTGTGCCCCACATCGGGGCGCTCTTTTGTATCCTGATTGTGCGAGCGACGGCTGCGGTCGTCCCTTCCGACACGATGGATGTAGATCATTCCGTCGCCGCGCTCTGCCGGCTGGTTTCGAGCCGGTCGCTGACCGCGCTGGCCGCGTCGAGAAACGCTTTGATCAGCGGCGTGCGCATCAGATCGCGGGAGCATGCGACATACTCGTCGAAACTCGGCGCGGGCGGCGCGATCCGGACAAGGACACAGCGTCGATCCTCGCCGGCCTCTGAGCGCAGCACCGGCGCGATGCCGAACCCACAGGCCACCGCCTCCTTCGTCGCCTCGCGCGACTCGATCTCCAGACATTGCGGCATCGCGAGGTCCGCGGCGGTCAGCGCATTGAGGAAAGCGCTGCGCGTAACAGAGCCGGGCTCCCGAATGATGATGGTCTGGCTTGCCAGTTCGGCATAGGACACCATGCCCCGCTGCGCGAAGGCGTGCTCGCTATGGACCAGCAGCGCGATCTCGTCGCGCCGCAGCAGCTGGATGTGGAATTTGCTGTCGCCCGCCTTGAGGTCGGCCATGATGCCGATGTCGATGTCATAACGCGCCATCGCATCGAAAATGGCGGTTGAGTTGCCGACGCGTAGCGAGAACGTCACATCGGGATACTTGATCCGCAGTTCTTGCAGGATGGGCAGCACATGGTAGGGGCCCACGGCTCCGATGCGAAGATGCCCCTTGCTCAGGTTCTGGTGCCCGATGAGCAACTCGCGCGCCTCATCCTGGGCAGCATAGATCCGCTCGGTGATCACCTTAAGATGAGCGCCGAAATCAGTGAGTTCGATCCTGCGACCGACGCGGCGGAAAAGCTGCACGCCATAGCCCTCTTCCAGGATCTTGATCTGGGCGGAGACGGTCGGCTGGCTGATGCCCAGCCGGGCGGCGGCGCGGGTGATGCTCTCCTCGGTGGCGGCAATATGAAAGCAGCGCAGCTGGGCGTCGTTCATCCGGCCGAATCCCCGCGGACGCGCTGCCTATAAGGAGCATTGGTCCTTTCTATTGGATCGATCGGGGGCCTCCCTTCAAAGGTTTCGGCATCACCCGTCAGTTCCGCGCGGAGAGGATCGACCATGGCCTATCTGAACCCCATCAATGACATGCTGCTGCGCATCGGAGCCGATGCGACCAAGCAGATCGACCTCAAAGCGGCTTTCGGCGACAGCTACGCGACATTCGCCGTCGCGAGCAGCGATGGCAGCGCCGTCTCGGCGCAGATCGTCGACGGCGTGCTGACGGTGAGCGCGCTCGCCCTCGGCTACACCGATCTCGTCATCACCGCGACGACCGCAGACGGCGCCTCCGTGACCGACAATGTCCGGGTCAATGCGGCCGGTGCGAACGCGTTCACGATCGCGGCCCTGCCCGATACCCAGAACTACACCTCCAACGCGTCGAAGAACTATATTTTCGGCGATATGACGCAGTGGCTGGCCGATAACGCCGAAAGCCTGAACATCGATTTCGTCGTCGGGCTCGGCGACGTCACCGACAACAACAACGCCGCCCAGTGGGCGATCGCATCGGAAGCGCTGCACCGGCTCGACGGCAAGATCCCGTATTCGATCCTGCCCGGGAACCACGATCAGGCCGCCGGTGGGTCCGCCGCCGATCACTCGACGACCTTTCTCGACAATCTGTTCTCGCCGGATGCGCAGGCGGCGACCAATCCCAATACGTTCCGGGGCGTTTACGACGCCGAGCCGCAGCGCTCCGCCAACAGCTACCACAGCTTCACGGCGCCCGACGGCACCAAATGGCTGGTGCTCAGCCTCGAATTCGCCCCCCGCGACGACGTGCTGCGCTGGGCCGGCGAGGTGATAGAAGCCAACCTCGACCACCGCGTCATCATCGCATCGCACACTCTGACCACCTATGCCGGCCGCAGCGACGCGATGGCGTCGACGATCGGCGCCGCCCCCATCCAGGGTTACGGCGTCGCCAACGCAGCCGAAGGCGCCAATGACGGCGAGGCGGTCTATCGCCTGCTCACCAGCAAATATCCGAATGTGGTGATGACGCTTTCGGGCCATGTGCTGGGCGATTCCGCCGAGACCAACATCAGCTACTCGCAGTTCGGCAACAGCGTCATCGAGATGATGGCGGACTACCAGAGCGGGTCCTCGACCGAGATCGTCACCGGCGGCGGCGAGGGCGCCATCCGCCTGCTGACGATCGATCCCGACAATGGCCGCATCTTCACATCGACCTATTTCACCGAGCGGGATGCCTATCTGACCGGCTTTCGCGACAAGGAAGAACTCGACCGCGACGGCCTGACCGGTCCCTATCGCGACCATCAGCAGGAAATCACCGGTCTCGAACTCGGCACGCCCGAGCTCTACGCCCAGGCCAAGGCAGGCAGCGATGTCTTCGCCGATGCGCCGTCCGGCGTGTCCGGCGCGCAGGTGACGCTCGACGGCAGCGATACGCTGAACGCGGGCCAGGCCAGCTCATATGAATGGCGCGACAGCGACGGCACGGTCGTTGCCACCACGGCGGTCGCCACGCTCGAACTCGCCGCCGGCAAGCACGACTTCACGCTTCATGTCACAGATCAGAGCGGCAAGGTCTCGGTCGATGAGATGCGCGTCGTGGTGTCCGACGAGAACACCCTGCTCGTCGACAATTTCAACGACGGCAATGCCGATGGCTGGAGCAAGCCGCCGGCGCCGCGCACGCCCGATCTCTCGGAGAAGATCGCGTTCGGCACGACCGACGCGCTCGGGCTGCCGGCCCTGCCGGGCGGCGCGGGAAGCGCCATGTACTTCCCGGCGACCGCGCCGACGACCGAAGGCTTCCTGGTTCGTCCGGATTTCGGCGCCACCGCACCGATCAAGAGCTACACGCTGGCGATGGACGTTCTCGTGCCGGTCGCCAACAGGGGGCTGTGGTTTGCCTTCCTGCAGACCGACCCCAACCAGTCATCCAGCAATGACGCCGACTTCCTGATCAACACGGCCGGCGCCATCGGCATCAACGGGGACTACAAGGGCTCGTTCCAATACGGCGTCTGGCAGCGGGTCGTGCTGACCGTCACCGATCTCGGCAACGGCAACTCGACGCTGGCCAGGTATATCGACGGCGTCGCCGTCGGCTCGCAGACGATGCCGACCTCGCGCTACCAGATCGATCCCGAGAAGGGCTTCCTGATCTTCTCGGACAATGCGCCAAACGGATCGGCGCTCCAGACGCAGTCCGGCTATGTCAGCAGCGTCATGTTCTCCGACAAGCCGATGGCTGCAGCCGCAGTCACGGCGCTCGGCAAGGCCGATGCCGACGGTATCGCGGCTGCGGCGCCTGCCGGCAGCAATGCCGTGCAGTTCGATTTCGCTGCGGCGGATCCCTTCGCTCCCAGCCATGGCGCAGGTGAAGTCGTCGTGGTCGAGCCCGACAGCATCTTCGAGGCGACCGAGTTCGGAACGACCGAAGAACTCGGCGCGCTCGCGCTGCCTGGCGGCAGCGACGAGGTCATGGAGTTCCCGGCGACGCGCCCCGATGAAGGTTATCTGATCAAGCCGAGCTTTGCTGCCGGCGAGGGCAAGCTCAACAGCTACACCATCATCTGGGACATCTTCGCCCCGGAGGCGACCAACCACTGGATGGCGTTGCTCCAGACCGACCCAACTAATATCAGCGACGCCGACTTCCTCGTGAACATGGCTGGCGGCCTCGGCATCAACGGCAGCTACACCGGTAAATTCGCCGTCGATCAGTGGCAACGCGTCGCGCTGACCGTCAGCGACAATGGCGACGGCACCGTCACGCTGAGCAAATATCTGCAGGGCGTTCTCGTCGGCTCGCAGTCGATGCCGACCTCGCGCTACCAGATCGATCCCGAGAAGGGCTTCCTGATCTTCAGCGACGAAGGTCATTTCCAGTGGAATTTCGAGACCCTGCACGGCTACACTAACAGCGTCTTCTTCACCGACAAGGTGATGAGCGCCGCGGAGATCAGCGCGCTTGGCGGCGCCAAGGCCGGCGGCATCATGCAGGAATCGCAGATTGATCCTGCGCATGCGATCCAGTTCGATTTCGACAATGGCAGCCTCGATCCGCGCTTCGGCGAGGGCTCGCTGTCGCTGTGGGACAAGAACGCGGCCGAAAATCTCGACGGCTGGAGCGTCAAGGGGTCGATCCACGCGCCCGACGAGCCCATCGACGGGGAAGGCGCGCTGCACGACCGCAGCGACGCGGCCGGCAAGCTTCTGGTCTGGCAGGCGCAATCCGCGCTGGACTGGAAGGACTACAGCTACGACGTCACGCTTCAATCAACCGACAACGACGATATCGGCGTGGTCTTCTACTATCAGGACGCCGGAAACCACTATCGCTTCGTCATGGACAACGAGGCCGTCTCGCGCAGCCTCGTCCGTGTCGCCGACGGCGTCGAGACCGTTCTCGCGCAGACGAAAGCGGGCTACCGCTTCAACGACGCGCTCGATCTGCGCATCGTCGTCTCCAACGGGCGGATCGACGTGCTGCTCGACGGCAAGAGCGTCTTCGACGGGCCGGTAACGGATACCGCTCCGCTCGCGGGCGGCTCGGTCGGTGTCTATTCCAGCGGCCAGAAGAGCTCGATCTTCGACGACGTTGTCGTCAACAAGCTAGCCCTGACGGCCCATGGCGCGGGCGACATGCGCTCCATCGCCACTGAGGGCGAGGACGGCGCGCTCGTCCAGCTCACGGCGAAATCCTCCTTTGGCCCGGCGGATATCGTCTCCTATCGCTGGCTCGTCGATGGCGAGGTCGTGGCGGAGACCGCCGAGGCCGCCATCATGCTGCCGGTCGGAACCAAACAGGTCGTGCTCGAAGTGACGGACAGCACGGGCGGCGTCTCGAGCGACGTCGTCGCGGTGGATGTCGTCGGCCGCGGCGCGGTCCTGATGCAGGATCGCTTCGAGGACGGCGCGCTCGACGGCGTCTGGTCGATCATCGACGAGGGAACGATCGAAGGGCCGTCCGACTGGACGGTCGAAGACGGCCGGCTGGTCCAGAAATCCAACATCTACTCCGAGCAGCTCACCGCTGGCGGACCCAGCAATGCCAATGACTGGCAGAAGGGCTGGAGCCCGCTGGGCGACGGCAACTATATCCTGCGCAAGGGCACCACCGCCCTGTACGATGCACAGGCTGCGGGCGCCTATGATTGGAAGGACTACTCCATCGAAGCCTCGTTCCGGACGCCAGATGACGACGGTCTGGGCCTGGTCTTCTATTATCAGGATCCTGAAAACCATTATAAGCTCGAGCTGAACCATCAGTATCAGGTCTGGACGCTGGTACGCCTGCAGGACGGCATCGAGGAGGTGCTCGGTCAGGCATGGAACAAATATGCAATCGGCCAGGACACGGCGCTGCGCGTCGACATTCTCGACAACCGCATCTCGGCCTATATCGACGGCGAGGCGCTCTTTCCACTGCCGATCGAGGATCGCGGCCTGAGCTCTGGCACCTTCGGGCTCTATTCCTGGGGGAGCCAGGGCGTCAGCTTCGACGACGTCACCGTCGTCTCACTGGCGGACGCAGCTCCCGGCGGTCCGATTCGGGGCACCTCTGGCGACGATGAGCTTCTCGGCACGTCGGGCGACGACGTGATCCTGGCAGGTCTCGGCGACGACACGGTCCAGGCCAGCGACGGCAACGACACGGTTGATGGCAACGAGGGCGACGACGTTCTCGACGGCGAGGCTGGCGACGACGTGCTGGCTGGCGGCGCCGGCGACGACGAGCTGATCGGCGGCGCGGGCGATGACCGCCTCGCCGGCGGCGCAGGCGACGACACTCTCGAAGGCGGGGACGGCGCGGACACGGCCGATTACGCCGATGACACCGTCGGCGTGACCATCGATCTTGCGGCAGGCGAAGCCTTCGGCGACGCGGCCGGGGCCGATGCGCTCATCGCGATCGAAAACGTCATCGGCGGGTCCGGCGACGATGTCCTCAGGGGCGATGCCGGCGACAACCGGCTCGATGGCGGGGACGGCGTCGACACGCTGGCGCTGTCGGGCGCCACAGGTGAGATCATGCTCAATCTCGTTGCCGGGACGGTGTCGGCGGCGGGGCTGGGCAGCGATGTCTTCACCGGGATCGAGGCCTTCCGCCTCGGCGAGGGCGACAACCGCCTGGCGATCGCCGCCGGCGCGGCGGCGGTCGGACCGATCGATGGCGGCGCCGGCAGCGACACGCTGGTGCTGACCGGCACGGGCACGCTGGGTGCGCTGACCGATGTCGAGGCGGTGGAACTCGCCGGCGACTGGACGCTGACGGACGAGGGCTATGACGTCGCCTTCGGACAAGGCGTCCAGACGCTGACGCTCCAGGCCGCGCTGCTGGCCGATGGCGGCTTTGCCGGCACGATCTCGGGCTTCGCCGAAGAGGATCGGATCGCGCTGTCGGGCTTCGAGGCCGACATGGCGACGCTGGGGTCGGGCAATCTCTTGACACTGACCGGCCCGTCCGGCCCTGCGACGCTGCAACTCGATCCTACTAAGGACTTCTCCGGCATGGCGTTCAGCCTTGCGGCGGACGGCCAGGGCGGCGTCGTGCTCAGCTACGGTCCGGCCAATGCGGGTGACGACGTTCTCACCGGCGGCAATGGTGACGACGTTCTCGACGGCGGCGCCGGCAACGACGTGCTGAAGGGTGGTGCCGGCAACGACACGCTGCTGGGCGGGACCGGCGACGACCAGCTCGATGGCGGCTCCGGCAACGACCAGATCATAGCCGGTTCGGGCGCCGACCTTATCGCAGGCGGCTCAGGCGACGATGTGATCGAGGCGGCCGAGGGCGACGACGTCGTCGATGCCGGGTCTGGCAACGACATCGTCCTCGGTGGCGCGGGCAACGACACGCTTGATGGCGGGTCCGGCGACGACCGGATCGAGGGCGGCGCCGGTAACGACGCGCTGACCGGCGGCTCGGGCCAGGACGTCTTCGTCTTTGCCGCGGGCTTCGGCAGGGACACGGTCACCGACTTCAGGACGACGGGCCGTTGGACATGACGGGCGAGATAGGTCCCCAGCCTGATCGGCGAGATGCTGCGGTCAGGCTCGCCAGCCACGCTTTCCATGAACTCGAGCAGGTCGGCGGCCTTCTCATCCTTCGGATCGAAGGCGACGGCGTTCTGAGCTTCGGCGATCGCCTCGGCTGCCCGAACCTTTTTGGACCCGATGACATTGTGCCATCCGATTAACATGGCCTGAAGCGCCCTGCGTTCCGGATCACCCTCGCGGACGTCTTTGATCGTGCTCGCCACATCGGGCTCACCGAGCCAGACGAGTGCGTCGCGGACGCGCCTCGACCACTCTTCGAACGACCCGACAGGCGCCAGCCCGCTCTCCGGCTTACCTGCAACCTCATAGGCCCGCAGGATCGTCAAAGCGGCTACCACGAGCGCCGGACGATTGGCGGCAGCCTCAGCCTCCGCATTGAAGTCGAAGACCCGCGTGGTCGGGTCGTCGACTTGAGCGTCGAGAACGGAACAGAGCATCCGCCGGCAGAAGTCCCCCTTGGGCTGGAGGTTGTTGCCGTTCAGGAACACCAGCGGGCTCCTCACGGTGACCGTATTGCTGGAACCCAGAGGCCGTACCTTGACGCGACTGGAGGTCACAGAGGTGCACAGCTTGTCGTCCCCGAAGCTACTGGAGATGTTGTCGAGGCCGATGGCCGCGTTTCCCTCCAGAAGCAGGGCATCGATCCGCTTCTCAGTCTCTGCGGACGCCTTGGCTGCGTTGATCTGGGGAAGCGGAGCGCCGTTGGCGATGATCGAGATCGTGTTCACGAGCTTCGTTTTACCCGTGCCTGCCACATAGGAGTTCACTCCCACCGCCGGCTTAGCCGTGAGGGTGAAGCTGATCATTCCCGTCAGTATCGCCGAGATGGCAACCGCGCTGTCGACGGCCTCGACGAACGGGAACCCGCGAAACGGCTTCTTCAGCTGGTCCAGGGCGACCAAGGCATCGGCTTTGGTCGGGTTCTCGGGTACCGCAGGATACGCCGCATCGAGCTGGATGAAGATCCCCGAGAGGGCATCGTAACCGTTGGCCTGAGCCACAGATCCATCCTTGCGGAAGATGGGGCTACCGGACGCCATCATGACGGGGTTCAACCCGGCACCCTGGCGACCTATGAGCGCTTCCATCACCGCATTTGGAGGCAGCAGCGGCGATCCCAGAGTCTTCTTCTTGCGCCCCTTTTCGTCCGTGGTGATCGTCGGCGGATGTCGATACATCACTCGCCTCGAGACACCGTCACGAAGCGTGTGGACCGTGGCGGTGGCCAGGAACGTGCGCGTCACGCTTTCCTCGCCAACATCCATTGGTATAGTCGCGACGTACACGACGCGACCACCCTGAGAGAAGATCTGATTGTTGGCTTTCAGGACAGCGACCGTCTTGTCGGTCATGTCGGCCACGTCGGCCGGGTGGAATTCGATTTCGACCCTCTTCTGGGAGGTGATCGAAGGAAGATGATTAGACATGAGTATACCACGATTAACCTGACAAGGTCAGGTTGACAGTGATCGCGAAATGGTCGCCTGCAGCTTGATCGGGAGACTGCGGAGTGTCGATCGCGGCATCCCGAAGGACGACGTCGCTCTCAGGGGTGTTGCCGAACCCCTTGTACGGAACAGGTTTGGAAGCTGTTGAGAGGCTGTCGCCCATCGTCACCCCGCAGCCTCTCTGTCGCGGGTGATGTCCGCTGTGCCCCGCAACACAGCGATGATGACTCTGCGACCATTTCAAGCTTGGGAGCTCGAAGCGGTCCACGCGGCTTCAAACTGATGCTGGTCGAGTTAACCCCAGTTGCTTCACCGCCCAATTCATTGCGGTTGGCAACAGTGCATCAGCCGGTTGAAGAAGCTAACGTCCGGCAGTGACAATAGGCTGCGTCAAGGTTGGGTGGCCGTCAACTATCGATTGCCAGTATGGATATCGAAATTGATAAAAATTCAGAACAAATTGAATAATACTTGATCGTTATCGAGTTATAGTGATGATTTATACTAAAAGCCGACGTACGCGCACCGCACGATTTCATGAAGGAGTCCAACCTCGGCCTAGCTGCTTTGGCGGTCACAAGGCGTGCGACATCGGCTGATGGCTCCAATATCATGACGGCGGGATGGCTTGGCTTCTGCCTTCCTCGTTGCTGCGCAGAACGATGAGCGTCAGTTCCGATGGCTTGCCGAGACGATGGCAAAGCCGGGCCACAGGGCCGTTCCGTTGCTGACATAGAGGCCCATCGCGCTGAGTTCGTAACGGCCGGCGACGAAGCCGCCGATGAACAGCGGGATGAAGCGATCGAAGCCGGCGATCAGACCGCCATGGGTATGGCCGGAGAGCTCCAGCGAAACGCCCACTTTCGCCGCGCCGGCCGCCAGCCTGGGCTGGTGGTCGAGCAGGACGATCGGCGCCCCCTGCGGCGCGCCGGCGATTGCCGCCGCCACGTCGGGCCCGGGCAGGCCGCTAGTTTGCGCGCCCCTGATATCGGTGACGCCGGCCAGCACGGGAGCCGCATCACCGCGGCGCAGCACGGTATGGCTGTTCGCGACGGTTTTCATGCCCAGTTCCCCGAAGCGCGCCACTCGCCATCACCTCGATAAATAAGGACCTTGAGTACGCCAGCCGCACCTTAGGTCCTTCTTCAAGATCACTAGCAGGCAATCTAGCCCGTCTCGACGGCGACGCCGACATAAGGATTGGAGAGCTTGATCAGCCACTAAAGCTGCCAACTGAGGTACTGGGGCAGACGGCTAACCGGCTTCACCTCAAAGGTCGAGGGACGCCATTCCCGGCCGCCGATGCACCTCACTGAAGCGTCGAGATAGTCGTCGATGTGTTCCTGGGCCTCGTCTCGCGACGCGAACACAGCGGCTCGTCCGTTGGGGCTCTTGGCAAGGGAGCGCCCTGTGCGACCCTCATGGTAGTAACTGGTCTCGACGACCACGTAGGTGGCATCCGAATTCTGATCACGCGACATTGTCGAACTCCCACGCAATAGCTTCACGGCGATTGTTCATGATTTGTACTATCTGCAACGCCTCGAAGTTGAGCAAGGCGAAATCCTCGCGCGTGCCAAATTTTCACCTAGCTAAACTTTTACGTATTTCCGTCGCCGCTCCGAACGCACGAAGATCGCGCGCCTCCTGCGTGCTCCGGAACAAGCTCAGAGGCTCGCTGTGCGCGCGTGGAGGACTAAGTCTGCACTGAGCCGATGCCGGTCATCGACCGGCTCGGCGAAGCCCCCGAAGGCCTAGTCGACGGCGCGAGGGAAGGACGATACGTGTTCCGACAATGCAGGTAGTAGGTCCGAGTACCAGGTGCACCAAGTGGGCCCCGTTCGAGTTCACCTGAAGGCAAACGGAAGTACCACAGGGTCGCTCCGTTGAACCTGGTATCAAGGGGATGCCCCACTTGGTCCACCTCGTGAGAAGGCCCATCTCCTCCCTCGCGCTCCCTTGTCGACTGGGCGTCGCCCTGGGCGATTCCGGGATGGTGGGCGCGAGGGAAGGACGGACCCCTGCGCCGACAAGCCCCATCGCCTTCCTCGCGCTCCTCTGCCGACTGTGCGCCGCCCGGGACGACTCCGTGATGATGGCGCGAGGGAAGGACGGACCCCTGCGCCGACAACACCCCATCGCCTTCCTCGCGCCCCTTGCCGACAGGGCGCCGCCCAGGACGATCACGTGATGGTGGCGCGAGGGAAGGACGGACCCCTGCGCCTATAAGCCCCATCGCCTTCCTCGCGCCCCTTGCCGACAGGGCGCCGCCTGGGACGATCCCGTGATGGTGGGCGCGAGGGAAAGATGGCCCCTGCGCCGGCAGGATCCCATCGCCCCCTCGCGCTCACCTGTCGGAGGCAGCGGCACGGTCGGGCGTGACTTAACACTACATTCTCACTCAGAGCCCGTCCCGAAAGGGTTGAGCGACTGGGGCACTCGTGATTCCAAGGGGTTGTTCAGGCCATCTTGGAGCGAGCGATGTGGACCCCAGCCACTC
>NZ_JBHSLW010000078.1:0-624 GCF_042657265.1 Allobosea eneae
GCGAGAGGGTTTCGCGCTCGCGCAGCAACCAGTCATGCATGTCCTCGAGAAGCGGCCTGCTCTTCTCCTGCCGCACTGCCCGCCGCTCCTCGGCACTGCGCCCGTTGATCGCGCGCTCGATCTCGAACAGCGCGTCGAGGCGTTTCACCGCCGCCAGGGCAACCGGGGAGACTGGCTTTCCCCTCACGCCGTCGCGGGCCTTCTTCGCGATGTCGGCCAGCTCGAAGAAGCCGCGCCGGGCATGGGCGAAGCAAAAGGCCGGCGTGATCGGCTGTTCCTTCCGCTGCGGGTCGAACAGCGGCTCGAAGCCATTGTAACAGTCGCACTGAAGGATGCCGGCGAACCCGGCCAGATGCTTTTGAGGGTGCTCGCCGCGTCGGTCGCCCGAGGCGTAATAGACCACCGCCGGCGGCGCAGGTCCGGCGAAGGGGCCATCATCGCGAACATACGTCCAGATCCGCCCGGTCGCGCATTTGCCCTTCGCCAGGATCGGGACCGTCGTGTCGTCGCCATGCAGGCGCTCGGCCGCCAGCACATGGGCCTCGATCAGATCGAAGACTGGCCTCAGGGCGAAGCTGCCGTGGCCGACCTGGTCGGCCAGCGTCGATAGCGGCAGATCGATCC
>NZ_JBHSLW010000079.1:0-2746 GCF_042657265.1 Allobosea eneae
CCTCTTCGAAGGCGACGATGGCGAGTTCGCACTGATCTGGTCGCGATGACCCACACCGCGGCGCTCCGCTCACAACGGGGCGCCGCGGACAACGGTCCGCTATTATGCGGAGCGGCACGGCAGGACACCGCTATTCAAGCACGTAGCCCAGTGCGCGATAACCCGCCCGTCGTTTCGCGGCCATCCGGGCGAGAACCGGGACGGCATTATCAACATAGTCGACGACAAGAACGTCTTTCTTGCCGTCATGCAGACGATGCAGGCGGCCGACATACTGCGCCAATGTTCCCTTCCAGGCGATCGGCATCGTCAGGAATAGCGTATCGAGTCGAGCGTCGTCGAAGCCCTCGCCGATATAGCGGCCTGTTGCGATTATCAGGCGCTCCTGATCATCCGCCACCCGCATCGCCGCGTCGGCCATTTTGCGATCGCCCGCAGACATACCGCCGCGCAATACGACGAGATTCTTCACGAAGGGCGAGAACCGCTGCCGAAGAGAGTCGAGGTGATCCTTCCGCTCGGTTAGAACGACGGGCGAGCGCTTCGCCTCAAGCGATTTCAGCACGTCATCGAAGATCAGGTCATTCCGGCCGCTATCCTGCGCCAGTGCCGCATAGATCGCAGACATTGACGGGCGCTCGGTCGCGGCCAGCGCCACCGGTAACTCAAACCGCGTCGAGCGATCACGCGCGCGGTGGCGGATACCACGTTCGGCAGCTTGCACCCTTGCGTCGACCCGATGGCGAACGGGGCCGCATTGCATGAAGATGATGGGATGATGCCCATCCTTTCGGGCGACGGTCGCCGACAGGCCGGCGACGTATCGCGCCTTTGATCGCCGCGCGACAAGCTCGAAGCTCGCAGCGGACAGGTGATGGCATTCGTCGACAATCAGATGACCGTAATCGGCGACGATATCTGCGACCTCTCCATTGCGTACCAGACTCTGGATGAGCGCGACGTCGATGACGCCAGTCGGCTTTCTTTTCCCGCCACCGATCATGCCGATCTGCTTCGGATCGATCTTCAAAAAGGATCGTAGACGTTCCACCCATTGATTGAGCAACTCCCGTCGATGGACGAGAATGAGCGTGTTTCGCGCGCGGTGCGCAATCAGTGCGGCTGCGACGACCGTCTTGCCAAAGGCCGTCGTCGCAGCAAGTACGCCAGTGTCGTGGGCGACAAGAGCCTGGCAGGCCGCCACCTGCGGCCGTCGTAATTCGCCTTGGAAGGAAACGGTCGCAGGAAGTGCCGCGCCGATTTCGCGCAGATCTTCCAGATCGGCAACGGCGCCATGGCTCGCGATAAGATCGATCGCCTCGCCGAGACAGCCTCGGGGCAACGCCACATGTTGAGCAAAAAGCTCGGCGCACGAGACAATCCGGGGCTTGCCGAATGTCGGCAACCGCATGGCCTGAGCGCGATAGAACTCCGGATTCTGGAAGGCCGCCAGCCGGATAAGCTGCGCGATCAGGGCCGGCGGAAGCTCTGTCCTGTCGATGTAAACTTGATCGGCGACCACGATCCTGATGTTTGGCGGGATCGCAGCCTCGATACGCCGCGGCGCACTCCGGCGTGACGGCGGCATCTTCCACGGCTCGTCGGCATGTTCGTCGTCCACCGGCATGCGGACGCCCAAAATCCGACCTGATTGTTCCGCCTCTCCCGCGATCCTGAAGGCAATCTCTGCCGACACCCTGGGCAGGGACGACAGATAGGCCCATTGGTCGTCGTAGGGCCGCAGCTCCTCGTCGACAAAGACGCTGTTTCCGATCTCCCGGGCCTTTCGCTGCAACGGCAGCGCAATCAGATTCCCAAAACCTCCAAGGGGCATGGTGTCCTGGCTGGGAAAGAAGCGATCATAGGATGCGAAGCCGATCTCGGGGCGTTTCTCCATCGTCTCCGTGATCAGGGCCGAGCCCAGTTGCCTGGCGATCCTCGCTGGCACAGGCTCGGAGAAGAAGATCCATACATGGCCGCCATTCCCCGATCTCGATCGCTCCAGGGCGGCGGTAATCCCCTTCGCATGACAGATGGCCAGCAGTGCTCTGGCATCGTCGGCCCAGCTTTCCTTGTCGAAGTCCGCGGCAAGGAACCAGCACGTCTCGTCCTGCAGCAATGGATAAACCCCGGCGACAAAGTCACCGGAGCGGACATCGCCTCCGCGCAGATGCTTTTCGACGATGTCCTCGGAAAACGGGATGAATGCCTGGTGCGGGCATTCTCCGCATTTCACCTTCGGCTTGCCGCAAATCCCCTTGGCCCACTCGTTGGCACAGGCTGGTGAATACCCCGCGCGCCCAGCCTTCGTGTTTTCCCATCGCGTGGGGAAGACATCGGTCCGCCCGGCGAACAGACGGCGGAACAGGGCGATTTTCTCGGCCGATGACGAGTTGTTGGTGACAGGGGCATCGGCAAGAGAGGGCCGTTCGGAGGAGCAACTACCGGATGTCAGTCTCTGCTCAAATGTCTCCAGCTCACGCTCGAGCTTGGCGCGCTCGGCATCCAGATCGCCCAGCCGCCGCCGAATGCGCGCTATTTCCTCCGAAACATCATTTCCATCCGCCAAAGCCGCAACTCACGCCTCAGGTTCCAGGTCACGAGGCAACATAAACCAAAGTGCGTTCGACGCGCGAAGAGCCGCGGCTCAATGGTCGAGATTATGCGGAGCGGCACGGCGACAATAACCCCGCAAAACCGCGGCTGCCAGCCAACGACTCCACATAATCCCGCGCTACGCATAATC
>NZ_JBHSLW010000080.1:0-62066 GCF_042657265.1 Allobosea eneae
CCGTCTTCCGGTTGACCGGAAGGCTCGTTTCGCGGTTCGAATTCGATGGAATCTGGCATCTTTTGGAGGGTATCGAACTGTGTCCGATAAGGCAAGCTTATCACACGTTTTTGTAACTTCACAAGGCGTGCGCTTTTTGTCCATATAGTTGGCATAAAGCGCAAAGCTTCTCTATCTTCCAGAACGATGCGCGCTCCAGATTCGACGCCCGTTCAAACCTATGAGCCACCCGCCGTGCCCGGCTGGGCGGTCCCGCGCGGGCCGGTGACGAGCGACGTCGAGGCCGCCTTCCTGGCTGGTGCTGCGTTGAATTCGCTCGACAATCTCGTGCGCTCCGATCCGCTCTGGATCGGCGCGTGGCGCCAGCGGCTCGCCCTCAAATGTGCAGCCGCGGCCGTCGCGCTGGCCGGACGGACCGAGACCGAAGCGCAGTTGCGCGACGCCTGGCATCTGCGGCAGCCGGGAGCCGAGCCCGGGCCCGCCGGCAACATCTTCGCGGCCTGGCGTCGGATGGCTGCGCGGTCGACTGTCGTCGATGCGGCGGCGCTGCGTGCGGCCGTCGATCTGCTCGGCCTGCGCTGGAGCGAGGATCTCGCGGCGTTGCCGGAACGTCTCGACGACATCGTCCGGACAGGCCGGCCGGCGCCGCTGGTCGCCGCGGCGATCGTCACAGAGGTTCAGCGCTGCCGGCCGGAGGCGAGCCTCCTCGGCTGGTGGCTCGCCGACCAGGCCCTGGCGCGCCGGATGCGCTGGCCGGTGGCGGTGCCGCTGCTGGCAATGCAGGCGCGCGGTTCTGCCTTCCGAAGCCTGAGCGATCGCGGCCGGATTCGTCCGGGAGGGGAGGGGTTCGAGCGGGCGAGCTGCGTCGCGCTCGCGCTGGCGGCGACCGAGGCCTGCCGGATCGCCGGCGACATTGCGCCGCGCGCGGCGCGGCTGATCGAGGTCGCGCCGAAGTTGCGCGCCAAAGGAGCAGGGGAGGTGATCCAGTTTCTGCTCGACGACGACGCGATCTCTGGCACGTTACAGACGAAAAGCCTGACGCGTTGGGGTTCACGCCGGTTGTTTGAGCGGCTGACCGCGCTTGGCGCTGTACGTGAGCTGTCTGGCCGTGCCAGCTTCCGGCTCTACGGGCTCTGACCATGGCGCGGTCGACCCAGACCGAAGAGCTGTTCGATGTCGAGCTCGCCGACCTGCCGCCAGACATGCGCTGGCGCGAATGGATGGGCCGGGTCGAGGCGGTGATCTTCGCCTCGCCCAAGCCGGTCGGCCGTGAAACCCTGGCCCGGGTCGTCGGGCGCGACTGCAGCCTCGACCTGCTGATGGCCGATATCCGTGACGAATTGCGCGGACGCCCCTACGACCTCGTTTCGGTCGCCGGCGGCTGGCAGCATCGGACCAAGAAGAGGTTTGCGGTCGCGATCCGCACCGCGACCGGGCTCGGCACGTCCGACCGAAAGGCGTTGTCGCAAGCTGAGAGCCTGGTGCTGCTGTGCATCGGCTATTTCCAGCCGATCACCCGCGCCGAGCTCGGCGCCGTGTTCGGCAAGGAGATCAGCCGCGATACCATCGGCCATCTGCGCAAGCTCGGTTTCATCGCGGCCGGGCCGCGCAGCCCGCTGCCGGGGGCACCTTACACCTATGTGACGACGCCGGCCTTTCTGTCGGAATTCGGGTTCGAGACCCTGCGCGATCTGCCGGATTTCGAGAAGCTCGAGGATGCTGGACTGCTCAGCAAAGACAGGCTGCTCGCCGGAGAGCTCATGCCGTCTTTCTCAGGAGAAGAGCCGGTCGAACGCGAGCCTGATGACGATCTGAGAGAGGCTTCTGTCGACGAAGACTGAGCCGGGGAGCGAAATAGACCAACGCGCACCTCGAGCCGGTACCGTTGAAAACGTCGGGGTTGCTGCGGGTATGAAGTTCTGATTCAGCCGCTTCTGGATGGAGGGCAGCGCGATGATGAGCGAGCGAACTCAATTCAACCAGCTGGCGCGGGCCAGCGCCTGTGAAGGTCGTCGATGACGATGGTGTGCGAATGGTGCCGGCCATGCTCCACCAGATGAGGGTGGTCACGGGGTAGCTCGGGATGCTTGTGCTCTGCTGCGTCCGCAGTCCCCGCAGGCCAGAGCCAAACGGCGGCCGCTGTCGCGGCCAACGTCGCCAAGCAGAACAACCCCGCCAGCGTTGCCAGGGGCAGGCTGGCCCCGAGCCAGCCGGCAAGCGGATAGGTGATCAGCCAACAAGCATGCGACAGCGCGAACTGCGCGGCGAACACGGCGGGACGATCTTCGGCATGTGCGGATCTGCGCAGAAGACGGCCGGACGGGGTCTGCGTCGCCGAGTAGCCGATGCCGAGCAAAGCCCAGGTCAGGAGCAGTGTCAGCCAACCGGCTGGGGTCGCCGCGGGTGCGAATGCCCAGCCCTCGGCCAGTAGCAGGGCGGAAAACCCGCCGAGGACGACGGCCAGCAGACTTGCGGCAGTCAGCATCACTTTCCGGTCTGCGACGCGCTCCAGGATGCGCGGCAGCGTCAGGGCCGACAGCATCGAGCCGCCGCCAAAGCAGGCCAGGGCCAATGCCACGGCATTGTCGTCGTAGCCGAGCCGCCCCTTCACGATGACGACGGTGTTGACGATCACGAGCGCGCCGCCCATCGCGACAGCCATGTTCAAGGCAAGTAGCCCCCGCAGGCGTGGCGTTGCCAGGTAGATTCGCATTCCGTGTGTCGTCTTGTCATAGATGCCGCCTTCGCGAGGCTTGGCCGGAGACACGGGGAGCGTGACGGAAAGCACCAGCGCGGCCGAGACCAGGAAGCCGACGACTGTTCCGGCGAAGAGCCAATGAAAATTGATGAGTGTGAGCAGGGCAGCGGCGAGCATCGGGCTGACGATGCTCTCAAGGTCATAGGCCAGCCGCGAGAGGGACAAGGCGCTGGTGTAGTCGTCCTCTTTCGGCAGCAAATCCGGGATCGTTGCCTGAAAGGTCGGCGTGAACGCGGCCGAGGCTGACTGCAATAGGAAGACAGCCAGATAGACCTGCCAGACCTCGGAAATGAAGGGAAGCATCAGTGCAATCGCCGCGCGCACCAGGTCCATCGCGATCAGGAAAGCCCGCCGCGGCAGCTGCGCCGAAAAGGCGCCCACGATGGGAGCCACCGTGACATAGGCGATCATCTTGATCGCCAGCGCCGTCCCCAGAACCGCTCCGGCGCGCGCTCCGGCGATGTCGTAGGCGAGCAGCCCGAGCGCGACTGTGAGAAGGCCGGTCCCCACAAGGGCGATGATCTGGGCAGTGAAGAGGCGTCCATAGACGCGGTTCGACAGGACCTTGAGCATTTCTCGGCCTCAGAGGAATTTACTGATCAGCTTGAACTCGTCGATCGGCCGGCGCTGCTCGGGCGGGAGCTCGCCGACGACTTCGTCCAGGCAATGGTCGAGATGGTCCTGGACCAGTGTTCGCTTTGCCTGCGCAATTGCGCTTTCGACCGCCTGCAACTGCGTGGCGATGTCGAGGCAGGAACGCCCGGTTTCGATCATCTCGATAACCTTGGCGAGGTGTCCGCCAGCTCGCTTTAGACGCTTGGCGATGGCGGGGTGGCTGGCGTGGCGGTGGGGCTCCGGCATTCGCTTCCTATATCCCCCTCGGGGGGATATGGATAGCCGGGGTCTTTGCGCAACGCGACGTCCGTAGAGTGCTCTGACATCGGCTTCCGGAGCGACGGCGAGCGTTGAACAATTGGCAGGTCCCACTCCAGCGCTGCTGATATCGCTTCGTGCTCAGTCCTGCGATCCGCGACAACGGATCTGCTGTTGGCCGTACAATATTCTGCATACCAGCGGATGGTGGTTTCGCCGGCGGCAATACCTGAGGAGATCTCTATCCACGCATCGGCAATGGCGTCGTCTCCCATAGCGCCATCTGCCTCGCTCACCGATGGTCGGACCTCAATCGTGCGGCCACGAGCCTCGCAATGGCCGCCGGCGCCTCGTCTGGTATGGCGAAGACCGAGCTGACATTGATCTCGCAGAGCACGTAGGTGTCATCGCCCGTGGCCGTGTGCGGCCCATAGAGGAAGTCCGCATCCCAGATGATGGGCAGGGAGGCTGCGTCGAGACCAAGGACCTCCATCATCTGAGGCGTCCATTCCGCCTCCATCATCGACCGCAGCTTCTGAAACGGCTCGGCCTCCGCCCCATGCATGATCCGAGGGCCAGGCTGCGCCGCTTCCGAATCCGGCCCTTCGGGCGGCGGCGGAACGAGCGCCTTGATGAGTTGATGGCCGAAGCCGACGACCTTATCCGAGCCCATGTAGCAGCGGATCATGCCATCCGGCAGACGAGGCTGAAATGGCTGATCGACGATGCAGCCACCGGCCGCGAAATAGGCTTCGCAACGCGCCATGAAGTCCGGGAGGGCGAGTTCTTCCGGCATGCTCCCCCGTTGCGCATGCAACACCTGCACGCGCTCAGAGCCCTCCGCTCCGCCGATCAGCTCGACCTTCCAGACACCCTGGCCACCATTGCCGCGGTTCTGCTTGAGCACGCGCGGTCCCGCCGTCCTCAAGCGCGCCGGAAACTCCTCTCCGAAGGACGCTGCGGATCGATAGAGATGCGTATCGGTGCCCCATCCGAGATGCTTCGTGCGGTGCAGGACCTCTTTCACCCCCATCTTGAGGATGGTGTCGGGATGGGCGCTGACCCAAGGCCCGCGGGCCGCGACTTCGCGAAGCAAGGCATCGAGTTGATGCCGCGTCTTGCCCGCGTGCAACGGGTCGACCCAGACAAGGACCCCGTCCGCGGCCAGGAGCTGATCACGAACTTCATCCGAGAAGGCCTCGTCATAAACGGCGGGTTCGGCATCGATGCCGATGGCGCTTAACTCTTCGAAGATGCGATGGAAGCGGTTGTTCCGCAGTGTCGCGGTGCTTCTCGCTTCCCTATCGCCTCGCCAAACTATGGCGACCTTGGGCTTTGCAGTCGCCATGCTTTCACCTCGGCGCGGATTGGGTTGACTTCGAAGAAGCTCGGTCAGCCAGTCTATGTGGAGGCGGGGCGGTTCCCGAATGTGGGGCATCGATCAGGACCCCCTCGAAGGGAAAGTCCGTCGAGCCCGGGATCCTCATCTGGATTGCGCGGCCGGATAGCCAGACATCGAAGCAGGCGCTTCCGCCGCCCTCGGGATAGGTTTTGCAGAGCTGGTTCTTCATGATGTGCCAGGAGCCCACACGCGTGTTGCCCATCTCGTCGCTGACGAGCCGTCCGTTCGGCTGGTAGATCTCGCCCCAATGGGATTCGTCGGTCAGTTGCCTGCCGACTAGCTTGGCTCGGATCTGGGCACCGCTGAGCTTCTGGAACACCTCGGCGCCGGCAGCGGTGCTGAACCCGATCGCGATGGCGATCACGGCAAGGATGGGTGCGCGCTTCATGGTTCGCCTGGGCCCTTAAGTTCGTTGGCAGGCATCGGTCAGCGCCGCGCCATGGGCCGCTGAACGATGCCCTCTTCGTAGATGTCGAAGCCAGGCTCCTGGAGCCGGTAGGTCTTTCCCGAGTGCAGGACGGCGTAACATCGCTGCTCACCGGGCGAACGATCGAGGCAAAGCTGATCCCGCTTCACCTGCCAGCGGCCGAGGGTCTTCCTGCCCATTCCCGTGTTCGTGAGGGTTCCGTCCTGCCCGAACAGAAGCACCCAGTGGACCTCGTCGGTGAACTCCATGCCGGTGAACCGGCTGCGGATTTCCGATCCCTTGAGCGGTCGAAAGGTTTCCGCGTAGACGGTGCCTATTCCCAACAGAGCCGCCAGACCCAGGATCGCGCCCGCAGTCGCCGAAGCGCGATGCCAAATGGTGATCATCACGCAGCGGTCGCCTTCGACATCCGCGGCCAGTTATGCGTCTCGCCCTTGCGACGGGACGCCCAAGCGTAGAGCGCGTCGTAGATGATGAACCCGCGCTTCAGCACCTCGTGATCATCTGGCGAGAGATCGCGAAGCCCCATCGAGATCGCCAGGAGCCCGGCCGATTGCGGCGTCAGGTCATGCCTGTCCGTATCGGCGCCGCGAACGATGGCAGCGATCGTGGCGATGGCCGGGTCCTTGGCGAGGTTGTGCTTCTCGACGAAGGTGTCGAAGCTGCATCCCTCGCCGACATGCGTGTATTCGACACCGGGCACGTCATAAGGGATGGCGCCGGTTTCCTCGGCCACCTTCCGGACCTGATCCGGCGGCACGAACAGGAACTCCGGCTCCTTGTCGATGAACCGCGTGATCAGCCAGGGACAGGCGATCCGGTCGATGACGGGGCGTTCACGTGTGACCCATTTCATGGTGTCGGCCTCCCTTCAGCGGTGACAAGTGGAACGGTCGGGGCGCCGATCGCGTGCCAGGCGGCGATGCCGCCCGCGAGTGAATGGGCATCGAGGCCGCGGCGGCGGAGTTCGGCGACGGCGTCGCCGCTGACCTGGAAGCCGTAGACGCAATAGGCGACGATCGGCTTGTCCTTCGGCAGCTCCTTAGCCCAATCGGCGATCAGCTCGGGCGCGCGCAGCTGCGCTCCCGGGATCATGTCGCTGCGCTTCGCCAGGTCTTCTGCCAGGCAGACATCCAGCAAGACAAGATCATCCCGGCGTTGCAGGCGGGCAAGCAGGTCCTCGGCGGCGATACTGTCTCCGGCAGGGACAGGTGCGGCTGCGCCGGTCACAAGACCGCTCATGGCGAGTCTCTGGAAACGGGCGCCGACCCGTTCCCAATGGATGTTCTTCATGAAGGCGTCGACATAGGCGCCGGCCTTCGCCCCGAAGTCGATGTGATAGGCATGCTCGTACATGTCGAGTGCCATGATCGGGATGCTGCCGGCGAGGCAATTCGTATGATCCTGCCCCCACTGGATCATCAGGCGCTGATGCCGTTCCGACCAGACCAGCAAAGTCCAGCCCGAGCCGCCTGCCTGCGCCTTGGCACATGCCGCAAACTTCGAGCGCCAGCCGGCGACGCTGCCGAAGTCGCGCTCCAATGCCAGCGCCAAGTCGCCCGCAGCATCGCCGCTACCGCCGAGGCCGTCGAAATAGATCTCATGCAGGATCGCCGAGTTGGCGGCAATGAGTTCCTCCCGCTTGAGGCCATTGATGTCGAAGACCGGGGCCTGGCTCCAGTCGAGTTCGTCGAGGCGGCGCTCGATGGCGTTGAGGCGCCGCACGGCGCCTCCGTAATTGTTCTCGTAGTGGCTCGCCAGAAGCCGCTCGGAGAGCCCGTCAAGGCGCGGCGGCTTGAAGGGCAAGGGCATGATCCGATGCATGGCATCCTCGTTCGGGATACGTGATGGCAGCGGACGCTACGCTCGAATTTAAAATGATACAAGTGTTGCTTTTGACAGTTTTGATGATACGGTGACGACATGAGCAATGATGCCCCCTCGGCAGAGCAGCGCTGGCTGCTGCTGATCCACCAGTTGCCGAGCAAGCCCGCCTACTTCCGGGTGAAGGTCTGGCGCCGCCTGCAAGGGATCGGGGCCGTCGCGGTGAAGAGCACGGTCTATGCGCTGCCGGCGAATGCCGAGACGCAGGAGGATTTCGAATGGCTGCTCAAGGAGATCATTGAAGGCGGCGGCGAGGCCATGGTCTGCGAAGCCCGTTTGATCGACGGCCTTTCCGACGCTCAAGCGCGCGCGCTCTTCGACGCGGCCCGCGACGAGGACTACGAGGAAATCTCCAAAGAGGCGCGAGCCCTTTCGGCCCGTCCAGTCCAGGACTCGCAGGCGGACGCTGCCGCGGAACTCCGAACCCAGATCAACCGCCTGCGCAAGCGCTTGGCGGATATCGCGGCCATCGACTTCTTCGCGGCGACCGGCCGTCTCACCGCTGAAAGCCTGATCGCGGAACTTGAGCGCAGGCTCGCAAAGGATAACGACATGGCCGAAACGCCAAAGGAAGCTCCACCGCAGGCCGCACCAGACTTCAGAGGCCGGGTTTGGGTCACGCGCCAGGGTGTCTTTGTCGATCGGATCGCCTGCAGTTGGCTGATCCGACGCTTCATCGACCCCAATGCCATCATCCGCTTCGTTCCGGGCAAGAGCTACGAACCCAAGCCTGGAGAACTGCGCTTCGACATGTTCGAAGGCGAGATCACCCATGAGGGCGACCGCTGTAGTTTCGAGGTCCTGCTGGTCCGTGCCGGCCTTGCCGATCCCGCGCTCCAGGCCGTCGCCGAGATCGTCCACGATATCGACCTGAAGGACGGCAAGTTCGGGCGAGAGGAAACGACGGGTATTGCGAGCCTGATTTCGGGCGTCTGTGCTGCCAACCCGCAGGATGAAGAGCGCATCGCGCAGGGCGCGGCGGTCTTCGACAACCTCTACCAGTACTTCAAGTCCAAGCGTGCCTGATCGCCGGGAGGCGCCCATGAACAAGATCGAGGCCATCCAAGCCGCGCCGATCGGCCAGAAGGCCGCCCCTGAGCATGGGGTTTCGTTCGGCGAGGCTGTGCGTGTCTGGGCCCGTGTCGCGGCGCTGAGCTTCGGCGGCCCTGCTGGGCAGATCGCGGTGATGCACCGCATCATCGTGGAGGAGAAGCGCTGGATCGGCGAGACGCGCTTCCTGCACGCGCTGAACTACTGCACGCTCCTGCCGGGACCGGAAGCGCAGCAACTGGCCGTCTATATCGGCTGGCTGATGCACAAGACCAAGGGCGGCCTGGTTGCCGGAACCTTGTTCGTGCTGCCCGGTGTCATCGCCATCATGGCGTTGAGCTGGATCTACGCGATCTTCGGCAATGTCGGGAGCGTCCAGGCGCTGTTCTTCGGCCTGAAGGCGGCGGTTCTCGCGATCGTGCTGGAAGCCGTGCTCCGGATCGGCCGACGCTCGCTGAAGAACGGCGTCATGATCGGCCTCGCTGCAGCGGCCTTTCTGGCCCTCGCCCTGTTTCAGGCACCATTTCCGCTCGTCGTGTTCGCCGCAGGCCTCATCGGCTATGTCGGCGGTCGTGCGGGCTGGTCCGCCTTCCTGGCCGGAGGTGGTCACGGCAAGGTCGGAGGCAAGCAGGTCGCCGACGTCGACTCGGCACTTGGCGAGGGCATTCCCGCGCATGCCAGGCCGCCCTTGAGCTGGTCGCTGAAGGTTGCGGCCGTCGGTGCCGTGATCTGGTTTGGCCCGATCATCGTCCTATTGGCGACGCTCGGCCGCGGCGACGTGTTCACCGAGATCTCCATCTTCTTTTCCAAGATGGCGATGGTGACCTTCGGCGGGGCCTATTCGGTCCTGTCCTATGTCGCCCAGCAGGCTGTTGATCACTATGGCTGGCTGAAGCCCGGCGAAATGCTGGACGGCCTCGGCATGGCCGAGACCACCCCCGGCCCCCTGATCATGGTCACGCAGTTCGTCGGCTTCATGGGCGCCTATCGCGCGCCAGGTTCGCTGAGCCCGCTGCTGGCTGGTACGCTCGGCGGCCTGCTGACCACCTGGGTCACCTTCGTGCCCTGCTTCCTCTGGATCTTCCTCGGCGCGCCGTTCATGGAGACGATGCGCAACAACAAGGCGCTGTCGGCTGCGCTCGGGGCCATTACGGCCGCCGTCGTCGGCGTGATCCTGAACCTCTCGATCTGGTTCGCGCTGCATGTCCTGTTCGCCGAGGTTCACCAGGTTCGGGCTTATGGCATGGAGCTCGATGTGCCGGTCCTGAGCACCGTCAACGTCGCCGCATCGCTGCTGACGATGGCAGCCATGATCGCCGTCTTCCGCTTCAAGGTTGGGATGATCCAGGTCATTGCCGCCTGCTCGGTCGCCGGATTGCTCTATGGCTTGGCCACCGGGATGGTCTGAAGCGGGGCGCGTTGGCACGGGGAGCTGACAGATTTCCGGATTGTTGGATCCGTTCGACGGCGATGAATCTGACGACGACAGCCGCGGTCAGGTTTTCGCCGGGCGCGATCGCTCGCCCGTCGGTCGAGCCTGCGGCCGGCTCGCGATGGCCGCATAGGCTTTCACCAAGCCATGGAGATTGGCCTGCGGCAGTGGCAGTGGCGTCTTGGCGAGCGCGACAATGCGCGGCCTGGCAAAGGTCAGGCAGCGGGCTCGCATCAGCACCGAAAGCTGCGTCAGCGGCCGGGAGGCGGGCGGATCGAGCTCCAGCGGCAGTGACAGGATTTTGGCGCGATCACCGGGATCCGCCATGTGGCCGGCGCGCTCGAGCATCAGTGCGGCGCGCAGGGTCGACGCCCCCAGCCGCGGTGCAGACGCCAGGCGCAGATCCTGACCGCAAGCCGTGCAAGTGATGAACGGAGCCAGCGAGGCTGCGTCACAAACCGCAAAGCCCTGGCGGCAGGCCGGGCAGCGGTCGATCAACCGCCGGCCGTGATGCTGGCAGATCAGCTTGGTTGCAAGCCGCCAGCTGCGGCGAAGATAGGGCGCTTCGTCCCCTTCGAGGCAGTGCGGACAAAGCTGCAGCCAGGTCGCTTGGCGCCGGCCCATGGGTGACGTCGAGACGGTCACCCACGGTGCCAGCATCAGGGCCTTGTCCGTTATCGGATGGACGAGTGTCAGCCATGAAGCGGTCGACAGCGCACTTGCCGTCTCGATGGCGCCGGCGATCGCTGGCGATAGCCCGAATTCGATATTCACGGCCCAATTGCCGCTTCCCAGGCCCAGCAGTGCTCCAAGAGCGCGCGCCGGAACGCCGTTGGCCGCACCAAACCGGATCAGCCAGCCCGGCAGCCATTCGTCGGGGTAGGGAACGACCATGATGGGCCAGTGACCCGATGGCGCCGACCGATAACGCGGCTGCAACGCGATCTCGATGGGCGCGGGTCTCATGCCAGTGCCTCGCGGATCACGGTCTGGCGTCGTTGCGACAGTGGGATGTAGCCGAGATCTCGCAAGCTATTGCGGCTGATGTGTTCGGCTCCGGACCTCACCGCGGCGACCGCGGCCGCCGTGACGATCGCGACGGTCTCGCCGATCAGCCCCTCCGAGAGCTCGAAGATCAAGCGCGCCATCGGCTCGTCGGACAGTCCGGAGGACTTGGCGAGTGGCAGTGCGCCTTCAAGGCTGTCGAGCAGCGAGAGATAGGCCTCGTCATAGCTCCAGCGTGGCACGGGCGCGAGCTGGAAACGGCTCGCCATCTCAGCTGTCACCATGATGTGGTCGAAGATCGTCAGCTCGCCAACCAGCACCGGCGAAAGATCATAATCGCGCCCGAACCGCCGCAGCACCGCGAAGATCGCCTCGATGTCGCGGTTGCGGCCGCGCAAGCAATTATGGAACTCGTCGAAGACGATCACGCGCGGCTTCAGCTGCCGCAGCAGATGGTCGAGTTGTTCGGCCTTCGCTGCGGTGTCGCGCGTTCGGATGAGCGGCGCCTCCAGCGCGGCCAGAATCCCGGCGTAGAAATTGACCAGGCCAGAGCCTTCGCGGGTCTGCACCAGCACGACGCGTCGCGCGTTTCGCTCGGTTTCCGCGCGGCGACGGTCCATGATCGCGAAGCGTTCCGCGATCATGCTCTTGCCGTTGGCGTAGGGGCCGATCAGCATCACCCCGCGCGTGCGCAGCGCCGGCGCGCGATCGAGGCACGCCTGCAGCAGGTCGAGCGCGTTCCGCGCCGCTTGCGTGCCGATCCAGCGTGGCGCCTGCAGATGCGCGATGCGCGCGGCGGCAGGTTGTTGCAGCCAGGGTCGCAAGCTCTCGGCCAGGTGCTCGCTCATGGCTCACCAGTCCTCGACCGGGAGCGGGTTTCGGGCGCGGGCAGGGTGGGGCGCCGGAGGCGCGGATGGCGAAGCCAGCGCCTGATGCGGTTTTGGAGCCGCTTGCGCCAAGGCCGTCCGCGCCGCCTGTCGCCTCTCATGCTTGCTCAGCTTTTTCGTATCGGCCCCTGCACTCGGGCGCGTCGCGCTGTCGGCGATCGCCCGTATCGCCCGCCGGAGCGCAATCCTCGATTCAGGTCCGCCAGCGAGGCTGCGCCGCAAGGCGCGAGCCCGCTCATGCTCCCACAGCGTGATCGCGTCTGTATGACCATCGCGCCGCCCAACCGCCAGAAAAGCGCCGGTGTCGGGATGGCGCAGATAGATGTGGCTCAGATCGCGCGGATCGGTTCGCATCGCGAGTTTGCCGATCCGGTCGCGCCGCGGCACGAGCTCGCCCAGCCATGGCGCATAATAGTCGATCGCATGCACGCTGACGCCCTGGGGCGTGAGCCGCCGGTCTCCGCCAGGCAAGAACGCGATCAGCACCTGGTCGGGGTCGTCCCGACGCGGAAGCAAGGCCGCAGCATGAGCGCGCCAGATCTGATCGGGTATGTCCAAACTCTTCTCATTCGGCTGGGCGTTGTGCTCAAGCACGGCGAGTGCGACGCAGCGTTCGAGTTCCGCGAAGCTGAGGCGGGCGCAGGCCTCGGAAGGATAGTGGTCGCGATCCGTGACTGAGCGGCCGGTCTGGCCCGGCAGCGTCCGCAGCACCATGTTGAGCGTGCCGAGCAGCCGTTCGATCACGCCGCCTTGATGGACGTTTCCCTTGTGCCGCCGCCGGATCGTGATCCCAAAATCATCGCAGCCTCGGGCGAAGGCATGGCCCGTGAACTCCTTGGCGCTATCGACAACCAGGACACGCGGTCGACCGAACATCGGCCAGGCGTGAGCGCCAAGACCATGCGCCGCGAGCCATGGCACCTTGGGCGTCAGCGCTTGCTGCAGGCAGAGCGCAACCGAGAGTGAACTCGGCTTCTCCAAGGTCAGGCAAAACCCCAGAATGGCACGCGAGAAGACATCAACCGCAACCGTGAGATAGGGCCGTCCGGCCACAACGCCGACACTGTCGATCACCTCGACGAACTGAATGTCGGCCGGCGTATGGTCGATTTGGCCGATATCGAGCAGGCCATTCGCTGAAATGTAGCCCGGACGCGCTTTCAACCGCCGCGCATGCGCGAGGTTGGAGGAGCGGCCCTTGGCGATAGCGAGATCGTCGAACAGGATCGGGATGCGTCGCTGCACTGCGCGATACGAGGGCAGGCGCTCGCCGGCCTCGCAGCAGCGCGCCCGGATCTCGGTGACGACGGGACGAAGCTCTGGCGCCTCCTTGACCAGCCACTGCTGACGCAGAACGCCGGCGATGATCGCCTCGACGGCCGCGGTCAGCCGTGTCGCGCGCTGCCCATCCCGCCGCGGCAACAGCACTGTGATCCGCCGCTCCGGCTCATAACGCTTGAGCAGATTGTAGACGTGCCGGGTCGTGAGCCCAAGCTCAGCCGCCGCCCGCGCGATCGACACGTGCCGCGGAGCAGACCCGTCAAGTATCCGATCGAGCTCGCGAGCCTGGCGCTTCGCCTGCGCCCAGGCATCATCTCGCGCGATCGCCACGCGACCAGAAGCCGATGTCGCCATGTGACGTTCCTCACGCGACAGGTCGAAATCGTAAGGGGAAAGTCGAGCCCCAGATTCAGGCTAAACCTCGGCAAGGACGTGACGATCCACAATTGAAATCGGCAAGGGAAAGCGACAGCCGAGGCCGCGGCGATCGCGCTCTCCCGCTGCGACGAGCGCCTGGCCCGGGCCACGCCCGATCTGGCCGAAGGCGTGCGTCAGCGCGGCCACGCCTTCGAGGCCCAGGCCCTGATCGCGCTCGCCGGCGGCCTCTGCCCGCTCGAGGATCTGATCCTGCACGACGCCGGCATGGATGTGCGCAGCCCGACCCGTGAGATCACCCGCGCTGCCGCCATGCTTGACGAGCGCCGGCGCCTGGCGCGGCGCGAGCCGACCGGGATTCTGAGCCCCGATGCCGTGCGGGGGCGGCTCGGGCTCACGCAACCGCGGCGACCGGAAGGGAGCGGGCGATCTGGGGCCGCGCTGGTCTCCACGGATAGGATCTCAGCGCCATGGGAGGAGAGCTATCGCGGTGAAGACGATGATGATCGGATCGGCGAGGACCAGGAGCTGGAGGATGATACCGATCCCGCCACTGACCCGGCCTTCGCCGAGATCGACGCCTTACTGGCGCGCACCCGCAACAAACTCGACAGCTGGAACGACTTGTCCTCCGACGCGGGCCGAAAGAGCCTGACCCTGCGCGATCCTGCCTATGACGGCGCCGGGCGCTGCCAGCGTTGGCTCGCCGTCCTGGAGGAGGGGAGGGGGCTGCCGGCGACGCTCGCGGCCGCGCTCGCCCTCGATGCCTGGCTGGCGCTCGAGCCGTCGGAACGGGCCGGCGAGCTCGGCTTTGCTCTGGCGGCGATCGTGTTGCGTCAACGGGGTCTGGCTCAGGCGCATCTGCCGACCCTCGGGCTCGGCTTGAGGCTAGGACGCTTCCGCTGGGGGCCGCACCAGGCGCTCAGTGTCCGGGTCGGTGGGTTGCTCGGCGCGCTGACGGAGGCGGCTGCCTTCGTTCAGGCGGATTGCGATCGGCTGTCACTGGCGCGGGAATTGATGCTGCGGAAGTGTGAAAATCGAAGGGGGAATTCGAAGCTGGCAGAGCTCATCGTGCTGTTCGTGTCGTCGCCGCTCGTCACCGTGCAACTGGCCGCAGCGAGGCTAAAAGTGACGCCGCAGGCGGTCGAGGCGATGCTGAAAGAGCTCGGCGCCAGCCTGCCGCGCGAGCTCACCGGCCGGAAACGCTATCGGGCCTGGGGGATCGTCTAGGCTTGTGCCGATCGGCGCGATCCGCAGGGGCGCGGCGGCAGGCGATCCCATCCTTGGTCGAGCCTGCAATGGCTATCTTGCGATCCGGATCGGCAGCGAGGCTCGGCCGGATTGCTGGTGGCTTCGCGCTGGAGTCCGCTGCGAAGCGATCGCCTCGTTAAGCCGACAACCGGGCAGTGTCCTATCCCAGCGACGGCTTGCTAAACCCCTCCGACGCATGGGGGGCGGGGAGGACAAATCCGGGCCTGGCGCTCACCGGAACGCTCACCCCGTGGTGCAGCTTCATCGACCGGACAAACCGATCCCAGGCATGAGCCGGCTCCACGTCATGGAAGCAATCGAGACACTGGATTCCCGTCGCGACCTGGTCGGGGCCGGTTTTGTGGACATCCACGCCCCGCCGGGTGAACCGACCGATACAGCAGCCGGTCTCGTCGTTGACCCAGACGCTGCGTCCATCCCAGATGATTTCGTGCTTCGAGCTCACACTGATCATGCTCCAGCGGTGCAGGCGCTGTTGGCGGGGAGCCCGCTCTCATCCGCAGTGACAGTGCTTAAGGTAGATTTGGATCTCGGCCAATTCGGGTGCTTCGGCGGCTGCTCAAATTCAGGAGGAAACCGTGAGCTAGAGACTGAAGCGCGTCCGGCAATGCGCGAAATGCCCCTGGAAGGTTTCGACCGACCGCACGACATCCCTCATGGCTACAGCGAAGACCAACATCGCACGCTCGCGGCCACCATCGCGAGCCCGGGATGCCTCGTCGGGACCGGCAGAGCCATGGCTTGCCACGAACATCCGCCGGGCGATGAGGCTCACTGTGTCGGTTGGTTGATGAACCAGCTTGGTCCGGGCAACAACATCCCGCTGCGGCTGCAGGTGCGGGACTGCGAGAATATCGGCGCGGTTGTGCTTGACGGCCCGCAACACGAGTGTTTCGAGGACACGCTTCCTATCCCGGCCGATGAAGGCGGCTGAACCGCGACCTCGAGCAAATCGACGCTTCGATTGGCCGAATGGATCCCCGTCCCAATCTACGCCAATTCTGTCGAAGGCAAGAGCGACATGCTGCTCATCTGGTCTCGACCCCGGTCCCACCACAATGCAGGGCCTTTCGGCGCCCCTTGCCTCGGCGACACCCGACCGTCGCATCACCGGCTCGGCAACTGCCCGCCGTTGGTGAATCGATCCAAGACGTCGGGCTCTTCCTCTTCCCCTTGGAAGCGCGGGCCCTCGGACTCAAATTGGAGCAGGGAGATCTCCTGATCGTATCGATCGGAGCGAAAGCACATTTCATGCACCGGCTCAGGAAACCACACGCCCGCGGTCTGCATCGTTCCCGTGAGAGCACTGTCCGAGTAATCGCCGCGAGCGGCGAAGGCCTGGGCGGGCAGCTCGAACACGGTGTTCTTCGTACGGATGAACCGTCCTGACTTCAGCGCACGGTCACTCGGTTTTGCCCAATGGGCAAAACCCTCGTTCGAGACGACCACCATGGCCCGCGTTTCCGTGTATTCGAGCCAGCGCAGGATCGCGGCGGTCATGGAGACGCCATAGCGCTTCGCGAGGCGCCCGAGGATGTCGAAATCGACGCGAGCGTTGGCAGGGTGCTGCCGACGGAAGTCGTGAAGCGGCATCAACAGTGCCGCCGCGAACTCGTCCGCCTCCTGTTCGATACCGGATCCACCGCGGCGGACCACAGCGTTCTCATCGCAATAGATGCCGCCGTCGAAGCGCCCGTCCTCCTCGATCAGCTGCCGATGGAGAATGTAGTGGGCGAACTCATGTCCGACCGTGAAGGAGCGGCGGCCGTTGGACTGGCCGACATGGTACATGATCGCCCATTGGCGCGGTCGCGCCTCGCCATAGACCAGGGCGCCGACGCAACCGGAGATGTCGCGCTCGACGACCTCATGGATAGGGCTTTGCGGCGCAATCTTCCGTGAATATTCCAGCGCGAGCCCGACCATGTCGACCGGCGCGCGATCAAAACGGTCCGCTCCGAGGACCAGGTCCAGCATCTGGGTGATGCGAGCCGCCTCTTTCAGCGGCCGGAGGCGGCTTGGCTCGTTCATTTACGCGGCTTGGTATCGAGGATGCGAGCCATCTCTCGGATCTGGCGGCGGGTCTCCTCCGGCAAGCCGCTATATTGCCGGAAGAAGGCGGTATCCTCTGCGTCACTCAGGGTCTGGGTGTCGGCGCCGATCAGATAGTCGACGGTGACCCCCAGGGCACTCGCAATCGAGGATAGCTTCTCGGCAGACGGTCTAGGGGGATTCTTGTTTTCGAGCTCCCAAATGTAGCTCTTCGAGGACGCGGTTTCCTGGGCGAGCTGATCGAGCGTCAGGCCTTTCTGAGTTCGTAACTTCTTGATCCGCTCACCAAATTTCATAACCGGCCCTTCCAAAATCGTACCTCCGACGCCTGTTCGGAGTAGCGATAGTCTACGACCCTTGACAGGCGCATTCAAGCTTCCCATCTTGTTCGGAGTAGACGGACAGAGACTCGTATCATCCCGAACATCGCGCGGGCGGTGACGAGATGCACAGCACAGATGCAATCCGAGCCGCCACGGAGATCGATATGAACATGCAGCTTGCGCCGACCGGTCTCAATCCGTTCGACGATCCTCTCGACCGCATCCTCGCGGAGATCGCGCTCAGCATTCAGCTGCCGCCTTCGCTGCACGACAAGGCGAAATCGCGCTACGACGCCGTGCGACGCCACCTCGAAGGCACGGCAGCCTTCTTCGACCAGATCGAGCATTTCTATCCGCAGGGCTCCATGGCGATCGACGCCACGATCTCGACGCGTGGCACGGACGACGAATACGATCTGGATATCGTCTCACAGCTGGGCGGGCGTTTTCGCGGGATGACGCCGCTTCAGATCCTGATAGAGCTGGAAACGGCCCTCGCCGACTATCCCGTCCAGAAGGTGTTGCGGCAGACGCGCTGTGTCACCCTCTACTATGCTGACAAGATGCACCTCGATGTGACGCCTTCGCTGCGCGTCATTGGCACGCTCGATCGCGAGAGCCTGATCACCCACGCCAAGGGGCCGCATCGCTCCGCCGACGATAGGTTCGTCGACATGAATGCCTATGGCTTTGCGCAATGGTATGCGAGCAAGACGCCGCTCGAGCCGCGCATGGCGCGCGAATTCCACCGTCGGTGGCTCGACCATGCCGGCCTTGCCGCTCGTGCGGACGCCGAGGTCGATGACGTGCCGGATCAGTGCCACTTCATCGTCAAGAACACCGCGACGCTTGCCCTTCAGCTCCTCAAGCGGTTCCGCAATATCCGCTACGCGGCCGACAGCGGGCGCATCCCGCCGTCGGTGATGCTCTCCTACTATGCCGGGCTCGCCGCGCAGCCGAACATGTCGCTCAGCGCCATGCTCGCGCGCATCGCCAGCTGGATCATCCGCGAAATCGAACAGGCTTCGCTCTACGGTCGTCGTCTGCATGTCGCCAACCCGGTCTGCGAGGATGATATCTTCACGGATCGGTGGCCTGAATCGATCGCGCAGCAGAACGAGTTCGCCGACCATCTGCGCGACCTCGTCCGCTCGCTCGACGCGATGCGCAAGGGCGAAATCTTCCCCAACACCATGATGGAGATGCTGCGCAGCGACTTCGGCGACCGCGTCGTCACCCGCGCCGCCGATCAGATCGCAATTGAAATCGGCGGGGACATTCAGCAATCGCGCCAGCTCTATACGCGGCGTGGCGGCGTGCTGTTGCCGAGCGCCGCGGCCGTCGCCGCGCCGCTGGTCGTGCCGTCTGTCGCGGCCGCGCGGCCGCACACATTCTTCGGCCGCAAGATCTGATGAACACGCTGATCCTTTCCATCGACGCGCAGGTTGCCGCAATGAAGGCGACCTGGCCGCTGTTCGCCGCGCGTCGGATAGACCGCCGCGCGCAGCAGGCACGATGGGTGGGGAGCGTGAGGCCGCAATATGCGAGCTACTCCCTGGAAATCCGCTACGAGCTCGGCTCATGTCCCGAGGCGCGCGTGCTCGCCCCCGAGCTGGTCCGGCTGCCGGGAAACGTCGAGGGTCAGTTGCCTCATGTCTACCCGCCGGCCGAGGATCCGACCCTTTGCCTGTTCGATCCGCGCGAGCAGGAATGGACGGCAGCGATGACCATCGCAAGCACGACAGTACCTTGGGCTCTCGATTGGCTTGTTTGCTACGAACTCTGGCTCATGACCGGGCGCTGGACCGGGGGGGGCCGGCACCCGGAACCCCCGCCACCCGAAGCGATGGAGACGACGCGATGAACTACATTCCGCCGCGCCGATCGGACGGCACGATCCAGCATGCGCGCGTGAAGCAGCCGTGGCCACAGGGTCGCCCGTTCCGCATCCTGTCGATCGACGGTGGCGGCATTCGGGGAGTTTTCCCGGCCGCCGTGCTGGCGGAACTCGAGTGCCGCTTCCTGCGCGGTGCCTCGATTGCCAATCATTTCGATATGATCGCCGGCACTTCGACAGGCGGCATCATCGCGCTCGCTCTTGCGCACGGCATGACAGCGCGGCAGGCGCTGGACATCTATCTCGAACGCGGCGAGCGCATCTTCCCGCCGGCGGCTGGCTTCAGCGGGATCGCAAGGGCGCTGCGCTGGCTGTTCAAGCCGAAGCATAACCAGGCCGTTCTCAAGGATGAGCTGCTCAGGATCTTCGGCGACAAGGTGCTCGACGATGCCGTCACGCGCCTGGTGATCCCGAGCTTCGAAGGACGTCACGGCGAGCCGTTCCTCTACAAGACGCCCCACCACCCGGACTACCAGAAGGATCGCCACAAGAGATTCGCGCATGTGGCGCTTCACACGACCGCGGCTCCCTCCTACTACCCGGGCGTCGAGGATGATGGCTACGTGATGATCGATGGCGGCATCTGGGCCAACAACCCCGTCATGAATGCGCTGGTCGATGCTCTCGCCTGCTTCGACATCGCCCGTGACGACGTGCGCATCCTGAGCCTGGGCACGGGGCAGGCCACCTTCAACGTGGATGAACGGGCGCGCAACGGCGGCATCAAGGATTGGGCATTCCTGCGTTCGTTCAATGCGGCCGCCCGTGCACAGTCGCACAACGCCCTCGGCCAAGCCTATCTGCTGGTGGGCAAGAACAATGTTTCGCGCATCGATGTGCCAGAAAGCGACGCGCCGATCGCGATGGATGACGTGCAACGGTCGGTCCGGGAACTGCCGATGGTGGCACGCAGTCTCGTCGAAGGAGCCGGGCATCACATCGAGCGCGTGTTTCTCGACGGCGCCGTCGAGAAATTCATCCGCTGCCCGATGGCCTGAGCTTCGAGTGGCCCGGGCTGGCTATCGAGCTGTCAGCAAGCGGCACGCAAGCTCACGCTCGCCCCAGCGCGTTGAGAAGGTATCGGAGATATCGAACCAGGTCCCGTCGCTGCCGGTGCCATGGTTGGCTCCCATGCAGGAGCACTGGCATTCGTGTCCGACGGCTTCCCGACAGGCTCGCGCGCAGATCTCCTGCTCGCGATAGGGCTGGATGATATAGACCTTGCCGTAGCGCCGCAGGGCTCGATCAACGAAGTCGTTGAACCACGATTTAGGGAGCTCCCAGTAGGACTCGTCGCCGCCGAACCATTCGGGTGGCGTCCGCCGTGCGTTCTGAAGCCATTGCCGATTGTCGTCCGCGAATGGCAGCCGCACTCGTAGCTTCTCGCCACGTCCGTCGCGACGGAGAATGACCGGCACCTGCTTCTGCTTCCAGACGTAGCGAAGACCGGGCTGATCCATCTGCCGATAAGCCCTCAGGTGGCCGGCGCTATCGATTTGCTGCCGCGATCGAGGATCGTCGCGACTTCATGCAGGACGCTTGCCGAATTCGTCGCACCGTCTGCCGCGGAGTCAATCATCGCACGATAGCCAACTCAAAATCGTCGATGATCCCGGCCATCTCCTCGCGGCGCTCCATCATCGGCCGCACATCGCTGACGCCCAGCTTTGAGAGCGCGCGATCATAAACGGCAATGTTGGCTTCTCCGTTTAGCCGCGACTCGTAGATGATGCCGTCCGGCCGCGCATCATTGAGCCAAAAGGCGCGCGACCACTGCTGGCCAAGGCGATGGTCGCGCGCCCGCGCGGCGTCGGTCGGCATGCGCATCTGAACGAGACCATCGCCGCGCAGATCGACGAGATAAAGGTCCGTCGTCACCACGACCTCGGCGCAGGCGTAGCGCTCGAGCTCGCCCATCTCGAACGGAATGAGCCCCGACATTCCAACGCCGGCATCGCGCAGGATCGCTTCGGCGAAGCACACTTTCATGCTGCTACCGAAATAGACCACGCCGAAGCGATCCACTACAGCCGATCCGGCCTCCGGGGCGCTGAATCGGCTCGATCCATACCCGAAGCCGAGAGCATCCGGGTGCCGGCTCTCATAAAGCCGATACCACGGGCGCCCGGGGCCGAGCGTCGTGAGCTTGAGCCTGCGCGATGCGAAGTCGAGCGGTGGCAGATCGTGCGGTGCAGCAGTCAGGAGAAGTCACCCCTGCCGGTCGCCTTGGCGACCTCAACCGCTTCATCGACCCGGCCGGCCCGCACCGCAGCAAGGCCCGTGCTTCCGTCGAGCTCGCGATGGGCCTGCACCAGGAACCGGTACACGGCCCACGGATGGTCACCCACCGCCTGGAAAAGCTTCGGCAAGTCCGCAAGCAATCGGCCGCTGTCGTCGAGCTGCCAGCGAGGGAAACGCAGACCGCGCTTTGGTCCTTCAAGGCCAAGGACCTCATGCCGCTTGCGCTTTCGATTGACCGTCTCGCGGGTAGCTCCGATCTCCTCGGCGAACTGATCGGCTGACAGCATCTGCGGATCCTTCAGGATCTCGGCGACGCGCTGTGCGCCGCGAGCTGCCGCGCTGGCGAGCGCCCGATCGAGCGCGTCGCCTGTGGCCGGCGCAGCATCTTCGACCTGGACCTCAGGCGCCATCCCCGTCGATTTTAAGGTGACGGTCATCCGGACCGGCTTGCCGGTATCCTCGAACCGTTTGATCGCCTTGGCATAGGCAGACAGCACGCGCTTGGTGCGCGGGATGCTTGTCTCGGTGAACAGCGGCTCCAGCGAGGTGGCGAGGCCGACCGTCAGGTACTTTCCGCTGCGCTCGCTTCTCCTGCTGGCGGCGCTGCCCTTCTTGCGTGTTGCTGGCATGGTGCACCTCCTGACCCGAAATATGGAGACACCCGTCACGTTCGTCAACTTCGTCAGATGCAGGCGAGGGCGAATTGCGCGAGCGGATCGCACGCATGGAAGGTGTAGGGGTCCGTGTCGTTTCTTGCTCATTGTATCGTGGGCAGCCGGTCGAGATAGCCAGTGTCGGCTAAAGTGGCTTCAAGTTGGAGATCCGGTGACGTACCGCTTTGTTCATGCTGCCGATATCCATCTCGACTCACCGCTGCGCTCCCTCGCGCTGCGCAATCCCGAGTGTGATTCAGCACCGAAGCTTCAACGCGATTTGACACACGAGTCGAGCGAGACCACGCAAATCTATCTTCATGCTCACATCGCACTTAAAGAGGCAGCATTGGCAAGAGTCACGCCGATGAGCGGGCAAGGCGGCATCCGCTTTGAGCCAGACGACAAATTGCAGGCATTCTTGAACGGGCTCTGATCGCTCAACGTCGGCTCCGGGGCGCCGATAGGTCGGGTGTCGAGCGCTTCGTGGACAAATAGTCGTGAGGTCACTGGACTCCCTCAAATATGTCGATTAGTCTCGACATATGGAAAATGAACAAGTCATCCTCGCCCTGGCGGCGCTGGCGCAGAGCACGCGCCTCGATGTCTTCCGCTTGCTGGTGACTGCGGAGCCGGAGGGTCTGCCCGCCGGTGAGGTCGCGCGCCGTCTCGAGGTTCCCCACAACACGATGTCGTCGCACTTGAGCATTCTCAGCCGGGCAGGACTCGTTCGTTCGGAGCGCTTCAGCCGCTCGATCGTCTACCGGGCCGATCTCGACGCGCTTCGATCGGCCATCGCCTTCCTCCTCAAGGATTGCTGCGGCGGCCGCCAGGAGATCTGCGCGCCGCTCCTGGCCGAGCTCGCTCCCTGCTGTCCACCGAAGGTCACGACCGATGCCTGATCGCGTCCACAACGTGCTGTTCCTCTGCACGCATAACTCCGCCCGGTCGATCATGGCTGAGGCCTTGCTCAACCATCTCGGGGAAGGGCGTTTCCGAGCCTTTTCCGCCGGCAGCGAGGGCGGTCCCGGGCCGAAGCCGATGGCGCTCAAGGTGCTGGATGCCGAAGGCATCCCGACCGAGGGCCTCTCGTCGAAGACCTGGGATGTCTTCGCGAAGCCCGGCGCGCCCGACATGGATCTCGTGATCACCGTCTGCGATCAGGCGGCGGGCGAGGCCTGCCCACTTTGGCCGGGTCAGCCGATCACGGCGCATTGGGGCATCGAGGACCCGTCCAACGTCCAGGGCAGCGAGATCGAGCGCGAGCGGGCCTTCGTGACGGCGCTGCGCTATCTCAGGAACCGGATCAACGTCCTCTTGTCGCTACCCGTTGCGAGCCTCGACGAGATGGCCTTGGCGCAGCAGGTCCGGCGGATCGGCGGCCTCGAGGGCGCGAGCGGCGGTCGCCCGGAGGTCGCGTGATGGACGTGATCATCTATCAAAACCCGGCCTGCGGGACGTCCCGGAACACCCTCGGCCTGATCCGCAATGCGGGCGTCGAGCCGCACGTCATCGAATACCTGAAGACGCCGCCGATCCAGGCGCTGCTTAAACAGCTTCTCGACCGTGCCGGCCTGGCCGTCCGAGACATCCTGCGCGAGAAGGGAACGCCCTTCGCCGAACTCGGCCTCGGCGACCAGAGCCTAACGGATGAAGCCCTGCTCGACGCGATCGAGGCCCATCCCATCCTGATCAACCGCCCGCTGGTCGTTTCGCCCAAGGGCGTGAAGCTGTGCCGGCCGTCCGAGGCTGTTCTCTCCCTACTGCCGCCGCAGCGCGGGGAGTTCCGCAAGGAGGATGGCGAGCTCGTCGTCGATGCCTCCGGTCGCCCTGCCGCTCTCGCCTGAGGTCACTATGTCCACCTTCGAACGCTACCTGACCATCTGGGTCGCGCTGTGCATTGTCGTCGGCATCGCGCTCGGCCACGTCATGCCGGGCGTGTTCCAGGCCATCGGCGCGGCCGAGGTCGCCAAGGTCAACCTTCCCGTTGCGGTCCTGATCTGGATGATGGTCATCCCGATGCTGCTGAAGATCGACTTCGCGGCGCTCGGGCAGGTTGGCCGGCATTGGCGCGGGATCGGCGTCACCCTCTTCATCAATTGGGCCGTGAAGCCGTTCTCGATGGCGGCGCTCGGCTGGTTCTTCATCGCCTGGCTGTTCCGGCCATGGCTCCCGGCCGACCAGGTCAACAGCTACATCGCCGGGCTCATCATCCTGGCCGCGGCGCCCTGCACGGCGATGGTCTTCGTCTGGTCCAACCTGACGAAGGGCGAGCCGCATTTCACGCTCAGCCAGGTCGCGCTCAACGACGCGATCATGGTCGTCGCCTTCGCGCCGATCGTCGGCCTGCTACTGGGATTGTCGGCGATCATGGTGCCATGGGGAACGCTCGTCCTCTCGGTCGTCCTCTACATCGTCATTCCGGTGATCGTCGCGCAACTCGTTCGTAGCCGCCTTCTGGCGAAGGGCGGACAGGCTGCGCTCGACAGGCTGCTCGGTCGCCTCGGGCCGGTTTCGCTCGTTGCCCTGCTTGCCACCCTCGTCCTGCTCTTCGGCTTCCAGGGCGAGCAGATCCTCGCCCAACCGATGGTGATCGCGCTGCTGGCGGTGCCGATCCTGATCCAGGTCTACCTGAACGCCGGGCTGGCCTACCTGCTGAACCGGATCGCCGGCGAGCAGCATTGCGTCGCGGGGCCGTCCGCGCTGATCGGCGCCTCGAACTTCTTCGAGCTCGCTGTCGCCGCGGCGATCAGCCTGTTCGGTTTCAACTCCGGAGCCGCGCTCGCCACGGTCGTCGGCGTCCTGATCGAGGTGCCGGTCATGCTCACCGTCGTCTGGATCGTGAACCGGTCGAAGGGTTGGTACGAGCGCGGCGGCAAGGCGGCCGCAATTCCGGTCGGAGAATAATTCGATGTTCATGGAAATATAGCTTGACGCTGCCTTTGGCTGACCGCATTGTATTTCCATGAACGTCGAAGAAGCAGCGAAGCAGCTTGAGGCTCTCGGGAATCCAACCCGGTTGGAGCTCTACCGGACGCTCGTCCGGGCGGGTCACGGTGGCCTGCCCGTCAATCAGGTGCAGGAGCGTCTTGGGATCCCGGCCTCGACCTTGTCACACCACCTTCAGCGGCTGATCCGTAACGGCCTCGTCTCGCAGGAGCGTCAAGCCACCACGCTGATCTGCCGTGCTGTCTACCCTGCCATGGATGCCCTTCTCGGCTTCCTCGGCGACGAATGCTGCATCGAAGAGGGTTACTCTCGAGCGCCGGAAAAGGCCGCCTGACAAGCCCTTTTTATTTGCCGAATAATTCTATCATTCTAGAAACAGTGGAAAACAGAATGACCGAGCTTCCCGTCGCCGTCATCGGAGCTGGGCCAGTCGGGCTCGCTGCGGCGGCAAACCTCATCGAACGCGGCATCACGGTGAAGGTCTATGAGGCAGGCCGCGAGGCGGGGGCGAATATTCGCGCCTGGGGTCATGTCAGCCTGTTCTCTCCGTGGGAGTTCAACATCTCGCCCGCGGCCCGCGACCTGCTCGCCAATGCCGGGTGGAAGGAACCGGACGGGCAGGCCTACCCGACCGGGGCCGAGCTGGTGGATAGCTATCTCGCCCCGCTGGCCGCCACGCCGTCGCTCGCCTCCGTGATCGAATACGGCGCCCGTATCGCCGCGATCGGACGCCACGGCATCGACAAGGTGGTCAGCCGCGATCGAGAGCAGCGTTCTTTCGTGCTCACTGTCGTCGGGGATGATGGGGCAACGCGGCGCGACCAGGCACGAGCGATCATCGATGCATCGGGAACCTGGACATCGCCCAACCCGATCGGCGCCGGTGGACTCGCGGTGGATGGCGAGGAGGCGCACCAGGATCGCATCGCCTACGGGATACCTGATGTATCGAGCCGCGATCGATCGACCTATGCCGGGCGGGCGACGCTCGTCATCGGTGCGGGCCACTCGGCGGCGAACGTCCTACTTGATCTCGAAGAGCTTGCGGTCGCCGAGCCCGGCACCAAGGCAATCTGGGCTACGCGCGGACGTGATCTGTCCCGGGTGTTTGGCGGCGGAGCGAATGATCAGCTTGCCGCGCGTGGCGAGCTCGGGCAGCGCCTGCACCGCCTCGTCGCGGAAGGCCGCATCGAACTGATCTCGGGCTTCGGGGCCACCGGAGTTCGTGAGGACGGCACCCACCTGTTCGTAGACGGGGAGGTCGACGGTGTTGGCCGGACGATTGGACCGGTCGATCGCATAGTAGGCTGCACGGGTCAGCGGCCGGATTTCTCGCTGACCCGGGAGCTACGGGTCGAGTTCGATCCCTGGCTGGAAAGCGCCAAGGCGCTCGGCCCGCTGATCGATCCGAACCTGCATTCCTGCGGCTCGGTGCCGCCACATGGTCACCGCGAGCTGTCGCACCCGGAGTCGGGGTTCTACACCGTCGGAATCAAGAGCTATGGGCGGGCGCCGACTTTCCTGATGCTGACCGGCTATGAGCAAGTTCGGTCGATCGCAGCCGCGATCGCTGGCGATCTGGCTGCAGCCGATGACGTGAAACTCGTTCTGCCGGAGACCGGCGTGTGCAAGGCGGCGCCTTCGGGCGATTGCTGTGGCGGGCCGGCTCCCGCCCAGGCCAATGCCTGCTGTGTGGCGGATGCCGAGGCGAAGGCTGAAGGGCAGCCCGGCTGCGGCTGCGGACCGGCGAAGCAGCCCGAACCGGCGACGTCCTCCTGCTGCGGCAAGGCAGCGTGACCGAGCGGAACCGGCTGACGGTCATCTCGGCCCTGGGCGTGGTGCAGATCCTCGCCTGGGGTTCCTCCTATTATCTCCCTGCCGTCCTTGCCGCACCGATCGCGAACGACACGGGCTGGCCGTTGTCCTGGGTCGTCGGCGCGCTGTCGATCGGGTTGCTCACCGCCGGGGTCGTCGCGCCCTACATCGGTCGCGCCATCGGCGAGACGGGCGGACGACCGGTTCTGGCGACGGCGGCCATCCTCCTCGCCGCGGGGCAATTCATCCTGGGCATGGCCCCGAACTTGCCGGTCTTCGTATTTGGATGGATCGTGCTCGGAGCTGGGATGGCCGCGGGTCTCTACGATGCGGCGTTCTCGACGCTCGGGCGTCTTTATGGCGGTACCGCTCGGTCAGCGATCACGATGCTGACGCTGTGGGGTGGTTTCGCCAGCACCGTGTGCTGGCCATTGTCGGCCTACCTCGTCGCTCATTTTGGATGGCGAGGCACCTGCTTCGCGTACGCAGCCATCCAGCTCTTGATCTCCCTCCCGGTCGTCCTTATGGCCCTTCCGAAGGCTCCACCGGAGCTTCTTAGGGCGAAGGTTGGAGGCGGTGGTCCAACAACTGAGCTGCTTCCGTCGGAGAGCCGTGCGTTCCGGCTTCTCTCCGGGATCATGATCATCGGAGGCGCCATCGGCGCGATCGTCGGCGTCCACTTGCTGACGCTGCTCCAGGCACAGGGGATCGGCCTGGCAGCGGCCGTGGCCCTCGGAGCTCTTGTTGGGCCGGCCCAGGTCGGTGGCCGCATCGTCGAAATGGCAGGCGGAGGCCGCCACCATCCGATCTGGACGATGAGCGCGGCCCTCGGCTTGATTGCTCTGGGACTTGCGATGCTGGCGCTCGGGGTTGGCCCGATCGCCCTGGCTCTGATCCTCTACGGTGCGGGGAATGGCGTCTTCTCGATCGCGAAGGGCACATTGCCGCTCGCTCAATTCGGATCCCAACGTTATGCGCCTCTCGTCGGAAAGCTCGCGCGGCCGAGCCTCATCGCGCAGGCGCTGGCGCCGACGTTGGGCGCCCTGCTGCTTGAAAAGGTTGGGTCGAGCGCGACCTACGCTGCCCTCATCCTACTGGTGACGATCAATGTCGTGCTCGGCGGATGTTTGTGGAATGCCAGCAACCGGAGATGATAAACGTCGCACTCATTCTAGGATTGCGAGCTTGGATGCTCCCGTCCTGTTGGAGTCCAGCGTGCTCGCAACACGGCACTTGATGTGCGCATGAGTGTGCATATATTGTGCGGGAATGGTAGCGGAGTTTAACCATGGCACATGCTGAGAGACTTGGTCCGGCGATTGTGTCGGGCTTTATGCAGAAGCTGCAGGAACCGAAGACCCCCTATATTTCTCCAGGGCGCTTCTCGAAGGTGCTGGGCATCCAGGTTTCCAGCCTGGCAAAAATGACAGGCGTTCATCGGAACACGCTTCGCAAGCCAAGCTCGGAGAGGCTTCAAGGTCGGTTTCGCGAGATGGCAAAGGTCATAACGGCCGCAGCTGAACTCGCAGGCGATCTCGACAAGGCGATTTATTGGTTCATGAATGAACCGATTTCCGACTACGATCATAAAACGGCTGCGGAACTGGTCGCCGAAGGTCATAGCGAAGCTGTATTGAGGTATCTGCAAGCCCTCGAAATCGGAGCGAGCGGATGAAGCTTGTCCGGCTTGGACCGGACGAGGTCTTCCATCGCTATCTGACGCCAAAGTGGGCATTCGTGCCGACCAGCGGAGCTGGCGCAGCTATGGTCGGCGGCCGCTTCAATCGAATTGGTGTCGAGGCGCTTTATCTTTCGCGCGCGCCGCAGACTGCTCTGGAGGAATATCGCCAGGGTTCGTCATTGACCCGACCCGCGACGCTTGCTGCATACATGATCGACCTTCAACAAGTCGTCGATTTCTCCGCCGGCTATGATCCGAATGTCTGGGCAGCGGCCTGGGCGTCATGGGACTGTGACTGGCGGAAAATCTACAACATCCTAGGCAAGATCCCGCCATCCTGGCCGCTTGCAGATGCTGCGATTTCCGCGGGCTATGGGGGGATCTTGTTCCCGTCACTCCGGCATCCGGGTGGAACCAATCTGGTCGTTTTCGGCGCAAACCTGAGCGCTTCTGATTCCGTCGCAGTCCACGATCCAGACGAGAGCCTTCCCAAAGATCAATCCTCCTGGTCCAAGGCCTGACGTTCAAGCGATGATGCGAGCACGCCGGTGAAAAGCCAAACGGCACAGGATCGTCCCTTGCTCAGGCCAGGGCGGTAACGAGGCAGCCAGCGACGGCTCTCGTTGGCGTCTCGTGCGACGAACGGGAGTGGGACGAGACCGCGCCCGCTGCCGCGATGCCAATCCACAAGACGTCAAGCGTCATCACGGCTCCTTCAGCGCGCGACGAGCAGGATGAGCATCGCGGTGCCGAGCGCGATGCGATACCAAGCAAACGGCGCGAAGCCGTGGCGCGAGACGAAGATGACGAGCGTCCGAACAACCAGCAGGCCCGCGATGAACGCAGCTGCGAATCCGATCGTGATGACCAAAATTCCGCTCCCCTCAAGGCTCATGCGGTTCTTGTAAAGGTCGAAGATCGTTGCCCCGAACATGGTCGGGATCGCGAGAAAGAATGAGAACTCCGCCGCCGTCGGGCGATCCACCCCGAGAAGACGTGCGCCCATGATTGTGGCGCCCGAGCGCGACACGCCCGGGATCATGGCGAGGGTCTGAAACAGGCCGATCTTGAACGCGGTGCCGTAGCTGATCCTCTCAAGCGCAGGGCTGACCGCCTCATCTGCCACGATGATCCGCTCAATCGCGAGGATGGCGAATCCTCCAAGAAGAAGGCTGACAGCCACGACCCATGGGGAGAACAGTACCGTCTTGATAAAGCCGTGTGTGAGAGCGCCGACCGCGGCAGCTGGAAGGAAACCGATCAGGACGATGAGCGCAAAATGCCGTGCCCGCCGCTCGGAAGGCAGCCCACTGATCATCTCAAGCAGCCGCCTCCTATAGATCCAGCAGACCGCCAAGATCGCTCCGAGTTGGATGGCAATCTCGAAGACCCGACCGGGCGGACCATGAAACTCGAGCAGATCGACGAGGAGGATCAGGTGACCGGTAGAGGACACCGGGATGAACTCGGTCAAGCCTTCTACAAGGCCTAAAAGGGCGGCAAGCACAAAGGTGGACATCACAGAAGGCCCTCGATACCGAACGGCGCCGCGCTGAAGCGCTGGAGAAGGTCACGCATCATCGCGACTTGCCCGTTGCACCGCATTAGGCTCGTCATCACCGTCCTTCGAAACTTGACCGTGCTCACCGGCATGGGGGCCATGTCGCGGATGATGCAGGGTACGTGCTCATCCGTCGCTGCGTAAAAGACCTGTTTGTCCAGCTTTTGGCAGCGCGCGGCGCGCAGGAGCCGCAAGTGGTGGCTGACAAGCGTAGGCGAGATGCCGACACGCCGAGCGATGTCTCCCACGCATTGCGGGTCATCCAGACATGCGACCATGATGTGAAGTCGGTTCCCGTTGCCGAGCACGCGAAAGATCTCGGCGAGATCAGCGGTCTGTTCTCTCACTAGAGCTGGCATAACGTCCCAGACGTTGAGCATCCCTTCATCAAGGTTTCATGCTTTCGTCAAAGACCGACGATGACGTAGCTGCCATCATGACGCTCCATTCAAGCTTCATGATGGTGCAAAGCCGGGGTCGATTGGAAGATGTAGGCGATTTGATCTGGTTAGCCCGGACTGGCGCCAGCGTGTGCCTTACAGGCCGAGAAGGCCGCCGAGCAGGCGCTTATAGATCGGCTTAGCCGCTGGTTCTGCTACCTGCAGCGGCGGACCAGCCGGCAGCGACGCGGCCTCCAAACTTGCAATGTGGGTTTTGACAGGCTTGGCCACTGCGGCCGGAGTAGAAATGACGACTGGCATTGACGAGGATTGCTCCATAGTCGTCCCGGGTCGAGCGGGAGCTGCCACCGCAACGGCGGTTGACCGGGTCGTCGGATTGGGTTTACCGGGCGCCATTTCTCCGATCGAGATCACCTCCGGGTCCCGCGCTAGCGCATCGGGTCGACTGACGTCTCCGATCGACCGTCGGGTGCGATCGTCGAGGGCTGTGTAGGTGCTTGCGCTGGCCGCAGCCATGGCGACCTCGCGGAACGATTGATGCCCCCCGCCATCCTCGTAGACGAGACGGATCGACGGCGTACCCTTGCTTACGAGCTCTGCAACCTCACGCTCATCGCGGGCTTGCTTAATTGCGACTGCAGCAATTGTCGCCCGGTCGGCCTCGTTAAAGGCGTAGCGCCCGCCGACGACAGTCCAGACGGGCTCCCGCTTCGCCACCTCAAATCGGTCCGAGCCCTCTTTCAGGTTCTTCCAAAAGGCGATGTGAGGGTCGGAGCGGTGCTTCGCCAAGTTCTCCGCCGTCATACGAAAGGGATAGGACTGGAATTGGAACGTACGCTGTCCGCCGGCGAACGCCTCGCGTGCAACGGCATAGACTTCCGCAATCGCCTCGTCGGTCATGGCAAAGCAGCCCCGGGACGAGCAGGTGCCATGGACCATCAGATGCGAACCGGTTCGACCGTGCGAGCGGTCGTAAGCATTCGGGTAGCCTAAGTTGAATGACAGGAACAAGCTGGAATTCGGGTTCATCGCCCCAGGCGTCACGTCATAGAAGCCCTCGGGCGCCTGTCGGTCACCCTCGCGGATCTTCGGTCCAAGCTGGCCTGACCAGCGACACATGGGGTAGGTCTTGAGCAAGGTGTATTGCCCATCAGGCTTCCTCTTCCAGATCTCGACCTCCGACTCCTTTTTGTAGGAGCGCATTAGGATCGGGTCAGACGCGGACACACCCTTCTCGGCCATCAGTGACAACGTGGTCGGCGGAATCGGGGTGCGGTCGCGCGTCGATCTGTACCTCTCGTCAACACCCTGGCAAGCCACAAGCGAGAGCGCGAGGCCCACGGCGACGACAAACCGGCTCATGAACACTCCGTAAACTATGTGCCACGCCCCGCTGGCAGTTTGGCGCCGTGATGTTGTTTACTGCAGTCGAGGTTGACCGACAATGAACGATCGTTAGTGGCACTCTGATGGCTCGGCTGTCCGGCTCCGTGTCACCCCTTGGAAATCGGCATGCTTCACCTTCAGCGTCACCGTGTGGGCACTGACTTGCTTGGCCTCGCAATGTCGTCAGACTTACGCGACGAGAGGAGCGATCTCGGGGCGAGCCGCCTCGCGCTCGGAGATATCGATCGCGAACGTGTCCTGGGGACCGAGCGATTTTCAGACTCGGTCCGGTTCCACTGGTGGCTCGTCGATCCCGCGCGCGATCCGATAGTACCAGCCACCCCACTTCCCGAAATGCTCCTGTAGGAATCCCAGCAGGCCTTCAGGTCGGCGCCCGTCGGGCACGAGCCTTTCAGTCTCGGCGTGAGTCGCCGGCCCGGCATCGAGGAGTTTCTTCACGGCGAGGGCTTCGACGAAGGCCGCTTTGCCTATTTCCTGAACTCAATCGCCGGGAAACAGCACTGCGTCGCCGGTCCGTCCGCGCTTCTCAGCGCTTCGAACCTCACCGAGCTCGCCGTCGCCACTGCAATCAGCCTGTTCGGGTTCAATTCCGGGGCGGCGCTCGCGACCGTCGTCGGCGTGTGGATCGAGGTGCCGGTCACGCTGAACGTCGTCTGGATCGTGGACCGGCCAAACATTGGGCGTATCGTGCACTCCGTAGCTCCTACAGGCTCAAGTGGAAAAAGCGCCCCGATGATGCAAAGCCTGACGATTGGCAAACTGGCGGAGCTCGCGGGCGTCAATTTGGAGACGATCCGCTACTACCAGCGCATCGGCCTTATGCCGGAGCCTGGGCGAACGCCGAACGGCTATCGCATCTACGGGGGAGGGCACCTACGGCGATTGTCCTTCATTCGGCGCTCGCGCGAACTCGGTTTCAGCATCGAAGAGATCAAGGCGCTCCTTGCATTGGCGGAGCCTGGGCAGGCCTCGTGCATCGAGGTTCGCTCGCTGACGCTGGCCCATCTGGATGAAGCGGGCCAAGATTGCCGATCTCCGGCGGCTCGAAAGCATTCTCGCCCAGACTGTCGATCAATGTTCCGGAACGAGGGCGCCAGCCTGTCCCGTCCTCGAAATGCTGCAGGATTCCTAGCCCGCGAGGTAAACGGGTCGACATTGATGTCCCGCCTCCGAGCCGATCGCACTGCAACAGCGGGACGGAGCTGCCTGTATCGTCGCCCGCATGGCAAAGCTAAAAACCACGATCGTTTTCGGTTCCGGTGCCCGGATCGGTCCAGGCACGATCGCGCTGCTCAAAGGCATCCGCGATACCAGGTCGATCTCAGCCGCCGCCCGCAGCAGGGCATGGATTACAAGCGCCTGGACGCCGCTCGAGAGCGTCAATCAGGCGTTCAACGAGAGCGTCGTCGTCGCTTCGCCCGGCGGAACGCGGGGCGATGGAGCCCCGCTCCCACCCTTCGGCCTGGAATTGTTGGAGCGGTACCGGCGCATCGAACAGCGCGCGACCGCTGCAGCGGCGGAAGATAGCCAAGGCGCGAATGCGCATATTGGCCAGATCGCGTTAGATGGACTCTTGAGAACTATTCGCCGCGATGACGATGTCTTGAAATCGCCAGCCTTTCGCAATCGGCACGATTGTGACATTTCTGATGTCATGAAGCTCCGGCTCCTCGCGCACTCTCTAGTTCTGGCCCTGTTCGTCACGGCCACCGTACTGGCTGCCTTCGTCAGCCCGGCGGGGGCTCGCCATGGCCGGATGGATGCTGCGGAAACAGCGATGCCGATGGATGCCGACATGTCGTGCTGCCCACCGGATCAGGGAAAGAAGAAGGACTGCACCACGAGCTGCCCGGCGTTGAGCTTCTGCCTGGCCAAGTGCTTCGCGAGCGAGCCCACGGCCTTCGTCACGCTCGTTCAGCCGGTCGTCACCGTTCTCGGACTGGCCGGCGACGATGCCGCCCACGCCTCGCGGCCGTTCGAGCCGCCGGCGCGACCTCCGCGAACCTGAGGCATCGCCAGCGCGACAGCGCTGGTTTCGTCCGCACGGCAGTTCCGGGCGGACGGTGAGCCGTGGCCATCGCCACGTTCAAGGCTGTGCGCACGCGCGGCAGCCTGATGCATTCAGGATTTTGATCATGACCCCTATCAACATGTTGCGCGCGTTCGCCGCAGCGCTTCCGCTCGCCGCCATCTCGCTCCCAGCGTTGGCGGACATCAAGGATTATGAATTCCGGCTCGTGCAGAGCGAGCTCAAGCAGGGCAACGGCGTTACTGTCGCCGTCCAGCTTATCGATAAGCGCTCGGGCAAGCCGGTCCCCGACGCCGTGATCTTTGCTCGGCGCATCGACATGGCGCCCGATGGCATGGAGATGATGGCGTCGACGATCGAGGGGATGCCCGCGACCGAGCCCGGAACCTACCGCTTCAAGACCAACCTGACGATGGCCGGAGGCTGGCGCCTGTCGCTCAGCGCCAAGATCCAAGGCGAGACCGGCACGCTCGAAAACAAGCTGATCCTCAAGGTCGTGCCATGAAACCCGTCGCCCTCACGGGCCTCGCTCTCGCCGCCATTCTGGCGGCGGGAAGTGCAGGCTATTGGGCCGGGCATCGTGGTATTGCGTCGGCGGGCCTGCGCTCCTGGTTCGGCATCGAAGGCTCGCTCGCGGCGAACGAGCCCGTCGGAACCGGTCCGGTCGTCTACTATCAGGACCCGGACCGGAGGCCCGTCTATTCGGCGCAGCCGCGCCAGACCGAGGACGGCAGGCCCTTCACGGCCGTCCGCGCCAGCCAGGACATCAGCTTCGAGGAGAAGCCCGCGACCGGGGAACGGACGGTGCAGGCCGACCCGAAGCGTGTCCTCTACTACCGCAATCCCATGGGGCTCCCGGATACCTCGCCGGTTCCGAAGAAGGACTCCATGGGCATGGATTACCTCCCGGTCTACGAAGGCGAGGGAAACGAAGACGGCGTCATCAAGCTCTCGCCCGGGCGCATCCAGCGCAGCGGCGTGCGTTCCGAACCAGTCCGGCGGCAGAGCATCGTCCAGACCATTCATGTGCCCGGCGTGGTCCAGCTCGATGAGCGGCGGGTTTCGGTGGTGACGATCCGGGCGGATGCCTTCGTCCAGGAGGTCGCCCCGATCACGACGGGCGACCGCGTCACGAAAGGCACGCGACTGGCGCGCATCTACTCGCCGGAGATCAGCACGGCGGGCGCGCAGTTCATCACCGAGCTCAATGCCGTGGCGCGCGGCGTACCCGAAGGCGGCGCACGACAGCGGCTCGAAAACCTCGGCGTCCCTTCGGAAGTCATCGCCGAGATCGAGCGAAACCGGAAAGTGCCGCTCACGATCAACTGGTCGGCACCGCGTGACGGCATCGTGCTGGAACGTTCGGTCAGCGACGGCATGAAGATGACGGCCGGCGGCAGTCTGTTCCGGCTCGCCGACATCTCGACGATCTGGGTTCTGGCCGATGTTCCGGAACGCCAACTGGCTGCCGTCGGCATCGGGGCACCAGCCACGGTGCGGTTGCGCGGCCGTCCCGGGAGCTCCTTCGAGGGACGCGTCAGCGTGATTTACCCGGAGATTGCCGAGGCAACGCGGACGGCCAAGGTCCGCATCGAGATCGGCAATCGCGACGGCATGCTGCTGCCGAACATGTATGCCGACGTCGAGATCGGCTCCGGTGACGCAGGTCCGCTGCTCGCCGTTCCCGACAGCGCCGTGATCGATAGCGGTACGCGCCGCGTCGTCATTCTCGACCTGGGCGAGGGTCGGTTCGAGCCGCGCGAGGTCAAGCTCGGCCGCCGCGGCGATGGCAGGGTCGCGATCACCGAGGGTGTCGCCGAGGGCGATCGCGTCGTCGTCTCGGCCAACTTCCTGATCGATGCCGAGAGCAACCTTAAGGCCGCCCTGAGCGGCTTCGCCCAGCCGGAGGCCAAGCCATGATCGCCCGCCTGATCGCCTGGTCGGCGCGCAACCTGATCCTCGTCTTCGTTGCCGCTGCCTTCGCCGTGGCGGCGGGTGTCTATGCGCTGAAGACCTTGCCGCTCGACGCTATCCCCGACCTCTCCGACGTCCAGGTCATCGTCTACACCGAGTATCCCGGCCAGGCGCCGCAGGTGATCGAGGACCAGGTCACCTATCCGCTGACGACCTCGATGCTGACGGTGCCGAAGGCGCGCGTCGTCCGTGGCTTCTCCTTCTTCGGGGTCTCCTTCGTCTATGTCATCTTCGAGGACGGCACCGATCCCTATTGGGCGCGTTCGCGGGTGCTCGAATATCTCAATGCCGCCGCGCGGCGTTTGCCGACGGGTGTCTCGCCGACGCTCGGACCGGACGCGACCGGGGTGGGCTGGGTCTACCAGTACGCGGTCATCGCCAAGAACATGACCCTGGCCGAACTGCGCTCGCTACAGGACTGGGTCGTGCGCTTCGCGGCTTCTCGTGCCGAGGGGGTGGCCGAGGTCGCCAGCGTCGGCGGCTTCGTCAAGCAATACGCGATCGTCGTCGATCCCGTGCGGCTGCGCGCCCAGGGCGTCTCGCTCGCGACGCTTCGGGAGGCGGTCCGCAGCAGCAACATGGACGTCGGCGGACGCACGGTCGAGCTCAGCGAGTTCGAGTTCATGGTTCGCGGCCGCGGCTACCTGAAGTCGATCGCCGATATCGAGAACATCGTCCTGAAAAGCGATCGGGGCGTGCCGCTTCGCCTCTCCGATGTCGCCCGCGTCGAACTCGGTCCCGATGAGCGGCGCGGCATCACCGAACTCAACGGCGATGGCGAGGTCGCCAGCGGCATCATCCTGCAACGCTTCGGCGCCAACGCGCTGGCAGTGATCGAACACGCCAAGGCGCGCCTTGCCGAGGTCGCGGCGAGCCTGCCGGGCGGGGCCGAGATCGTGCCGGTCTACGACCGCTCCGGGTTGATCGAGCGGGCGATCGAGACGCTGAAGGGCACGCTGATCGAGGAGAGCATCATCGTCGCCCTGGTCTGCATCGTGTTCCTTCTGCATCTGCGCAGCGCCCTGGTGGCGATCATCATGCTGCCCGTCGGCATCCTGATGGCCTTCGCGGCGATGAAGGCGCTGGGGCTTGGCTCCAACATCATGAGCCTCGGCGGCATCGCCATCGCCGTCGGCGCCATGATCGACGCCGCCATCGTCATGATCGAGAACGCCCACAAGCACCTGGAACGGGCTCAGCCGGACAAGCCTCGTATCGACATCCTGATCGAGGCGGCCAGCGAGGTCGGCCCGGCGTTGTTCTTCAGCCTGCTCGTCATCACCGTCTCCTTCCTGCCGATCTTCACGCTGGAGGCGGAGGAAGGACGCCTGTTCGGGCCGCTCGCCTTCACCAAGACGTTCGCCATGGCGGCGGCCGCGCTCCTGTCGGTGACGCTCGTCCCGGCGCTGATGGTCATCTTCGTCAAGGGCAGGATCATTCCGGAGAGCCGCAACCCGATCAATCGCGGCCTGATCGCGCTCTACCGTCCGATGATTCGCGGCGTTCTCGGGGCCAAGACCCTGACGATCCTGGCTGCGGTAGCCGTCCTCGGGCTCAGCCTCTGGCCAGCGCGGCAGCTCGGCTCGGAGTTCATGCCGTCCCTTGATGAGGGCACGCTGATGTACATGCCGACCACCTTGCCCGGGATCTCCGTCACCAAGGCGGCCGAGCTGCTCCAGACCCAGAACCGGATCATCCGCTCGTTCCCGGAAGTTGCCTCGGTCTACGGCAAGGCCGGACGCGCCCAGACGGCAACCGACCCGGCGCCGACCGAGATGTTCGAGACCATCATCAACCTGAAGCCCAAGACGGACTGGCGCGAGGGTGTCACGCTCGACAGCCTCAAGGCGGAGATGGACAAGGCTCTCCAGTTCCCCGGCATCTCCAACGCCTGGACGCAGCCCATCCGCGCACGCATCGACATGCTGGCGACCGGCATCCGCACGCCGATCGGGGTTAAGGTCTTCGGCACCGATCTAGCGCAGATGGAGTCGATCTCGCGCCAGGTCGAGACCGTGCTCAAGGCCGTCCCGGGAACGAGCAGTGCCTATGCCGAGCGTGTCATCGGGGGCTACTTCCTCGACATTGTGCCGGATCGGATTGCGCTGGGGCGCTACGGGCTCTCCGTCGGCGACGTCCAGAATGCCGTGGTGATGGCGATGGGCGGCGAGACCGTGACGACGACGGTCGAAGGCCGCGAGCGCTATGGGGTCGCCATCCGCTACCCTCGCGACCTGCGTTCGGATCCGCAGGCTATCGCCCGCGAGGTCCAGATCTCGACGCCGTCCGGCGCCAGCGTCCCGCTCGGCGAGGTTGCGAGCATCGAGCGCAAGCGTGGCGCCACCTCGATCCGCACCGAGAATGGTGAGCTCGCGGTCTATATCTTCGTGGACACTGTCGGGCGTGACCTCGGCGGCTATGTCCGCGATGCCCAGGACGCGATCGCGCAGAGCATCAAGCTGCCCGCGGGCTACCGCATCGCCTGGAGCGGTCAGTTCGAGTATCTCGAACGGGCCGAGGCGCGTCTCAAGCTGGTCGTGCCGGTGACGCTCGCGATCATCTTCCTGCTGCTCTACCTGAACTTCCGCAGGCTGACCGAGACCTTCATTGTCATGCTCTCGCTGCCCTTCGCGCTGGTCGGCGGAGTCTGGCTGCTCTGGTGGCTCGGCTTCAACATGTCGGTCGCCGTTGCGGTCGGGTTTATCGCGCTCGCCGGTGTTGCGGCCGAGACCGGCGTGATCATGCTGATCTATCTCGACCACGCGCTGAAGGAGGTGCAGGCGCGCTGCGCGGCGGAGGGGCGAGCATTCACGCGAGCCGATCTGCAGGAGGCGATCATGCTGGGCGCGGTCGAGCGCGTGCGGCCCAAGATCATGACGGTCATCGCGATCATGGCCGGCCTGCTGCCGATCCTGTGGAACACCGGCACGGGATCGGAGGTGATGCAGCGCATCGCCGTGCCGATGATCGGCGGCATGGTCTCCTCGACCGTGCTGACGCTGCTGGTGATCCCGGCGATCTACGGCCTGATCAAGGGCTGGCGGCTGCCGGCGGCCGCTGTGACCGATAAGGCAACATCGGGATCCGCGCCGGCAAGCTTCGCTGCGGCTGTCGAATGAGGGAGGAGCCAATGATGCACAACATGATGAGCGGTATGGGCTGGGGCATGGGCCTCGTCGGCCTACTCGGCATCGCAGTACTGGTGCTCACGATCGCAGCGCTCGTGAAATACGTCTTCTTCCGGTGACGGCGCTGGATGCGCGCACGACCGGAGGAAGACACAGCCAAGGCAAAGGAGACAATTATGCCAACCGAGCTCTATCCATCCCGCCGCGCGCTGATGATCGGCGCTGCGCAGGCAGCCGCGGCGCTCGCGCTGTCGCCTCCGTCACTGGCCGCCGAGGCGCTCCCGAAGATGACCGTGACTCGTGACCCGAACTGCGGCTGTTGCAGCAACTGGATTGCGCATGTGAAGGCCGCGGGCTTTCCGGTCGAAGTGGTCGAGGTTCCCGACGTCATGCCGCTCAAGACCAGGCTTGGCGTGCCCGATGCCCTGGCATCGTGCCATACCGCCGAGATCGACGGCTATGTCGTCGAAGGTCATGTTCCGGCCGAGGCGATCAAGCGATTGCTGGTCGAGCGGCTGCGGGTGAAGGGCATCGCTGTCGCGGGCATGCCGGTCGGCTCGCCCGGAATGGAGATCCCGGGCCAGGCGCCTCAGATTTACGAGGTCGTCCTCTTCGCCTCCGGAGAGCAGCGCCTGTTTGCCCGCTATCGCGGGCTGCAACAGATTTGATCTATACGCGTTAGCGATGACCCCGCGGCAAGAGAGAGAGAATGCCATGGTCGGTTGAGTCGGACGGGACGAATCCGCAGCCGGTACAAGAAGGGTATTCGCAACCTTTGCTGAGCTTTCATTCGGTGGGCGATTCACGATGCGTCTTGCGGGATAGTTGGATCAGCGAGGACTTCCACAATCCGACACGATGCGACGCTCCCGTTGTCGCACGATTTTATCATTCGAATGAGCTCGCCCTTAAGTCCCAGAAGCCGACCTATCCTGATCTCGACGGCTTCAAGCTGATCCGTGGCAATTCGGCTGACCTGGTCACAAGAGGCCTCCGGGCTTTCCTGCAGAGCAAGCATTCTCTTAATGGCCGGGATATCGAAGCCGAGGTCCCGGGAATGCCGGATGAATGTCAAACGTCGTACGTCCTCGGCTCCGTAAAGCCGGCGTCTGCTTTCCGTGCGGGGCGGCTTTGGGGTGAGGTTGATCCGCTCGTAGTAGCGGATTGTTTCAATATTGACGCCTGTCCGTTGTGACAAAGCTCCGATGGTGATCATGGCGGATTCATTCCGTAGGGGCGATTGACGCCATCAGCGCGACACCTGGCATGCGCCGTCGCGCGGTGGGCCGGAGCGTCTCAGCGACGTTGTCGCCGGGATGGCGGACGAACCCGTGCTGACAGATGGAATAGAAGCTCATCGACGGTCTTATCTCCATTCTTGCGCTGCGCGATTTCAACCAAGAGCGCGGCGGCCTTGATCGCCGCCGCGTCGGGATAGTCCAGCCATGGATATAATCGAGGGTTGATCCTGTAGCCACTACAGGATGTAGATATAGCAAATGGCTGGAGACGTGTGAACACAGGCGCGGCTATCGGCCGCTTCCCGGTACGTCACCTGATCGCGCCACTCAGCGGAGGGCATAAGAGGAGCAGGAGAATGGCCAGGGCCTTTAGTTCGGACCAGATGGGCATCATCCGTGGCTCCGCCGCCGCGCTCACTCTTGCGGCGATCGTCCTTACGGCCGGGTATGTTTGGCTGCCTCCTGGGTTGCTCCGCCTCAACCCGGAGATGGGCCTCGGTGAGCGGGTCGCGTTCACGCTGAAGGCTGATATTCTCATGTTCCTCTGGCTTGCTGGCTGCGTCGGCGCGGTGAGCAGAGGACGGTTCTATTCGCCAGCAGATATACGGGGCTCGGCATTTGGCCAACCCAGCCCAGCAATCGCCGTGCGAGCTGCGGTGCTGCAGAATTCATTGGAGCAGACGGTTCTGGCCTTTGGCGCCCACCTAACACTTGCAGCGCTGTTGCGAGGACCCGAGCTGGTACTCATCCCTCTGCTGGTCGCTCTGTTTTTGGCCGGTCGGGTGGCCTTTGCTTTCGGCTATGCCAAAGGAGCATCAGGTCGGGCTTTCGGCATGGCCCTTACCGCCGCGTCTATCATCGTGAGCTACGGAGTGGCGGTCGGCTTGGTGGCTGTCGGACGCTGACATCTGCCGCTCGTGAGACGGCCATAAATTCGGCTCATGACCTCTTGATCCTGTAGCGACTACAGAATGTATGGTGCGCTAACAGGCTTGAGCTAAGCCCAGATAATTTAGCAGTCGAGGAGACCGAAATGGCCACTGATGCCGGGACGAGAAGCACCTCAAGCACGTTGCGCTTCAAGGTCGAGGGCTTGGACTGTCAAAACGAGGTTCGCCTGCTTCGCGCTGCGGTCGGCCCGGTCGTGGGTGGTGAGGACAGGTTGTCGTTCGACACCAAAGGCGGTGTCATGGAAGCAACCGTCCCGAGCCTTCCAGCTTGCGATGCCATCGAGCAGGCGGTCGCCTCCACCGGGATGCGGGCGCAGCTGCTGGCTGAGCCGGACACGTCCTCGGCGTCCGCGTGGCTGTTCAAGGTCGATGGGCTCGATTGCAAGAACGAGGTCGCGATGCTCAAGCGCGAAATCGGCCCGCTCGTTGGTGGTGAAGACCGGCTCGCCTTCGATACGGCCAAGGGGTTGATGACGGTTGCGCCTCAGCAGCGTGCCTCGATCGACGAGCTCGTGAGCGGCATCTCAAAGACCGGAATGTCCGGCTCTCTCATCCGAAATGGTTTGGCCGAGGCCATGCTGCTGCGCGTGCGTGGCCTCGACTGCAAGAATGAGGTGGCCGCCCTGACGAGGGAGCTGGGGCCGCTCGTCGGTGAGGACAATCTTGCCTTCGACACTTCGCAGGGCGCGATGACCGTTGCGCCTCAGAGCGGGGCAACACTCCGTCAGATTGAGGAAGCAGTCGCGCGAACGGGCATGCGAGCTGAGCCGTGGTCGCCGCCGGCGGTTTCTGAGGCTGCCTGTTCCGAAACTGCCGGATCCGGATGCGGCTGTGCGGGCCAAGCTCAGGAGGCGCTTGCACCGCCACTTCCGACCAATCAGCCTGGCGGCGTTGTCTATCGAATCCACGGGATGGATTGCGCCGACGAAATCGCGGCCTTGAAGCGCGAGGTTGGTCCGCTCGTGGGCGAAGATAAACTCGCCTTCGACCTCCTCAACGGCCGCATGTCGATCGACATGGTGCCAGACGCTGCGCTGGAGGCCAGCATCGAGAAAGCCGTCGGGCGCGCCGGCTTGCGAGCCGAGCCCTGGATCGAAGGGGCGAGCAGCGAAGCGGCACAGGCAGAAGAGCGTCGCAGGCGCATACAGTCGTGGCTGACCGCCGCGAGCGGCGTCTTCGCCGCGCTCGGCTTTGCGGTTCACGCCTGGCTCGGCGGCGGCATCATCGCGGCGTTCGAGGCTGGCGAACATGCTGCGGGCTCGACGCCGCTGCCGAGCATTATCCTCTATACCCTCGCAGTGCTCTGTGCGGTGCGCTACGTCGCGCCTAAGGCCTGGCTCGCGGCGCGACGGTTCCGCCCGGATATGAACCTCCTGATGGTGGTTGCCGTCGTGGGCGCGATCGGGATCGGCGCGTGGTTCGAAGCCGCTACGGTTTCCTTCTTCTTCGCGCTTGCCCTGGCACTTGAGGCGTGGAGCCTCGGTCGCGCGCGGCGAGCGGTGGCTGCTTTGATGGAGCTGGCGCCGCCGACAGCACGGGTTAAGCTCGACGATGGATCTGAGCGTGACGTACCGGCCGCCGAGATTCGCGTCGGCTCGCACATCATTATTCGTCCCGGCGACAAGCTCCCCCTTGATGGTCGCGTCGCAGCTGGTGAGAGCGAGGTCAATCAGGCGCCCATCACCGGCGAGAGCGTTCCGGTGTTCAAAACCGTGGGCGATGAGGTGTTCGCCGGCACCATCAATGGCGAGGGCGCCCTCGACGTCGTGACCACCAAGGCGGCGAACGATACGACCCTTGCGCAGATCATCCGCATGGTCGGCTCCGCACAGAGCCGGCGCGCACCGAGCGAGCAGTGGGTCGAGAAGTTCGCGCGCGTCTACACGCCTGTCGTGATGGTTCTCGCCATCGCAGTTTTCCTCGTCCCGCCGCTGCTGCTCGGCGCTGGCTGGGAGGTCTGGTTCTATCGCGCGCTCGTGCTGCTCGTGATCGCCTGTCCCTGCGCCCTCGTGATCTCGACACCGGTGACCATCGTAGCCGCTCTCGCCGGATCCGCGAAGCAGGGTGTCCTGGTAAAGGGCGGAGTCCACCTCGAGACTCCGGCCAAGCTGAAGGCCATCGCTATGGACAAGACCGGAACCCTTACTGAGGGGCGTCCGCGAGTGGTTGACGTGGTGCCGCTCGTCGGCCGCAGCGAGGATGACGTTCTCCGGTTGGCCGCAGCCCTTGAGGCGCGCAGCGAGCATCCGATCGCGCGCGCCATTCTGGCTAAAGCCGCGGAACGCGGCCTTGCTGCCCAGCCAGCCGACGCGGTGCAGGCCATCACCGGCCGGGGTATGACCGGTCGGATTTCCGGTCGCGAGGTCTGGCTTGGGTCGCGCCGCTATCTCGATGAACGGAAGATCGGCTCGCCAGCCGTTCTGGATCAAGCCGACACCCTGTCTGGCGCCGGTCGTACTGTCGTGGCGGTCGGTGACGGCGAAGAGGTCTGGGGGCTGATCGCCGTTGCTGATGCCGTGCGCGCAGAAGCCAAGGATATCGTCACCGCGCTGCATCGGGCCGGCGTCGAAAAGGTGGTGATGCTCACGGGCGACAATCAGGCAACCGCCGATGCGATCGCCAAGCAGACCGGCATCGATGAGGTTCGGGCGGAACTGCTACCCGGCGACAAGGTCACAGCCGTCGAGGATCTCGTACGGCGTTATGGTTCTGTCGCCATGGTCGGCGATGGGGTCAACGACGCACCGGCGATGGGCCGTGCCAGTCTCGGGATTGCCATGGGCGCAATGGGCAGCGACGCGGCAATTGAGACGGCCGACGTTGCGCTCATGTCGGACGATCTCTCGAGGCTGCCCTGGCTGGTGCGCCATTCGCGCGCGACGCTCGCAGTCATTCGGCAGAATGTCGCATTCTCGATCGCGGTGAAGCTCCTCTTCACGGTCCTGACAGTGCTCGGCCTGGCATCGCTTTGGGGCGCCATCGCTGCGGATGTCGGCGCCTCCCTGCTGGTTGTTCTCAACGGGTTGCGCCTTCTCAATCGCGACCAAGGCGGACCAAAGGCCGGTCCATCAGTGGGGACCGGTTCTCCTGCCAGTGAGCGCCATCAGCCAGGGATGCGCCCGGCATCTGCCCACTGAAAACGCATCGACGGTCGTCAAGATTGGGCGACCGTCGTCACCAGGACGTCAATGAAAAATGACCTGCAAGGAAAGTAATACCGTGGCGGTAGCGTCCGTTGGACAGCGTGCGATGTGGTTGGGCTTCGCATTCGTCCCCGCTCTTCTCGTCGATGTCGTCACGAAGTGGCTGATCGTGACGGTGGTGATGGCGCCTCCGCGCGTCATAGAGATTACGTCATTTTTCAACCTGACGCTTGGCTTCAACCCCGGAGTCAGCTTCGGGATGTTCCAGGACGTCTTTCTTGAGCGTCCGTTGGTACTGGGTGCCATTAAAGTGGCGATCACAGCCGGGCTTCTCGTCTGGGCATTGCGCGTCGAGAACATGGTCGAGACGGTCGCCCTCGGCTTGATTGCCGGCGGAGCCGCCGGCAACGTCGTTGACCGCGTGCGACAAGGAGCCGTGACCGACTTCCTAGATTTTCATGTCGGCGATTGGCATTGGCCTACCTTCAATATGGCGGATGTGGCGATCAGCATCGGAGTTGCGCTGCTGCTGGCGGGGTCCCTGCGGCCGTTCCGATCGGTGTTCGGCGTCCAGAAACCATCGGGTGAGACGGAGCGCTGACATGGCCTCTGAGCGTCGCAACGAGGAAGCCGAGATCGAACTTGACCCAAGCGACGTGGCCGAACGTCGAACATTGATCTGGGTGCTGCTTATCAATTGCTTGCAGGTGGTCGTAGCGGGGACGGTGGGCGTTGTTGCGGACTCGACTGGTTTGCTGGGCGCGGCGCTCGACAATCTGGCGGATGCCGGCGTCTACGCGGTGAGCCTTTACGCCGTCGGACGGAGCGTCGCGGCTAAGTCGCGTGTTGCCGCTTTGTCCGGCGCGCTTTTGATCATTTTAGGCGTCGGGTTGCTGGCCGAGGTCCTGCGCAGGTTTTTCGTTGGCGCCGAGCCGATCGGTCTTGCCATGATAGTCGCGGCCGTCGCGAATGCGGCGACAAATCTGATTTGCCTTCGGCTGCTGCGCTCGCATCGAGACCAGGGCGTCCATATGCAGGCGTCCTGGATCTTTACGACCAACGACATGCTGGCCAATGCGGGCATAGCGGTCTCCGGCGCTGCGGTGATGTTCTTCGCATCTCCGCTGCCGGACCTGATCATCGGCCTGGTCGTCGGCGGGCTCGTGCTCAAGGGTGGCTGGGAGATCTTGCAGGAAGCGCGCGACGCGCGGCGCGCGAGTGTGTTGACTCAAAAGGACTAGAAGACCACCAACCCTCACCCCAGTCAGGATTGGGCTCGGAGTCTCCGGGACACCCAGAGGCGGCGTACGCCAAGATGATCCTGACCCGTGCCATTTGCCGGGGCTGGCGCATATGGGTCAGAGCTGCTGCCACGCGACCATCAGAAGGTTGCTCATCAGAGTGTCGGTGGCAGCGCAGGCGGTGCCACCTTGATTTCCATCATTATACATTATATGTAATCGTATAATGTTTGATGATCAGGAGCCTGCGCTGATGAACACCGTGACCATTGATGATCGTCTGACGGTATCGGCCCAACCAGATCCCGCTGCCTTCAGTGACCTCGCAAGACAAGGCTTTGCCGCCGTCATTAACGCCAGACCGGATGGTGAAGAGGCAGGGCAACCGGGCAACGCCGCCGAAGCCGCCGCCGCGCGTTCGGCCGGCCTCGGCTATGCCTTCGTACCAGTCACCGGCCCGACCATCACCGAGGCCGACGTCCGTGCATTTCAGGAAGCGATGAAGAAGGCGAAAGGGCCGACCCTTGCCCATTGCAAGAGCGGGATGCGGGCGCTCACCCTCTACGCGATCGGTGAGGTGCTCGACGGGCGAATGCAGCGCGGGGAGGTCGAGATCTTCGGAAAGGGCCACGGCTTCGACCTGTCCGGCGCCGCAGTTTGGCTTGATCGGCAGGACGCCAAGGTTCCGCGCGTCGTGGGTTTCCACGACGCGCGTACGGGCAGCATTCAGTATGTCGTCTCCGATTCGGCGACAGGCGCCTGCGCCGTGATCGATCCTGTACTCGATTTCGACGAGAAGTCCGGCGCGACCGCGACTGTTCATGCCGATGCGATCCTGGACTATGTGCGGGCCGAAGGACTGACGGTCGAATGGATTCTCGACACCCACCCGCATGCCGACCACTTCTCGGCCGCCGCTTATCTGAAGGAGAAAACCGGTGCGCCGACGGCGATCGGCGCGCGCGTTGTCGAGGTACAGAAGCTCTGGAAGGACATCTATAACTGGCCGGAACTGGCGACAGACGGATCGCAATGGGACCAACTGTTTTCGGACGGCGACACATTCAGGGTCGGCAGTCTTGAAGGCCGCGTGATGTTTTCGCCCGGCCACACGCTCGCCTCCGTCAGCTACGTCATCGGCGACGCCGCCTTCGTCCATGACACGATTTTCATGCCGGACTCGGGCACGGCCCGCGCCGATTTTCCAGGCGGTAGCGCCAAGGTTCTGTGGCATTCGATCCAGCGGATTCTCGCGCTTCCCGATGAGACCCGCATCTTCACGGGCCACGACTACCAGCCGGGCGGGCGACATGCGAAATGGGAGAGCACGGTGAGCGAGCAAAAGCGCTCCAACCCGCATCTCGTCGATATGACCGAGGACAGCTTCGTGGCGCTGCGCGAAGCGCGGGACCGGACATTGCCGATGCCGAGGCTGATCCTCCATGCACTTCAGGTGAACGTGCGCGCCGGCCAGCTCCCCGAACCGGAGGACAACGGCCGGCGCTACCTGAAAATTCCGCTCGACGCGCTAGGGGCGACACGGTGACTGCAATCGAAAAATCGGTGTCCGCCACCATGCCGCCGGAGGAGATGGCAAGCCGGGCAGAAGAGGTCGCGTCCCTTCTGAAGACGATGGCACATCCCGTGCGGCTGATGCTCGCCTGCACCCTGGCCGAAGGGGAGCACTCGGTCGGTGAGTTGGAGGAGGAGCTCGGCGTCCGTCAGCCGACCCTTTCGCAGCAGCTCGGCGTGCTTCGCGAGGCGGGTGTCGTGCAAACGCGCCGCGAGGCCAAGCAGATATTCTATCGCCTGTCGGAGGAAAAGGCGGCTCAGCTCATCACGGCACTCTATGCCATTTTTTGCAGTCCGGAGGGGCGGAGATGACGCCTTACCTGCCCGCGCTTTTTGGCGGCATGCTGCTCGGTCTCTCCGCCGTCCTGCTGCTCGTCGCCAACGGTCGGATCGCCGGCATCAGCGGCATCCTGGGAAACCTGCTCGGCGGCAGACCCGTTTGGGCCGATGCAGCCTTCGTCGTTGGTCTTCTCGCAGGGCCATTCTTCTACGCAGCAGCCTTCGGCCGATTCCCGGCCGTGACCATCGCAACCACCTGGCCCCTTGTCCTTGCCTCCGGTTTGCTCGTGGGCATCGGCACCCGTATGGGCTCGGGCTGCACGTCCGGCCACGGCATCCTCGGCCTTGCCCGCTTCTCGAAACGCTCCTTTGCCGCGACCGCTACCTTCCTCGCTGCTGGGATCGTCGCGGCAACAAGCATGGGGTTGCTGAGATGAGCGGTCCCATTTTTGCCCGCCCCGCCATCGCCCTGCTTGCGGGCGCGATATTCAGCTTCGGCCTGTCGCTATCCGGGATGGTCGACCCCGCGCGCGTCCTCGGCTTCCTCGACATCGCGAGTGGCGATTGGGACCCGAGCCTGATGTTCGTGCTCGGCGGTGCGGTGCTCGTCGCGATGCCAGGCGTCGTGCTCCAGCGCAGCATGACGAAGCCGGTTCTGGATGCACGATTTCATTTGCCGGAGAAGACGCAGATCGACGCGCCCCTTCTCATAGGATCGGCGATTTTCGGCATCGGCTGGGGGCTCGCCGGCTTCTGCCCGGGACCGGCCATTTCCGCCTTTTTGATGGGGCTGCCGCTTGTCCTCCTGTTCGTCGCCGCCATGGCCGCGGGCATGGTCTTGTACGACCGGGTCCTAGCAGTCGGCTTTAACATGCCACGGTGAAACGGCCCCCGAATTCCCCGGACAGGTCTCACCCTTAAAATAAGGGTTGGGAGTAATGTCGTGTCTATGACTGGTTCTTATCCGAAGGTTGAGGTCCTGACCGGGCCTGAGCGGCGTCGCCGGTGGTCGGTTGCGGAGAAGTTGGAGATCGTCGCGCAGACGCGCGAGGCGGGTGTCACGGTCAGCCTTGTGGCACGCCGGTGCGGCGTGTCGCCGAACCAGCTTTTCACGTGGCGGCGGCTTGCCGAGCAAGGGGCGCTGACCGCGACGGCGGCCGAGGAGGAAGTGGTCCCGGCCTCCGCCTTCCGGGCGCAGCAGGAGCAAATCCGCGAATTGCAGCGGCTCCTGGGCAAGAAGACCCTGGAGGTGGAAATCCTGAAGGACGCCCTCGAACTGGCGGAGGATATAAAACGTATGGCCCGCCCCGTCTGCAAGAGGATTCTACGGCGTTCTGATCTCAGTCTGCGTCAACGTATACGGTCTTGTGAGCACGCTCACAGCCAAGATGGACATCCGCGCGTTCAGAGCCCCATAAAAACGACGGCATTTAATGCCATTTTTATACTCGGGCTTTCCAAACGCCGATCGACTGATCAGGCCATCTTCACGATCCTTCCTGCAAACCTCGTTGGGCTACATGCGCGGTTGCACGTGGCCGATCAGATCATGCTGCTGCTGCCAAGTAGCCACGTTCAAAGCGCGTCTCCTTGCGCAGGGTAGCCCAGGCAATCCTCGCCAGCTTGTTGGCCAGGGCCACCACCACGGCATTGCGGTGAACGCCTCGCTCGATCATGGCCTTGAGCCATCGCCCCATGGGTGTGTCGCTGTTTGAAAGCGACGGTAATGCCGCACGCGCACCGTGGATGAGCAAAGTGCGCAGATAGGTGTTGCCGCGCTTGGATATGCCCAGCAGTCGAGCTTTGCCGCCCGTACTGTACTGCCGGGGAACCAACCCGAGCCATGCGCCCAGGTCGCGGGCCTTGGCAAAGCTACTCGCATTGCCCACCGCAGCGATCAGGGCCGTCGCGTTGAGCGCGCCGACGCCCGGGATCGATGTCAGCCTTCTCGCCGCCGCGTCGTGACGCGCCAATTCGACGAACTCGCCATTCAGCGCCGTGATCTTCGCGTCGAGTTCCTTCCATTCGACGCAAAGCTCGCCGACCAGTTGGCGCACGCGCGGGGACAACAGGCCGTCATCCTCGGCCAGCAGGTCATCGACACCCAGCTCAAGTTTGCGGCGCCCTGCCGGAAATGTCACTCCGCGTTCCAGCAGGATCGCGCGCAGTTGATTGATGAGACTGGTTCGCTCGGCAACCAGGCGCGAACGCACCCGGTGCAGCGTCTGGATGTCCAACTGCTCCTGGCTCTTGAGTTCAATAAAACGCATCGTCGGCCGCGACGCGGCCTCGGCGATCCCCTCGGCATCGCGATCATCGTTTTTCTGGGCTTTGATATAGGGGCGAACATACTCAGGCGACATCAGCCGGATCTCGTGCCCTTGCGCCGCGAACAGGCGACCCAAATGATGGGCACCGCAGCACGCTTCCATCGCCACCACGCAGGCCGGTAGCTTCGTCACATAGTCGATCAGCGTCTGCCGACGCATTGTTCGACGCACGACTACTGCACCGGCCGCATTCACGCCGACCACACTGCAAGAGTTCTTGCCCAGATCAACGCCGAGGATCACAATAGACATTGGCTCGCTCCTTTCCTTCCTTCATCGACGGCATCATACAAGAGGCCGGGATTAGGGCGGGCCATTCCATAAAAACGGAGATTGCGGTCGCTGTCGCTGCCCAAGGACGGTTTGCCATGAACACCGTCGCCGCGACGCTGGACGTGGCCCGTTCGCATCTCGCCGCCCGGCTGGCGCAGCGGACGGCCGGGCGCTCTCCCCAGCGCAGAGGCCGTCCGCCCCTGCCGGAAGAGGCGCTCCTGGCCGAGATCGAGACGGTCATCGAGGACATGCCAACCTACGGCTATGCTCGCGTCTGGGCCAGATTGCGCCGCAAAGCCCTGACCGAGGGCCGTGCGCCCGCCAATCGCAAGCGCGTCTATCGGGTGATGAAGGTCCATGGCCTTCTGCTCGAACGCCATGCTGGCGGGGTCGAGCGCCGTCACGACGGCCGCATCGCCGTCGAACGCTCCAACCTGCGCTGGTGCTCGGACGGCTTCGAGATCGGCTGCGACAACGGCGAAAAGGTCCGCGTCGCCTTCGCGCTCGATTGCTGCGACCGGGAAGCCATTGGCCATGTCGCCACCACCGAGGGCATCAAGGGCGAAGATGTCTGCGACCTGATGGTCACCGCCGTCGAGCACCGCTTCGGCAAGGTCAACCGCCTGCCGCAGACCATCGAATGGCTGACCGATAACGGCTCCTGCTACATCGCAGGTCCGACCCGCCGCTTTGCCCGCGATATCGGCCTGGAGCCGCTCACAACTCCGGTCCAGAGCCCGCAGAGCAACGGCATGGCCGAAGCCTTCGTGCGAACCTTCAAGCGCGACTACGTCTCGGTGAATCCCATCCCCGATGCCAAAACCGTCATGCTCGCCCTGCCGGAATGGTTCGACCACTACAACGAGCTTCACCCGCACAGGTCGCTCGGATATCGTTCACCCCGCGAGTTCATCGCGGCCCATGCAGCACCGTGAGAAATGTCCGGGCTTTTGGGGGCTACAACACACGGAGCCTCAAGCGCCGGCACACAAGCGAATGAGCGGAGCTTCGGCGCCTGCGCGTAGGGGCTTGGCGCGATAGAAACAGGAACACCGGCCAGTATGGCAGCAACCGCCATCGCCGGCGACATTGACCTTAAGCCAGAGCGCGTCCTGGTCGCAATCGATGCGCATCTCGACGATCGTCTGGACCTGGCCCGAAGTGTCGCCCTTGTGCCAAAGCTGCTGGCGTGAGCGCGACCAGTACCAGGCTTCGCCGGTCTCGATGCTGCGCCCCAGGGCGTCCGCATTCATATGCGCGACCATCAGTAGCTCGCCGGTCTCGGCATCGGTGGTGACGCAGGTGATCAGGCCATTGGTGTCGAAGCGCGGCGCGAGTTGCGTGCCGTCCTCGAGGGCGTGCTTGTCCGAGAGGACGGGGAAAGCTGTCATTGGTGGCTAGCCTCTCGCGTTCAACAAGAGCCGGATCTTCTCCAGCGCCGCCGCGTCGTCCTCATGATAGTCGATCATACTCTTGAAGCGGCCCTTGGCGTCCATCAGGTAGACCGACGCCGTATGGTCCATGGTGTAACCATTATCAGTCGGAATCCGCTTGGCGTAGGCCTTGTAGGCCGAGAGCGCGGCATCGACCTGCGCCTGGGTGCCGGACAGGCCGACGATCCGGGAATCAAAAGATTGCAGGTAAAGCGCCATCTGCGCGGGTGTGTCGCGTTCCGGGTCAACCGTGACAAAGAGAACCTGCAGGCGATCCGCGTCGGGGCCGAGCTTGCCGAGCTGGTTGCTGATCTCGAACAGCGTCGTCGGGCAAACCTCCGGGCAATGGGTGAACCCGAAGAACACCAGCGTCGGCTTGCCCAGATAGGTCGCTTCCGTGACGGTCTCGCCCTTGTGGTTGACGAGCGTGAACGGGCTGCCGGCGGCGAATGCAGCGACCTCGATCTGCTTTCGGCCGGGGCCGTCGACCTGCCACCAGCCGATCAGGATCGCGGCACTGACGAAGGCCAGGATGGCGACGGCGGCCCAGCCGCGAGATGTGCGGTCCGGCGGCAGTAGGGCCGAACCTAGCGAGAATCGATCTTTGCCCACCATGCCAGCGGTCAAGCGGACCTGCTTACGGGTCCCGGCATACGTCGCGTCAAGTCCGCCGGCCGACAGCGAGCTTGGCCGCCTCCACGGCGCCGGTGCACTGCGGAGCAATCTCGACGAGGACGACGTCCGGGCCAGCCGCCCCAGTCCAGAAGCGGATCACCTGGGTGACGCCCCAGACCGGATTCTCGCTCACACGTGTGACGACCACGGGCGCTGCGGCGCGGGCGCAGGCAACGACTTTCTCAGCGTTTTCGCGCGGGATGCCGAGCGCCGAGAGCTGGCGGGTGATGGCCCCCTGGACCGGATCGAGGATCAGGAGCGAGACCAGCGCGGCGATGAATGTTTGCATGACGATTGATCTCCATAAGGTCGCCCACTTCTGAGCGCTAGCCACGGATCGTCTTCGCTGGTTGGCGATGTGACCTCACCTTCTGTACAAGCTGAGGTCGCTCGAGGTTCAAGAGAAAAGTCCGGCGTGCTTTCCGAGCAGACCGGCATCCTGAAGGAAGCATTCGCCATGCGCGCCGCCGCATCCCTCGTACGATGGAACACCACGATGCGTCGGCCTGGCCAGCATTATCCTCACAGTGATCTTGTCGTCGAACGTGCAACGGAGCATCAGGCTCTTATCCGCGCATTTCTACGTTCGCTTTGTCCCATGCTACGGGACGAAATCGTTCATGCGAATGGTGTCCAACTGCAAGCTGATCACTCTCTTCAAGAAGTCTAATCGCCCCTTCCGGACATAGAGCTTGTAGCTCGCGACCGCGAACGCATCAGGGTTCAATTCGTACGTCGTATCGTTAACCTCCAGCGTATTCACGAAACCTTCTTCGGAGCGATACGGCTCAAGAACTCGCGCCTTGAGATTAGGAGGCATAAGATCAATCTGTACCGCGTAGGCTAGGGCTTCGTGCCATGAGCGTGGAAGCTTATCATAGCTGCCCGCCATAAGTTGAGCCAGCTCCGCATGAACAATCTCGTGCTGCAGGATTGAATGAGCGAATTCCTGGTCCCAGGCGAGTCCCCAAGGCCTTCGCTGGGAGATCCAAGGCGAATGAGAGCTCGTCATCTGCAGTTCTTTGGTTCCAGCCCGATAGATGCCGCTGACGCGGATGAGGCTGGTTTCGTTGGTTAGCGGGTTGACCACATCGACGTAGACTTCGCGTTGAAATCGGATCGTCAGCTCGGGATCAATCCTCAACTCGCCTCGCTCGAAATAGTGAAGGACTTCCTCGATAGCGCGACACGCTTCATCACGTTCGTCCAGAGAACCATCGACAAAAAGCCGTGTATGACCACAGGCGGCCTGGACGGAAGTTAAACCGAATGTCGATGCGAGCAAGCCGGCCCAAAGCCAAATGGAAAAAAATCGAGCTTTGCGTCTCACCGCAACATCCATCACGAGGCCCGCCTTGGCGCGCTGCTCAACCTAAAACAACGGCGAGGCAAGAAAAACCTTAGTGCATGTGAACCTGTCGTACCAGCCCCTGCGCCTCCAACTTGGCGCTTGACACATCGTCCGTCTTTTTACTTGTGCCGCCTCATGCGGATCGATTGGCTTCCGTGCGAGCTTGCCTTCCGAAGAAGGCACCTCGCCGCTGACGAAACTGTCCTCCAGGGGCCAGGCCGCGCCACACAGGATCCCGACATCGGCGACATTCGAGGCTGACCCGTCGGGCTTGAAGAGCATGCTCAGGCCGGAGCCGGCGAAGAGCGCGTTCTTTCGGGTCAGGGCAATGATGGAGTCATTGTGCTCCCGAGCAATCCCGACCGGAGCCGCCCCCCACGGCCCGACCCTAGATGCGCAGCCGAGCTCCGAGGCATTGTCATGGATTGACGCCGCTGTGCGGAACGAGACCGCGCCTGCAGCTGCGGTGCCAATCCCCTTACCATTGCCCCCTGGCCCGACCTTCGCGCCGCTCCTCGAGCCAAGGGCAGACAAGATCAGCAGCATCCGCACAACATTACCGATCTGTATAGCTCAGGTCACATGGCTCCAACGGTGGGACGCCCATATCAAATGGGTTCCATCGTCGCCGGATGCTTTGGCGCTACCTTGCGAAGCAATCCGGAGGCCCGAGTGCGCATTCGTCTTCAGTAAGACCCGGAGGCGCAGCCTCAATATTTGCCCGGGCAGAGTGGCTCGGGAGGGAGAGCGACTATGTCAGACCAAGTGCAAGCCGCGCAGGCAACAGCGGAAGGAATGCAGTGCCCGATCTGCCGGGTGGCCTTGGTCATGACCGAGCGGCAAGGGGTCGAGATCGATTACTGCCCACGATGTCGCGGTGTCTGGCTGGACCGTGGCGAGCTGGACAAGATTATCGAGCGAAGCGCGATGCAGCCCGACGCTTCGGCCCCGCCGGCGGCAAGCTTCTTGCCTCAACCGTCGCCAACCCCAGCGCAAACCCCAGGCGGATTTCTGCCGCAGCCGGGGTCTGGAGTCTATCCGCCGCACTATCCCGCTGGCCAGTACGCTGCCGATCCACGTTACCGAGACAGTTGTGACTCTCGGGAGGGCGACCGGCGCCGAGGTTCGTTTCTGTCTCGGTTGTTCGACTGAGCAAGAAGCCGTGCCGCTCCTGAGACCGCTCCCGTTCACACCCGGCCAGTTGACCCGAATGACAGCAGTCCTTGTTGCTGAAACCGCCAGAATGCAGAACGCGCCCGTATTCCGCAACGCCGGCGCGGGCCAGCAGCGTGGCTCGTCTTAGCGGGCATTCTAACCGCCATTGTGGCTCTCCTCGCCGTTGTCCTCGGCGACCGGCATCAAGGCCGGTTCGAGCCGACCCTCGTCGAAAATGGTCGATTGCTACCCGGCCGCTTTCGATGGCCTCGAACCTTGCTGACAAGCCGCTGTCTCCCTCAACTCTTGGCTTGCAGCATCCTCGGTACACCCACCGGCTCGTGAGTTCGCTGTGTCGGACTATTGAGACCGGTCGCGGCGCGCGGCTGCTCGCTCGAGCCGCGCCGGGGTCGAGAGCGCGACAGCTAGACTATGCTCGCCCCACGCGGAATTCCGTTGGAGATCGGTATCGCGCGGCACGGACTCGAGTTGCCTGACCTGGCGCGCTAGGCCGTCGACAAGGACTGGCGGACCATCATCGCGGGCGGCGGCAACGGTACCATCAACGCCGTTGTCGCAACCTGGTCGGCAGAGACGTGATCACCCGCGACGCTGCTCACGAGCGCCCGTCCGCGAACCCCGACCGATTATAGGAGAGAGCCAGCATGGACACGCGAGAGCACCAAGAGGCGATCAAAGAGGCGGTCCACAACCACGGCAACCGGCGGGTCGCGCTCCTGATCGCAGTCCTTGCCGCCTTCCTTGCCCTCACCGAGATGCGGGGCAAGGGTGCGCAACTCGATTCGCTCGCCGCCAACATCGAGGCCGCCAACCTCTGGTCCTTTTTTCAGGCCAAGACGATCCGGCAGACCACGCTGCGGACGGCTGCGGAGGGGTTGGAAGCAGTCGGGGGCGCCGGCCTGCCGACGGATCGCGCGGAAGCCGTCGTCAAACGCGTTCAGGCATGGCGTGCGACGGCCGAGCGCTACGAGACCGAGCCCTCCACCAACGAGGGTCGCAAGGAACTCATCGCGCGCGCCAAGAGCGCCGAGGCGCAGCGTGATCGCGCCCTCTCCGCCTATCACCTCTATGAATATGGCGCCGCCGGGCTGCAACTCGCAATCGTGCTGGCCTCCGCGTCACTGATCGCGGGGGTGGCCTGGCTCACCTGGCTTGGTGGTGCACTCGGTGCTGTCGGAGTGGCTTTCGCCGTGCTCGGGTGGCTTGCTCCGACCCTGGTGCACCTATGATGGCACTGGATTGGGGCGGGGCATCCGCCAACATGGCGCCGGCCGTCGCGGCCCGGGGGGCAAAGTACCGAAAGGCCGAACGGCGCGCCCTCCTCTTCCGGGAGAGGCGGACGCTGGGCGCAGCGTGAATTGAGTAGGCACACGTGGAGCGGACGCATTCTCCTTGCGAAAGAAGATTTCGCGAGCCTGTCCCCAATGCAGAGCAATCCGGAGAAGCCATGACCACCAGCCACTCTGCACAACATCCAGCGTTTGACCGTCGTGTGGAAAAGGCTGCACTGGCGCAAGAGATTAAGGAAAGCCGCCGCGCAGTTCTCGTCGTGAACACGCGGTCGCGGCGCGGTGCGCGGGCCTATTCGGAGGCGAAGCGGCGACTCATTGAAGCGGGAATCATTCTGGACGCTTCCTATCCGGTCCGGCATTCTGAGAGATTGCCGGAGATCGTGCGAGAAGAGATCGCCAAAGGGCGCAAGTTCATTATCGTAGGCGGAGGCGATGGCACCATCAGTTCGGTGGTCGACCATTTTGCCTATGTCAGCGTCGTCCTCGGAGTGTTGCCGCTGGGTACAGCCAACAGTTTTGCCCGCACGCTCGGGATTCCACTTGATCTGCCTGGAGCGATTGACATCCTAGTCAGCGGGAAGGTCTTTGATGTCGATCTTGGCAAGATCAACGATGGCTACTTTGCCAATGGGTCATCGATCGGAATGCCGGCCGTTATTGGACGGGCGACACCGCACGCCTTGAAAAAATGGCTTGGCCGGGGCGCGTACCTTCTGGTCGGGGCAAGCAAGTTCATGCGTTATGGGCCTTTCCGATGCATCATCACCATCAATGGTGAGGAAACCTCATTCGATGCGCTCGACGTTCGGATTGCGAATGGAGGATATCAAGGCGGTGTTCTGGTTGCGCCCGACGCCAACCCTGATGACGGCCAGATCGTCGTCCATATCCTCACGGAGCCGTCCAAATGGGCGTTGGGCAAGGAATGGGCGCGCGTCGCCCTCCGCGCCCCGTTTAGGGCTGCCGATATTGAGGTCCTCAAAGCCCCAGAGCTGGTGATCGACACCGTCCCAAAACAGGACGTTGCCGTCGATGGCGAGGTCATCACGAAGACGCCGATCCGAGTGTCGGTCGGACGTGAAGCCCTCATTGTGATGGTGCCCCCAGCGTTCGTTGAGCGCGTTGACCCCGGTTCAGAAGGCACAAGCCAGGGGACCATGACGTGAGATGGATCCTGATCTATTTTGCAGAACGGTTGGCGCGTGATCCGGCCCTGCGGACTCGCCTCCGCGCTGTGCTCAACGGCCTTGGAAGACGGGGCGGACGTCGTCGTTCGGAGGACCTCACCATCGATCAAGCCGGGTCAAGGCCGTCCTGGCAGGCGTCACAAGAGGCTCTACCACTCCCCCGTGGCGGCGGCAGGCGTGCTCAAACCCTCATCTGGATGCTCGGCAGCGGACTGCTCTTACTCTGGGTGGTACTGGTCGGCCTCGCTTACGGACTTTGGGCAATGTTCGGCGACTGGGCTATCACGCAGGCGGGCGACATCAGCCGCGGCGTGGGGCTATCGGAGTTGGCCGGCCCGATTGCGTCGTTAGGAACTCGCGTCCGTGAGCTGGTTGGGCCGGCTCTGGCGGTAATGGGTATTACGGTTTCGGCGGTGATCCTGATCGTGACCGCCTTTACGGCCCGGCTGCTGGGCGGTCCGATAAGGCGCTGAGGTGTGTGTGACATCCCGCTGTCGCTCGACGAAGCCTGTCTCGCTGTCACTGAGAACAAGCAGGCGATTGATCGCGACGGACATCGCGATGTTGAGCCGGACCGGGTCCGAAAATCGATCGGCGCCACGGCCAGAGAGCTATCCACAATGATCAGCCCATGAGGTCTCGATTGCTCGCCTGAGACATTTCCGCGCCGACATCGGTCGCAATGCGGCTCCCGACCGCTGGTGGCTACTCGACCATTTTCCGGTATCGATCCAGGGTTCGGCGCACGAGGTCGGCCTCGTCGAGCGCGACATGTGCGAAGTGTGCGACGAGGGAGGCAACGCGCGTCCGCTCGCGCTCCTGATCGCCGTCAGGAACACTCGGTCTCACCTCGTTCCAAACGAGATCGAACGCCGCATGCGCGCGGGCGACGTCGATAGGATCGTTCAACGAAGAAAACGGCATGGTCCGATCATCATGTTCCGGTGGTCGCCTTCGCGAACCGCCGGATTGTGCAATCCCAGCATCCTGCGACGATGGCGCGCCTTTTTTTAGGAGATGCGACGATGGCGACTGGCACCGTGAAGTGGTTCAACGCCACGAAGGGTTTCGGCTTTATCGGCGCAGCGGCGAAGCGCGGTCTGCTGATCAAGGGCGGCAAGTATGTCGAGGCGATCAAGAGCGCCGACGTCGTGCTCGTCGATAAAGCCGGCACACTGACCACCGGCAAGCCCAAGGTCACTGATGTCGTATCGCTCGACGGAGCCGCAGAGGCGACGTTGCTGCGGCTCGCCGCTACGGCGGAACGCCATTCAGAACACCCGCTGGCCGAGGCGGTCCGCGTTTACGCGCGAGCAGCACCCGCGCCCCGGCGAACCTGAGCGATTTGAAGCCTTGCTGGGCAGGGGCATCCGTGCTGTGATTGAAGGCCAGACGGTCGTGATTGGCAATCGTCGTCTTGTTCCCATCGACGATGGTCACCCGATCGTCTCCCGTCGGGAATCCGAAGGAAAGACGTTGCTGATCATGGCGATCGATGGCCCACCCAGCGGCATACTGGCTGCGATGGATAATGTGCGGCCGGAGGTTTCGACGGCCATCGATGAAATCCGGAAGCTCGGCATTCAACGCCCCGAACTGCGGACCGGAGGCAACGAACGGACTGCGGCTGCCATCGCCAGTCCGCTCGGGATCGGCTTCCAGGCAAACCTTTTGCCTGAAGACAAGATCCGCGCTGTCCGGGAATTGCAGGCCAAAGGCCATCGCGTGGTCATGGTCGGAGATGGCCGACGACGCGCCTGCCTTGGCGCAAACCGACGTCGGCATCGCCATGGGCGGCGGGACGGATGTTGCCATGGAGGCTGCACACATCGTGTTGATGCGCGAGGATTGGGGCTTGATGGCCGATTGCTTCAGGATCGCGCGGCGAACCATGGCCGTGGTGAAGATCAATGTCGCCGCGTTCTACAACCTGGCGGGCCTTTCCCTCGCGGCCTTCGGGATAATCCCATCGGACCCTGGCGGCTTCGCTCCAGGCGATCCTGATATCGGCATCCTGGCGAATTCGTCGCGCCTGATCCGACAGAAATGAGGTTTCTCGGCCGGGGCGTGTTCGATTGCCCCTGCTGGAAACTAACCCGAGGCTGACCACGGTCAGACCACCATCGCCAATCCCAACAGGAAAGGGAAACGACCATGACACTGCAACTCGGCGACGTCGTTCCGGACTTCACCGCGGAAACGACAAAAGGAGCAATCAGCTTTCATGATTGGATTGAGGGCTCCTGGGCAGTGTTGTTCTCTCATCCGAAGAACTTCACCCCCGTCTGCACCACCGAGCTCGGCGATGTTGCGCGCTTGAAGCCGGAATTCGACCAGCGCGGCGTCAAGGTGATCGGGCTCAGCGTGGATGAGCTCGCCAATCACGGCGAGTGGGAGGATGATATCGAGGAGACGCAGGGCCAGCGCGTCAACTTCCCGCTCATCGCCGATTCCGATCGGAAGGTCGCCGGCCTGTACGGGATGATCCATCCCAATGCCAGCGACACGATGACGGTACGCTCGGTCTTCGTGATCGGACCCGACAAGAAGCTGAAGCTGTCGTTGACCTATCCGGCGAGCACCGGACGCAACTTCGATGAGATTCTGCGCACGATCGATTCACTTCAGCTCACAGCGAAGCACAGCGTGGCAACCCCGTCGAATTGGCAGCAGGGCGGCGACGTGATCATCGTCCCATCGTTGTCCAGCGAGGCCGCCAAGGAGAAGTTTCCGGCCGGCTGGAAGGAGCTCAAGCCCTATTTGCGCGTGGTGCCGCAGCCCAAGGGCTGAGGCGAGAGCCTCGTCCCCATGACGCAGGAGGAGGTCTATGAAACCCGACGTCTGGTGCGCTCGATCCAAAGCCTGCGCAGTGATCGATCCAGTATTTGACCTCGATCCCGCCTCGGGGCACACCAGTTGTAGGCCAGTCGAGCTTATTCCGAGCTTCGTGCGAGAGCGAGGATTGCGGCTCGACTGGATCCTCGACACCCACATCCATCACGACCACATCTCCGGGGCCTCCGAGCTGAGACGGCTTTTGGGCGGGGCAATCGCGATCGGTGATCGCGTTGGCGAGGTCGCTAACGCAATCGCGGATGTCTACGGCTTGGAACCCCGCTTTGGCACGCTCGATCGGTTCGACAGGTTCCTGGCAGACCGCGAAGAACTCCCGCTCGGAGACTTCACGATCAAGGTGCTCGCTACACCGGGCCACACCTTTGATCATCTAAGCTTTGTCGTCGGTGACGCCGTATTCACAGGCGATACGCTGTTCATGCCCGATTCCGGTACCGCACGATGCGATTTCCATCGCGGCAACGCCGGCGCGCTCATTCAATCGATCAAGCATATCCTCGATAGAGCCGACGATGTCGATTTGTTCGCGTGCCATGATTATGGCGCGGGCGGGCGACGTGTTCCTGCTTGGCAAAGCACGGTCGGAGCGTAGCGTCGCGCAAACATTCATATCGGCAATGGCACCGATAAAAGTGAGTTCGTTGCCCTTCGCGAGAAGCGCGATGCCAGCCTCGATATCCCGTGCTGATGTTGCGCTCGTTGGGGCGAAACTGCGCGCCGGCGGACGCCCCACTATGGTCGTGAATCAGGGTGATGAGCCACACGAATTCAGGGACAGAATGATATTGATGCAACGCGCTCCTTCCGGAGGCAGAGTTCGATCAAAGCTGGTGGGCCGAAAGCTTGGGTACCTCGCGGGGCTGCTCTTCGGAACGATTGCTTCGGCCTCAAACAGTCACGCCGAGCAAATCGACAGGGGCCAGATCCAGACGATCATCCGCGAATATATCCTCGAAAATCCGCAGATCATCGAGGAAGCCCTGACCCAACTGCAGCTTCGCGCTCAAAAGGCGGAGGCCGAGGCAAAGTCCGCGGCACTCCTCGCTGAGCGATCCGCACTGCTGGAGTCAAAAGGCGATATCGTCATGGGCAACCCCAATGGCGACGTATCGCTGGTCGAGTTCTTCGACTTCAACTGCGGCTACTGCAAGCGCGCCGCTCCCGATGTCGCTGCTCTCGTCGCCGGCGATCCGAAGCTGAGGGTCGTGTTGAAGGACCTGCCCGTTTTGGGACCGGGCTCGGTTGAAGCGGCGAAGGTCGGCCTAGCCGTGAAGCAAGTGGCCGGCGAGACCACGGCAGGCGAGTTCCACAAACGTCTCATGGATTCTCGAGGCCGCATCGATGGTTCGAGGGCTTTACAAGTGGCTGGCAAACTTGGGATCGACACCCAACGCCTGAAATCGGTTGCGGCGACCAAGGAGATTGAAGTGCAGATCTATACGAATCTCGATCTCGCGCAGCGGTTGGGCGTGACCGGTACCCCATCATTCGTGGTCGGCAATCAGCTTATGGTCGGTGCCGTTGGTCAAAAGCCGTTGGAAGAGGCCATTCGGGCAACACGAAAATAGGACGTTCAACCGTAGCAGCTGCCGGTGGCGCCATGTCTCTTCACTATCGCGCTCTGGCTCCCAATTCTGATCGGCGCTGTTGCTTTGGGGAACAGAGAGATGCGTGAGAGCAAGGTGCCTCGCTGTTCGCTGCCGATCGGAAGGTTGGCCGAAGACACTGGTGTCAAGGTTGAGACGATACGATATTACGAACGGATCAACCTACTTCCGAGGCCAACGCGGTCGGGCGGCAATCAGCGTCGCTACGCTCAGGGCGATCTCAAACGCCTAGCATTCATCAAGCATGCGCGGGATCTTGGCTTTTCCGGAGAAGGGATTAGGGCTTTACTGCGGCTCTCTGAGAGCCCCGAACTAGCCTGCGGCGAAGCCCATACCGTTGCTGCCGGCCATCTGGCAGAGGTCCGCTGCAAGATCGGCCACCTGGGCTCTCTTGAAGCCGAGCTCCAACGGATTGCAAAGGCGTGTTCCAGCGGCGTCGGCGTCAGCGATTGCGCTCTTATCGAGGCGTTGGCAGGCCGTAATTTTACTCAGGGATGATATGGAGAACTGACTGGATGCCGGCCTTCGCGCGGTTTTGCAGCAACATCAGCGCGACCTCGCTACGGAACCGCAGTTGTTTGAGACGAGGCGATTTCGGCAGCGCCGTACGCACACGAGGAGGGCCGCATGACTGAAGCCTTCGCGCGAGGGCCGCTGGCGCGATGATGGGGCGCGTGAAGGTCAGGCGGCCTTCTGATCTGCG
>NZ_JBHSLW010000081.1:0-5049 GCF_042657265.1 Allobosea eneae
CGCCGATGGTCAGCGCCTCGGCGCTGACGAAACCGCCGCCGTAATAGCGGGCGACGGCGGCGACGATCAGCGGCCAGTCTTCCGGCCACTCACTCCTGAAAGTAAGCGATGACCGCCGTCGCGCCTCCGACGTCGCGCTGTGCCAGCCGGTCGAACAGCACGTTCATGCGGATGGACGTCATGCCGGTCGCGCGCGCCAAAGTCAGGATGGTGCGCTTCATCTCATCCTTCTCCTGGGCGACCAGGCGCAGATCGGCGCCGGTGAGCTCGCGGAAGGTGAGCTCGGCATAGGTCTCCTGCTTTTCGCTGTCGCCCTTGCGGATCGTCAGCGTCACCGGTTTGACGAGCGCCAGGGTGACGGAGCCATCGTCGTTGAGCGTCGCGCGCGCAGGCAGCTGGCCGGCCTTCGGCTCACCATCGTCGTCGGATTCGACCACGACCGCTGGGCCGCGCGCCGGCTGCTCGCCGTCGTCTTCCTCGACGATGGCGTCCGGAGCACGCTGGCTGATGCTGAGTTTGCTCACGCGACGATCTCCTCGGGTTCGCTGGCCGACCACTTGAGCGTCACCTTGCCGCCCTCGCCGCCGGTGATTTCACGCTGGTCGACCAGGAAGGCGTCGGCGAAGACGAAGATCTGGCCGGTGTCGCATTGCACCTGCAGCTCGCCCTCGCCGACCTGGTAGAGGTCCTTAAACTTCTGGCCGCGCTCGAGCGTGGTCGTCGCCTCGATCTCCGAGCCCTTGAACTCCTGGGCCCGGCCGACCTTGCGGCCGTAAGCCACGGGGTTGTTGGTGATGCCGCCGGGCTTGAGCTTCGCGCCCTTCTCGACCGGGATGTTCCGGCCCTGCCAGACGATGTCGACGATGCCGAGGACCTGCGTCACGACGGCCTCCTTTCATAGGTGGTTGAAGCGCCCTCTCAGGCCTCGAATTCGAGCGCAGCGGCGAGCACCATCAGGTTGCCGATGATGTTGATGCGCTGCTGCGCGTTCATCCGGTTCTTGTCGCCGGCGAGATCGAGCTCGAACTTGCTGAGTTCGAGCGTGCGCCTGATCTCGACGATCCAGGCGAGCTGCTCGTAGAGCTTGCAGCGCGCCGCCCAGGTCCCTGCCATGCGCTTGGGCGTGACCACGATGTCGTTGTTGTTGGCCGCGACGCTATCGTCCGGCGCGAGCTTGTGGCGCGGATAGAGCAGCGTGACGTAGCTCGCCCAGTCGTAGCGGATCCGGGTCAGCGTCTTCGGCACCATGATGTCGAGGAAGGCGGTGTCGGCGATGCCGAGATTGGTGACCTTGTAGGTGGTGATCACCCGCTCGATCACCATCGTTCCGTCCTCGAGGCGCGTCCAGGTCGAGATGCCCTGGCGCAGCAGCAGGTCGCGCTCGGTCTCGGTGAAGCAGTCCTCTTCATCCGGCGCGTCGATGCCGGGCAGCGCCAGCGAACGCAGCTGGCGGGCCGGATCATTGGTGAGCTGGAAGGTGGCAACGCCACCAAGGGCCGCCGCCAATTCCCAGGGCGCCTGATAGGGGCGGTTCGCGCCGATGGCGGATAGGTGCGGCGAGTTGGTGAGGCCGCCCTTGGTGCCGAGCGCGCCATAGGTGCCGCGATGGCCGACATAGACATGGCCGTCCTTGCGTCCCATGGCCTTGAAGCGCTCGGCCGCCCATTCGGTGACCAGTTCGAGATTGGCCGCATCGTCCCAGGGCATGACGATATCGGTCACCCAGGTGTTGGCGAGCGCGTCGAGGATGTCCTGGACGTCCGGATTGCCGGAGCCGGGCGTCGTCACCGCCTCGGCGATGGCGAGCGTGCCGGGCAGCACGTCCTCGGCGGTCTTGCGGAAGCGCACGTCGATATGCTTTCCGACCTCACCGGCATGCTTGGCGGTCGTCGTCATGACGGCGACGGCCGAGGTCGCGGTGACCGGAGCGTCCGGATCGGCGTTGATCGCCAGCACCGCCGCGGCGGCGTGCTGGGTCGGCGTCATGGACGAGAGCGCCTTGTAGCGATAGCGCCGGCCCTGGATGTAGAAGCTGACCGTTCCGGCGCCCGCGCCGCTGAAGGTGTAGGTGCGGACCTCCTTCACGCCGGCGGCGTCGTCCGCCAGTGCGATGGCGAAGACGCGGTTGGTGCGGTTCGCCTTCTTCCAGGCGCGGACCGTCTGCTGGCCGACCGAGCCGGCGCCGAACAGCACCGTGCCCTGCTCGGGCCGGGTGATCTCATAGGCGCGCGCCGCCTCGGCCGTGCCGGTCGCCAGCTTCTGCACGAAGAGGTAGGCGACGGCCGGGAAAGAGACCAGGCCCATGCGGTCATAGACCGGGCGGTTCTCGACCAGGGTGCCGGGAACGCGCCAGTCGTACGGGATCTCGTTCAGATTGATCATCGGCCCCTCACTTCTTCTCGTCGCCGGCCGGCTTCGGCGCGCGCGGCGGCTGCGCCTCGACCAGGTCGCCGTCCTTCAGGCGGCGGCGCACGAACTGGCTGCGCTCGGCGAAGTCGCCTTCGGCCGGCCAGAGCTCGCCGTCCTCGGGACGCCGCACGATCCGGCCCTCGGCCGGCTTCAGATAAAGACGCTTGTCCGTCGTCATGGCGCGGGCCTCACATCGATGGGTTCGTCGCGATCGCGGCCCTGGTCTTTGGGCCAAGGCTCGAATTCGTTCAGCATGGTCAGGAAGGCGGGCGCGGCTGCGAAGTCGCCGGTGACGTCCGGGATCGCGACGTTGATGCCGATGTCCATGGTGGCGATCGCGACGTTGTGGTCGCCGAAACCCTCGGCATAGGCCTGCGCGATCGCCGTCACCGAGAATGTGCCCAGATCCGCGACGGTGAAGCCGTTCAGCAGCGCGGCGGCGCAGGTGATCGCCGGGAACAGGCCCGGCCCGCGGCTGTCGCCCAGAAAGCGCTTGTTGGCGTCGAGCGGATGCTTGACCGCGATCGTCAGACGCAGGCCGAGATCGCCTTGGAAACGGCGACCAACCGACTTCGTTGAGTTGAATTGGCGCCAGCCGAGCGCGAGCAGCGGCGTCCTGCGCGTGATCGCCTTGAACTCCTCGATCGACATCGGATCGGCGACGGTGTGGAAGTCCCAGACCTTGGCCTCGAAGAAGAGGCGCAGCCGCCCCTCGATGGCGGGAAAGGCGGCGCTGATCGGATCGAGCTCGGCCATCACAGACCTCGCTCGCCATGGCGGCCGAACATGCGCTCGCGATCGCTGGCCTGGGCCGCGCTCGACGGCACGATGGGGGTGATGTCTTCGAGCGTCGCGACGCCGTTGGCCAGCTGCGTAAGCCAGGCAACGATGTCGCGGCGGCCGGCCTTGACCTGGTCGGCAGGCTCGCGATCGCCGCCGACCGAGAGCTCGTAGCGGGCGAGCACGCAGGAGGCGTTGACGATGGCGCGCGGCACCGGCGCGAGCGGCACGCGGTAGCGCTTGCGCAGATAGCTGTCGATGATGCCGTCGGCGTCGGCGATGGCCTGCTCGACCGGCACGGGGTTGACCACGTCCGGCAGCACGCCATCGACGGAGGAGAGCCGCAGCATCTCCGTCTCGCCGAAACGGCCGATCATGTCCTGGACGGTGGCGTAGGCCATGGGTCAGTCCAATTCGACGCGAGCGGGGCGGAAGATCGAGCGGTTGACGGCCATGAAGCCCTGCTCGATCTGGCTGCGACCGATGGCAAGCCAGCGCTGATCGACGTCGTCGCGCGCGGCGAGCTCGTCCAGGGTACGCAGCAGGGCCTCCTCGACCTGTTTCATGGCGTTGACGCGCGCGACGGCGCCGTCATCCTGCGGACGGTATCCATGAACAGGCAGGCCAGTGTGCGTCTTCATCGCGAACCTCGCGGTTAGAAACTGGGTGGCCGGCATTGCACCCGCCCGAGGACTTTCCCCTGTCAGCCGAGTGCGCGCCCGGCTCGCCTACTCACAACCCCGCCCGGCTAGCCCTCGATGGCATCGCCGGATTTGCCCCGGTTGCTTTCGCTCCGGCATTGGTGTGGGCGGCGGGCTGAACCCCTGACCGACTGACGCCGGCCTCCCATCAGGTGCCGGGGGCCTTGCGAGCCGTACCGGACCGCCCCTCGGGTATCTCGTCAGCCTTTGCGGCCGCCCTTCGCCTTGGCCGGGCGCTCGGCGCCGGCTTCCAGGATGACGGTCAGGAGCGGCTCGGTCTCGATCGCCTCGAGCTGATCGGCGGTGAAATGGTCGGCCGGATAGGTTGCGTCGGCCGGGTGAGCGACGCCGCCACGACGGAATCCGTCAGGGGCGCGGCTGATGATGCGGATGCCGGGGGCCTTCTCGGCCGGGCTTTCGATCTCGGGCATGGAAGTCTCCGGTTACGTCCTCTCTGGAGCCGCCGGCGGCGTCGGCGGCTCGTGACAGGGCGCCGCCGATCAGGCGAGCCAGGGGCAGACGAGGACTTCGGCCGTGCCCTTGTAGACGTTGGTGGCGCCGGCGGCGTCGCGCTCGGAATTGATGAGCTCGAGCGCCTGGCCGTCCATGCCGGGCGGGACGACGAGCAGCTTCGGACGCACGCCGAGCGGGCGGTCGAAATCGCCCTTCATGCCCATCATCGCCTCGCGGGCGACCTTGTAGTTCGCCTTGTTGAGCGGCTGTTTGGAGCCCCAGGCGAACTGCCAGAAGCCGAAACCGACGTTGTGGCGGGCGTCGACGCCGTAGACGAATTCCTTGCGGTCGAAGACGTTGTCGTCCGTCTCCTGATCCTTGCGGACAAGGTTCCAGCCCTTGCGGCGCTGCAGGATGATCGGCTTCAGGAAGCGGCTGTCGTCGATCAGGAACCAGGGTGCGCCGGCGCCGCCATCGGTGTTGGCGACCGAGGTGACATTGCCGTTGGCGTCGAGCACCGGATGGTCGGTGTCGAAGAAGTACTGCTTGTCGTAGCAAGCGGTGTTGAAGCCGGCCTTGAGCAAGCCGAAGATGAGCTGGTCGTAATGCGAGCCCGAGGCGGAGCCGAGCTCGGTGAACATCGGCCCGTAGATGCCGAGATTGTCGGTCTCGATATCGTCCTTGTCGACCGAGACCGTGAGCTCGT
>NZ_JBHSLW010000082.1:0-32364 GCF_042657265.1 Allobosea eneae
TCCTCGTCCGTCAGACCGATCCGCTCGCCCAAGGCTTCCTCCAAAAAGAAGCCTTGAATCAATCCGCGTGTCTCAGGTCAAGCTTTGTCCACGAGGCCTAGTGTTTCACTCTACCTGTTTATCCTAGAGCCTTTGCGACGCAGTGGACATCGGTCCGCATGAAGAAAATGCAATAAAACAAAGACCTAGAGCGATTCCGCGATTCCGCGATTCGGAGAATCGCAGAATCGCTCTAGCCTTCATACCGCGCCAGCCGTTCCAGATCGAGGATCGTCACCTCGTTGTGGCCGATCTTGATGAAGCCGAGCTCGGCCAGCCTGGCGAGGCTCTGATTGGCCATCTGCCGGGAGATGCCGGCAAGCAGGCCGAGCTCCTCCTGGCTGATCGTCAGCGTCCGCTCGTTGTTGGGATAGAGGATCGGGTTGAACAGCCAGGCGAGGTTGCGGGCAAGGCGCCCGGTCGCCCCCAGCATGCGGTCGTATTCGGCGAGCCCGATGAACTGGGCGAGGCGCTCGTTGAACTGGTGCACCAGGAAGCGGTTGAAGGCGGCCGAATGCTCGAACAGCCAGAGGAAGGTCTGGCGCCGCATCAGCGCGACCTTGCTCTCGCGCAGCGCGACGAGATCATAGCGCCGCGCCTCGTTCTTGATGATCGTGCCCTCGCCGAACCAGGCACCGCCGCGCAGTCCGGCGAGCGTCGCCGATTTGCCGCTGCGCGAGGTCGTGCTCATCTTGAGTAGCCCGTCGGCGACGCCGGTCCAGGATTCGAGCCGGTCGCCGACATGGCAGACATAGGCGCCCTTGCCATAGGCCTTGATGCTGGTGCCGCGCCTGGCTTCCTCGAACTCCTCCGGCGTGAGGTCGTTCGACCAGGCGGCGATGCGGCGCAGCTCGTCCTCGGAAATCAAGATTCGTCGGCCCCTCGCATGCGCACGTCGCGCACTATGCGGCCCGGTTCATCGCAAACTCAAGTCAGGCGGGCTGTCATGCCACCTGCGCCGATCCCCAGGTGCATCGTGCGTCGCTTCCACGAGATGGCCCTCAGAACCTGATCGCGGCGGCTAGCGAGGCGAGCAGCAGCGCCGCGAAGATCAGGTTGACGATCCGGTTGCTGCGGGGATCGCGGAACAGGCCGGTCAGACCCGAGCCGGCCAGAAGCCAGCCGAGGTTGACCGTGGCGATCACCAGCAGCAGGAGGCCGATCTTGAGGCTTGCATCGATCGCCGGTTGCTGCGGCAGCAGCGTGAAGCCGGAGAACAGCGCGGCCATGGCCGCATAGCCCTTGGGATTGACCAGCGAGAGCGTGAAGCCGGCGGCGAAGGAGGGAGCCGCCGCGTCGCTGTTCGTCTCGGCCAGCGGCGGCGCCGTTGCGATCCGGAAGGCGAGATAGAGGAAATAGAGCGCCGACAGCACCGTGACGACCGGTGCCAGGCCCGGCAGCGCCAGGACGACGGCGACGACGCCGCTCGCCGTCAGGGCCATCACCGCGAGCATGCCGAGCGTGATGCCGGCGCCATAGGCGAGCCCGCGGCGGGTGCCGAAGGCGGCGCCTGTCGCGGTCAGGCTCAGGGTCGCCGGCCCGGGGCTGCCGGTGAGCGCGATGCCGGCGAGCAGGAAACCGGCCAGTCCATCCATAATCTTTTCCCCGCATATCGCCTCGCAGCAAGCGCAAGTAGAAGCGGGAGAACCACCGCAGGTCTTGAACGTTCGTGCGGTTATTCCGCGGCCTTCGGCATCGCCAGCGCCGCCTCCGAGCCATCGCGCAGCCGCTTCAGCAGCTCGGCTTCCTCGGCCTTTGCCGCCGTGAGATGGCGCTCCTTGACGTGGCCGAAGCCGCGGATCTTCTCGGGGATCGCGGCCAGCGCAATACAGAGCGCGTGGTTCTGCGGCGAGAGCTTGCCGAGGATTTCGGCGAGCAGCGCCTCGTAATCGGCGATCAGCTTACGCTCGGTCTTGCGCTCCTGCGTGTACCCGAACACGTCGAGGGCGGTGCCGCGCAAGCCTTTCAGCTTCGCCAGCAGGCCGAAGGCGCCCAGCATCCACGGTCCGAAGCTCATCTTGCGCGGCAGGCCGGTATTGGGGTCGCGCTTGGCTAGCAAGGGCGGGGCGAGGTGGAATTCGAGACGCAAGGGCTCACCCGAAGCGCTATCCTGCTCGAAGGTCGCGGCGAGCTGCTTGCGGAAGGCGCCGTCGCTGTAGAGCCGGGCGACCTCGTATTCGTCCTTGTAGGCCATCAGCTTGAAGAGATAGCGCGCGACGGCCTCGGCCAACGCGCTCTGGCCGGGAAGCACGCTCGCTTCCTTGGCGCGGACCTTGTCGACGAGGTCACGATAGCGCACCGCATAGGCGGCGTTCTGGTAGCCGGTGAGGAAGTCGACGCGGCGGGTGACGATCTCGTCGAGGCTCTGCGAAAGCTGGCGTGCTTCCGTCGGCGCCTTGGCTTCGGCGAGAGCGGAGCCAAGCGCGACCGGGTCATGCGCGGCGCGGCGGCCAAGCTCGAAGGCCTGCTTGTTCATCGCCACGGCTTCGCCGTTGAGCTCGATCGCCCGCAGCAGCGAGGCGCGCGAGAGCGGCACCGCGCCGAACTGCCAGGCGTAGCCGAGCATGAAGATGTTGGCGGCGATGGCATTGCCGAGGAAGGTGGTGGCCGCCGCCGTCGCATCGACGAGATGGGTGTTGTCACGCCCGGAGGCCGAGATGATCGCCCGCTTCAGGCGCTCGGTCGGCAGCGAGAAATCGGCGTTGCGGGTGAAATCGCCAGGCATGGATTCGGCAGTGTTGACCACGACGGTCGAGCGGCCCTGGCGGATCGCGCCCAGCACCTTCTTCGAACCGGTGACGGTGAGGTCGCAGCCGAGCACGAGATCGGCCTGGCCGGCGGCGACGCGGATGGCGTGGATTGCCTCAGGCGTCGGGGCGAGACGGACATGGCTGAAGACTGCGCCGCCCTTCTGGGCGAGGCCGGCCATGTCGATCATGCCGCAGCCCTTGCCTTCGAGATGCGCGGCCATGCCGAGGATCGCGCCGATTGTGACGACACCGGTGCCGCCGACGCCGGTGACGACAACAGCGAAACTGCGGTCGAGCGCCGGCACCCTGGGCTCGGGCAGATCGCTTGCGCCGAGCGCGGAGGCATCGAGCGTGCGCGGCTCCGCCTTCTTCGGCCGCGCGCCATGCACGGTGACGAAGGAGGGGCAAAAGCCCTTCACGCAGGAGAAGTCCTTGTTGCAGTTCGACTGGTCGATCTGGCGCTTGCGCCCGAACTCGGTCTCGAGCGGCTGCACCGAGACGCAGTTCGACTTCACGCCGCAGTCGCCGCAGCCCTCGCAGACCAGCTCGTTGACGATGACGCGCTTGTCCGGATCGGGATAGGCGCCGCGCTTGCGCCGGCGGCGCTTCTCGGTGGCGCAGGTCTGGTCGTAGAGCAGCAGCGAGACGCCGGAGGCGGTCGCAAGCTCGCGCTGCACTGCGTCGAGATCGTCGCGATGGTGCAAGGTGGTGCCGGGCGGCCAGAGCGTGCCCGCGGGATACTTGTCGGGATCGTCGGAGACCACCGCGATGCGCGAGACGCCCTCGGCCGCGACCTGGCGGGCCATCTGGTCGGGCGAGAGATGCCCTTCCGCCTGCTGGCCGCCGGTCATCGCGACGGCGTCGTTGTAAAGCAATTTGTAAGTGATGTTGACGCCGCTCGCGACGGCCCAGCGGATCGCAAGCGAGCCGGAATGGGTATAGGTGCCGTCGCCGAGATTCTGGAAGACATGGCCGCGTTTCGAGAACGGCGCTTCGCCGACCCAGTTGGCGCCTTCGCCGCCCATCTGGGTGAAGCCGGTGGTGTCGCGGTCCATCCACTGCGCCATGTAGTGGCAGCCGATGCCGGCATAAGCGCGCGAGCCTTCGGGCACGACGGTCGAGGAGTTGTGCGGGCAGCCCGAGCAGAAATAGGGAGTGCGCTTGGCGACTTCGATCGCCTCGGCGAGCCGGCCCTGCGCCGCGGCGATCTCCTCGAGGCGGGTCCTGAGCACAGGGTCCTCTCGATACTGCAGCAGGCGCGCGCCGAGTGCGATGGCGATGTCGTTGGGATCGAGCGCGCCATGGACCGGGAAGAGCCACTCGCCCTGCTCGTCCTTCTTGCCGATCACCATGGGCTGGTGCGCGGTGCCGTAGAGTTCCTCGCGCAGCTGCACCTCGATCAGCGAGCGCTTCTCCTCGACGACCATGACGAGGTCGAGGCCTTCAGCGAACGCCTTCAGCTCCTGCGGATCGAGCGGCCAGGGGCAGGCGATCTTGAACAGGCGGATGCCGAGATCATTGGCGCGGACCTCGTCGAGGCCGAGTTCCTCCAACGCCTGACGCACGTCGAGATAGGATTTGCCGACGGTGATGATGCCGATGCGCGGGGTTTGCCCGCCGGAGAGGATGGTCTGGTTGAGCTTGTTGGCGCGCAGATAGGCGAGGATCGCGGCGCGTTTGTGCAGATGCAGCCGCTTTTCCTGGTCGAGAAAATCGAGCTCGCGGCGGATGTTGAGGCCGCCCGGCGGCATGACGAAATCATCGGGGATCGCGATGCTGACCCGGTCGACCGAGCCGTCGACCGAGGCGGTCGATTCGATGTTGTCCTTGACGCATTTCAGGCCGACCCAGACGCCGGCGAAGCGCGAGAGCGCAAAGCCGTGCAGGGAATAGTCCATGATCTCCTGGACGCCGGCCGGATTGAGGATCGGCATCATCCGGTCGACCAGGACGAACTCGGTCTGGTGAGCGTTGGTCGAGGATTCGGCGGTGTGGTCGTCGCCGAGCAGGCAGAGCACGCCGCCATGGCGCGAGGTGCCGGCCATGTTGCCATGGCGGAAGACGTCGCCGGTACGATCGACGCCGGGCCCCTTGCCATACCAGAGCGAAAAGACGCCGTCATATTTGCCCTCGCCGGAGAGCTCGGCCTGCTGCGTGCCCCAGACGGCGGTGGCGGCGAGGTCCTCGTTGAGACCGGGCTGGAAGACGATGTTGGCGGGCTTGAGCTGCTTGCCGGCGCGGGCGAGTTGCTGGTCGAGCCCGCCGAGCGGCGAGCCGCGATAGCCGGAGACGAAGCCTGCGGTGTTGAGGCCGGCGCGCCGGTCGCGCTCATGCTGGGTAAGCAGCATGCGGACGATAGCCTGCGTGCCGGTCAGGAAGATTTGCTGCTTGGAGAGGTCGTATTTGTCGTCGAGCGTGACCGTCCTGAGCTCGGGCCCGGCTGCCGCGGCGCCTTGCGAAGTCTGCTGCGTACCGGCCATGGCCGACCTCCCGACGATCGCATATCCATCGACTACAGGGACCGGTAGCGCCGGTCTCCAATTTGTTATTATGTCAGCAAGGCTGTCATAGCAGACGCGCTATCGTCAAATCGCCCTGGGGTGATTCCAGAGTGGCGGAGACCGCGCGCGCCGCGATTTGGCCGCCTTTGCGGGCGATGCGGGCAGGGCTCACGGCACGGGATTGCAAGGCTAGGCGCGCCGGGCGCGTTTTTGTATGAAAGCTCGGCCGGATTCGCCGCAGATTCGAGGAAATTGCCGCGTGCCGCGATACTCGACGCTCCCCACGCTGTTCGTTGCCATCTCGGCCTGGCTCGGCCTTGCCGTGCCGGCGCTGGCGCATCCGCACGTCTTCGTGACCTCGCGCACCGAGATTCTCTACGACGCCAGCGGCGCGGTGAAGGCATTGCGCCATCGCTGGAGCTTCGACGAGGCCTACTCGGCCTATATGGTCCAAGGCCTCGACAAGAACGGCGACGGCAAGCTGACCTCGGACGAATTGGCCGAGCTCGCCAAGGTCAACATGGAATCGCTGCCGGATGTCGGCTTCTTCACCATCGCCAAGGCGAACGGCAAGGCGCAGGAGTTCGGCACACCGAGCGGAGAATCGCTCTCCTATGAGAACAAGATCCTCACGCTGACCTATACGCTGCCGCTGAAGACGCCGGCCACGGCGAACCGCTCCTTCGGCATCGAGATCGGCGATCCCACCTATTTCGTCGCCTTCGAGATTGGCGAGGAGGCCGATGCGGTGGCGGCGCGCGATGCGCCCAAGGGCTGCGTCGTCCGGGTCATGCGCCCGCCCAAGCTCGACGCAGCGACGCAGCAGCGGCTGGCGCAGGAGGACATCACGGCGACGCCGGATATGAGCGCCTATCAGGTCACCACGCGGGCGCTGGTGGCATGTCCCTGAGCGCGCCTGCCGCGCCGGGCCTGCCGCTCTGGCCGCGTCGGCTGCTCGTTGCGCTGCTGGCGCTAGCCCTCGTAGCTGGCGCGCTCGGGCTGATCGCCTGGCTGGCCAGTCTCTATTTCCCGCCGCCGCCCCCGCCGCCGCGCAATCCGTTCGGCACGGCCTTGCCGCGCGAGGCGCTGCCGGCGACGACCGGCCTCGGCGCGGTGATCCTCGCCTGGCAGTCGAGCTTCTATCGCGAGCTGACGGCGACGCTGAAGGGAATCGCGCAATCGCCGGCGGCGCTGCCTGGCCTGCTCGGGCTCGCCTTCGCCTATGGCGTCTTCCATGCCGCCGGGCCCGGCCACGGCAAGGCGGTGATCTCCGGCTACATCGTCGCCGACAATCGCAGCCTGAAGCGCGGGCTGGCGCTTTCCTTCGCGGCGGCAATCGTACAGGCGCTGGTGGCGATCGCGCTGGTCGGCACACTGACGCTGGCGCTCAACGCGACCGCCAAGACCATGGCTTCGACCACCTTCGTGATCGAACAGGGCAGCTTTGCGCTGGTGGCGCTGGTCGGGCTCTATGTGCTCTGGCGCAAGGCCGGCAGCCTCGTCGCGCTCGGCGGCAGCGCGGTGCATGACCCCGCAACCTGCGACCATGTCCATATGCCAGGAGCGGATGAGGTCTCGCGCCTGCGCTCCGTCCGCGAGATGGCCGGCGTCGTGCTGGCGGCGGGCCTGCGCCCCTGTGCGGGCGCGCTGATCATCCTCGTCTTCGCCAATGCGCAGGGCCTGCTCTGGGCCGGCGTTGCCGCCACCTTCGCCATGGCGCTCGGCACGGCCCTGACCACCGGGGCGCTGGCGGCGCTGGCGGTGTTCTTCAAGTTCGCGGCCCTGCGCTTCGCCGGCGGCGGCTCGTTGAAGGGGGCTCGGATTATCGCCGGGCTCGAAGTGCTGGCGGCGGCCTTCGTCGCGGTGCTCGGCGCGGCGCTGTTCTTCGGCCTGTGGGCGGCCGGACAAGGGAGCTGAGCCCAGGCGTCGTACTCGGGCTTGTCCCGAGCATATCGTGACGGAAGGGCGCCATCTGCTGCGCGAGATCCTCGGCTCTGCGCTGCGCTTCGGCCGAGAATGACGGTTCCTCACCCCAGCGGATCGTTCTCCAGCAGGATCGGCCTGCCATGCGGCGTCGCCTCGGCGGCTCGTTCCCAGGCGGCCGCGCGGGCGTCGACGCTCGTCTGCGAGGCGAGACCCTTCTCGATCAAGAGGTGCTCGAGCGCCTCGCACCAGCGCTCGTAATAATCGGAACCGTCGCGGCAGCCGCCATTGGCGAGGGCTTCGCGGATTTCGCCGCCGAGCGCCTGCGCCCATTCGTCGGCGCTGAAGATGCCGCGGTTCTGCAGCGCGACGACGAGGGCGAAGGCCTGGGCCTGCCAGGGCTCGGCGAAGACCGGCCCCTCGGCGTCGCGCGGAATCGGTGTGCCGGCGGCGAGCGCCCCCGCGAGGGCAGCGTCAGGCCGGCTCAAGATAGCTCTCCCAGGCCTCGATGCTGACGCTCGAGGTCGGATCGGCGTCGCGGCCCCAGAGCTCCGGGCCGGTGAAGACCACGGTGTAGAGCCATTGCGCCGTCTCGGGCGCGCCATGGGCGCCGGTGTCAGGGAAGACATGGCAGCCGGTGACGCGCTCGATCACGCCCTGCTTGCCGCGGGCATAGCGCGGCAGGCGGGTGTGATGCTGCGGGTGCATCACGATGGTGCGGACGGTGTCGCCGACCTTGAAACGGGCCGGCGCTGCCGCCGCGCGCTCATAAGGGAAACCGCGGCGCAGGACGCTCGGGACCTCCTCGCCCTTCAGCACGCGCTTGGGCTCGCGGCGGGTGCTACCGGCGACGCCCGAGGCCAGCTCGTCCTTGCTCAGGAAGCCGTGCTCAACCAGCATCTTGTCGAGTGCCGCCAGCCAGATCTGGTAGTAGCTCGACGACAGATACTGTGCCGGCGGCAGGCTTTCGCGCGCATGGCGGATGCCGTCGATCGTCCAGGCGCCCATCGCGCCGGCGGCGACGTTGATCGCCAGGACCTTCTTCTCCCAGTCGGCATGGAAGATCGGCTCGTCCTTCTCGGGCACGACCGGGCCGAAGCCCATCTGGCCGCCAAGGTCGTGGGCGCTGTTCATGGCTTATCCTCGGGGGAGGGCAGGCCGACGCCGATCATCGAGTCGCGGCTGACGATCGATGCCAGTTCGTCCTCGCTCCAGCCTTCGGTGCCTTCCGGCCGCATCGGGATGACGATGAAGCGGGTCTCGGCAGTCGAATCCCAGACGCGGATGCGCTGGCCTTCCGGCAGGGTCACGCCGAAATCGGCGAGCGTGCCGCGCGGGTCGATCACAGCCTTGGCGCGATAGGGCGGCGATTTGTACCAGACCGGCGGCAGTCCCAGCACCGGCCAAGGATAGCAGGAGCACAGGGTGCAGACGATGAGGTTGTGCTCCTCGGGCGTATTGAAGCAGGCGACGATGTGCTCGCCGCCGCGCCCGCCATAGCCGAGCTCGGCGACGGCGGCGGTGCCGTCGGCCTTCAGGCGCGCGGCATAGGCCGGATCGCTCCAGGCCTTGGCGACGACGCGGGCGCCGTTGCGCGGCCCGATCCTGGTCTCGTAGGTGTCGATGATCGCATCGAGCGCAGCCGGGTCGACATAGCCCTTCTCGACCATCAGCGATTCCAGCGCCTTCACCCGCGCTTCGATCGGGGTGAAGTGGTTGTCGTGGTCATGGTCATGATGGTGGTGATGGTCGTGGCCGCTCATCGCAGTCTCCTTGGGACCTGCCTCGTCATGCCAGCCTGATCCGCGCCGCCCGCTCCAACTTCACGGCGAAGGCAACGAGCGATTTGTCCGAGCCCTTCGGTCCGATCAGCGACAAGCCCAGCGGCGCGTCGTCGCGATGGGCGACGGGGATCGAAATCTGCGGGAAGCCCGACAAGCCCGCAAGGCAGAGCAGGCGCAGGGCACGGTTGCGGAAATCCTCGAGCTCGGGCTCGCCGGCGCTGACCAGCGGCGCGACATCGGGCACGGTCGGCAGCATCAGCACGCCATCCTTGCCGAGCAGCCTGGCGAGCTTCGCGCGGAAAGCCTTGCGCACGCTGTCGCCGCGCGCGACCTCGGCATCGCTGACCGCCTTGCCGAAGGCGAAGCGCTCGGCGACACCCGGTCCGAGCGGCATGGCGTGGCGCTCGATCATTTTGCCGTCGGATTGCCAGGCTTCGCGGCCCTGGATCCAGCGAAAAGCCCAGTAGAGCGCGTCCATGTCGCTGACGGCGCGCACCGTCTGCGGCTGGCCGAGGATCGGCACGATCCGCTGCACGACATTGCGCAGGATGCGCTCGGCCTCGGGCACGGCCTGGGCGAAGAGGTCGTCGGCGAGCAGCAGGCGAGGCGTTTCCGGCAAGGTCACCTTGTCCTTGCCGAGCACGGCGTTGGCGGCGCGGGCGAAGACCTCGCTATCCCGCGCGAAGAAGCCGGCGGTGTCGAGGCTCTCGGCCAGCGGCCAGGCACGCTTCAGCGAAAGCCGGCCATGTGTCGGACGGATGCCGAACAGGCCGCCATAGCTCGCCGGCGCCCGCACCGAGCCGCCGGTGTCGGAACCCAGGCCGATATCGGCGAGCCGCCCGGCGACCGCGGCCATCGAGCCGGAGGAGGAGCCGCCGGTGATGCGGTCTGGCACGGCCGGATTCACGGGCGCGCCGAAATGCGCGTTCTTGCCGTTGAGCGAGAAGGCGAGCTCGTCGGTATGGGTCTTGCCGACGAAGCGGGCGCCGGCCTCCAGGAAGGCCTTCACGATCGGCGCCGTCTTGGTCTTGATCCCTGACAGCGCCAGCACGGTCGGCGAGCCCGCCCCGGTCGGATAGCCCTTGACGTCGAACAGGTCCTTGACCGCGAGTGTCAACCCGGCGAGCGGGCCGGAGGAAGCATGTTTCACTGGTGCTTCGGGATAAGGCACGAAGCAGCGGAACGGGTCGTTCTCGATCATGGTCGTCTCAGATCTCCCCCAAGATCCCAATCAGATGCCGCCGGCGTCGCCGTCCGAGCGCGGGTCATGCGTTGCCTCGACATGGCCCTTCTGGTGCTTCACCAGCATGCCGGCATGGCCGAACTGGTCGGAATAGGCCTCGCTGTATTCCTCGACCGGGTGCCCGGCGGCGGTCAGCCTTGCCAGCAGCATCGGATCGAAGCGGTTCTCCAGCTTGAGCGAGATCGAGCCGGCGCCCCAGGTGCGGCCGAAGAGCCAGCGCGGCGCATCGACCGCATCGGCGACGCCCTGGCCGAAGCGATAGCGCGACAGGATCTGCGCCTGGAACTGCGGCTGGCCGTCGCCGCCCATCGCGCCGTAGCTGACGATGCGGCCATCGTCGAACCGGGCGAGTGGCGGGTTCAGCGTGTGGAACGGCTTGCGGCCGGGCGTCAGCGGGTTGAGCGCCTTCGCATCCAGCGAGAACGAGACGCCGCGGTTCTGCCAGTTGACGCCGGTCTTGCGCAGGATGCAGCCGGAGCCGTACTCCCAGTAGAGCGACTGGATGTAGGAGACGGCGAGGCCGGAGCCGTCGATCGCGCCCATCCAGATCGTGTCGCCCTCGCCGGGCCGGAACGGCCAGCTCGCGGCGCGCCTGCGGTCGATCTTCGCGGCTTCGCGTTCCAGGGCCGCTTCGGTGAGCAGGCTCGCCGGATCGACGGTCATGAAGGCCGGGTCGGTGACGACCTTGTCGCGGATGGCGAGCGCCCGCTTCACGGCTTCGACCAGCCCGTGATGGTGGTCGAAGCTCTCCGGCCGGGTGACGCCGAGCTTCTCGAAGATGCCGAGGATCATCAGGGCGGTGAGGCCCTGCGTCGGCGGCGGGAAATTGTAGACGGTGAGCCCGGGCAGCTTCAGTGACAGCGCCTGCACGGCCCGGGCGCGGAAGGCTTCGAGATCGGCGCGGGTGATCGGCGCGCCGATCCGGCCGAGATCCTCGGCGAGCTCGCGGCCGATATCGCCGCGATAGAAATCGTCGAGCCCGGCATGGGAAAGCTGCTCCAGCGTCGCGGCGAGCGCTGTGGGCTTGCGGCGGTCGCCGGCCTTGGGCCGTTCTCCGCCCGGCCAGAAGAAGTCGCTGAAGCCGGGCGCTGCCTTCACGGCATCGACTTCCTGCGGCCAGGTGCGCAGCTCCGACTCCGAGATGTCGTAACCCTCCGCGCAATGGCGGATGGCGTCGGAGAGGAGGTCCTTCAGCGGCAGCCTGCCGCCGAGGCTGCTCGACAGGCTAAGCGCCGCCTGCCAGCCGCCGATCGCGCCGGCGACGGTGATCGCCGCATCTGGGCCGCGCGCCGGCAGGACGTCATGCCCCTTCTCGCGATAGCGCTCGATCGTGGCCAGGCTCCCCGCCGGGCCGCAGGCCTCGATCGCATGGACCTTGCCGCCGGGCTCGTGCACCAGCCAGAAGCCGTCGCCGCCGATCGCGTTCATGTGGGGGTAGACGACTGCGATGGTCGCAGCCATGGCGACCATGGCCTCGATCGCATTGCCGCCTTCCGCGAGAATGGCGCGCCCGGCTTCGGAGGCGAGGCGGTGGGGTGCGGCGACGGCGGCGGCGGCGAAGACGGGAGAATCGGGCATCAGGTTCTTGTCGTTCGTAAGGGGCGGGACCATTTCGCCGGAAGGCGCGATTTTGTTGCATGCCGACGCCGGCTAGGCTAGAGCACGTTCCGCAAAAGTGGGGACCACTTTTGCGATCAGAACATGCTCCAATCTATTGATTTGGCGCGAATTCTGGTCGTTCGCCCGTTCCGGGCGACCGGAATGCGCGCCGGCGGTCCGTGCATGGGTTCCGAGGATAGAAGCATGGCGGCTGGCCGCACCAACTGGCGCAACGTGATCATGGTGGTCTCGCTCGCCATCCTGATCGCGGTCGAGATCTTCGGCGTCGCGCTGGCGTCCGGCTGGGCGCTCGCCGGCCTGTTTGAGCTCGGGCCGATCGTCGCCTATGTGCTGATGGGCCTGTTCTCGCTGCTCGCCGCCTATGGCCTTGTGAATTTCATGCGACGGGTCGTGAAGATCGAGCGCCTGACCCACCGCAGCTGAAGCTAGCCGCAAGGCTTCATCACCACCGGATCGGCTTCGGCTGGCAGCATCTCGTCGAGCGCCCGGCAGCGGCTTTCCACGCAGATCCGCCAGTCGGCGGTCGCGCCGGAGCGTCGCATCACCACCTCACGCAGGGGCGGCAGCTCCGGTTTCCAGCGCCAGAAGCCGTCGACGAGCTCGGCGCCATCAGGCGGGTCCATGCCGGCGCCGGAGCCCTCGATGCGGGCCTCGGTGATAACGAGGCCCTCAGGCCTTTCCTGCCAGACCTCCTCCCACAGCGATTTCTGCACCGAATGCCGCCAGGAGAGCGTTATCTCGCTCGCGCCGAGCGAGATAACGAGCGCACCGGCGGCAAGGCAGATGCTCACGCGGCCTGCGTGGCGGCCTTGGCGCGCCAGAGATGCAGGCCGATCAGCAGCGCTGCGAGGGCGAAGCCGATCTCGTCGGTGGCCGGCAAGGCGAGCACCAGGAAGCCGGCGGCGACCGCGGCGAGCGCCCGCTCCCACAGCGCCATGTCGCGCTTGAGGAAGCCGATCGTCGCAGCGCCCCACAGGCAGATCGCGAGCAGCGTCTTGCCGATGATGTAGGCGGCGCCGAGCGCATAGGCCGCGCCGGTGACGCCCTGGACAGGCTGCAGCATCAGCGCGGGGTCATAGACCGCCATGAACGGGATGACGAAGCCGGCCATGGCGATCTTCACCGCCTGGCCGGCGATCTTGAAGCCCGATTCCTTGGCGATCGGCGCGGCGGCGAAGGCGGCGAGCGCGACCGGCGGCGTCAGGTCCGCCATGATGCCGAAATAGAACACGAACATGTGGCTGACGATCAGCGGCACGCCGAGCTTGAGCAGGATCGGCGCTGCGATCGAGGAGGTGATGATGTAGTTCGGGATGGTCGGGATGCCCATGCCGAGGATCAGGCTGACGATCATGGTCAGCACCAGCGCCAGGAAGAGCGACTTCTCGCCGACCGCGACCACGGCGTTGCCAAACACTGTCCCGACGCCGGTCAGCGTCATCGTGCCGATGACGATGCCGACGACGGCGCAGGCTATGCCGACGGGGATCGCCTGGCGCGCGCCGTCGGCCAGTGCCTCGCGGCAGGCGGCGACGGTCTCGGCCCCGCCTTTGGTAAAGAGATTGGCCAGGATCAGGGCCACGACGATGCCGACGACGACGAGGATGCCGTACCAGAAGAAGAAGGCGCAGAGCAGACCGAGACCGACCCAGAAGAGCACCCTAACGGCGATCTGGCCGATGCCGAGCGCGAGCGAGCCGCCGAGGATCAGGATCACGGTGAGCGCCAGGCCGACCGAGCCGGAGAACAGTGGCGTGTAGCCGGAAAAGAGCAGGTAGACGAGGACGGCAAGCGGCAGGATCAGGTGCCATTTCGCCGAAAGCGCCTTGCCGGCGCTCGGCAACTCGGAGCGAGGCAGGCCAACCAGGCCGCGCTTGCCAGCCTCCAGATGCACGGCGAGGAAGGCCGCGCAGTAGTAGAGGATCGCCGGCACGATGGCCGCCTGCACCACATCGGCGTAGGGCACGTCGATGGTCTCGGCCATGATGAAGGCGACGGCGCCCATCACCGGCGGCATGATCTGGCCGCCCATCGAGGCGGTCGCCTCGACACCGCCGGCAAAGGCGGCGCGGTAGCCGAAGCGCTTCATCAGGGGAATGGTGAACTGGCCGGTCGAGACGACATTGGCGACGCCGGAGCCGGAGATCGTGCCCATCATGGCCGATGAGAAGACCGCGACCTTGGCCGGTCCGCCGCGGGCCGAACCGAACAGGCCCATGGCGATGTCGGTGAAGAGCTGGATCATCCCGGCGCGCTCGAGGAAGGAGCCGAACAGGATGAACAGGAAGATGAAGGTGGCGGAGACGCCGGTCGGCGTCGCATAGATGCCCTCGGTGCCGAAGGACATGTGCTCGATCACCTGGTCGAGCGAATAGCCGCGATGGTTGAGCGGCGCGGGCAGGTAGTTGCCGAGCAGGCAATAGGCGAGGAACAGGCCGGAGACGATCGGGAGCGCCGGCCCCATGAAGCGCCAGCAGATGATGAACAGCACGGCGATGGCGGTGATGCCGACGACGAGGTCGGACGGCGTCACCTCGCCGGCGCGGGCGACGAGCTCCTCGTAGAGGAACCAGTGGTAGAGCCCGACGGCGAAGCCGATGCCGGCCAGCGCCCAGGCGGCGATAGCCTTGATCCGGGTCTCGCTCTTGTGTTGGGCGAGCAGGCCGCCGGCGACGAGGCCGAGAAAGCCGACATGGAGCGCGCGCAGGATCTGGTTCGGGATCGAGCCGCCGAACCGGGCAAGCAGCTCGACGACGACGACCAGCGGGAGCCAGGCGAGCAGCATCTCGCCCGCGGGCTGGCCCTGAAGCTTGCGCAGCACGATCCAGCCGAGCCAGAGCGCCATGGTGACGCGCAAGAGGTCGATGATCGTGACACCGGCGAAGCGGTGGTCGAGCGGCACATTGAAGGCGGTCGCGATCTGGAACAGCGAGAAGGCGACGGCGATCCAGAACAGCAGGCGCCCCTGCCAGCCCGGCCCGAAACCCGGCGGCAGGCCGTGCTCGGGATCGACCAGGACCTCCGGCTTGCTGGTGGGGACACCGGCCACGTCAGGCACGGCCAGCGGCTTGTTCTCGCTCGTCATCGCTTGCTTCCCCGTCGTCGCGCTTGCGGCACGATCTTGAATGCTCGTTGTCCTGCAAAAAAGCGAGGCCGGATCGACCGGCCTCGCTCTGGCGCGTCCTTAAGAGGCTGCGGCTCAGGAGCCGACCTTCAGGCCCTTCTCCTTGAGATAGCGCGCGGCACCCGGGTGCAACGGGATCGGCATGCCGTCGAGCGCGTTCTCGAGCTTGATCGAGCGGGCGGCGGCATGGGCAGCGCCAAGATCGGCCAGGTTCTCGAAGACGGCCTTGGTAATCTGGTAGACCGTCTCCTCCTTCATCCCCTCATGGGTAACGAGGTAGTTGACCACGGCCGCGGCCGGGACCGCCGCAGTCTGGCCGGTATAGGTGTTGGCCGGGATCGAGACCTTGACGAAGGGCGGGCCGGCCTTGTCGACCACGGCGGCGGGCACCTCGACCACGGTGATCTCGACCGAGGTCGCGAGGTCGCGCAGCGAGGCGACGCCGAGGCCGGCCGATTGCAGGGTGGCGTCGAGCTGGCGGTTCTTCATGAGCTCGACCGACTCGGCAAAGGGCAGGTACTCGATCTTGCCGAGATCCTTGTAGGACATGCCGGCGGCGGCGAGGATGGCGCGGGCGTTGAGCTCGGTGCCGGATTTCGGCGCGCCGACCGAGAGCCGTTTGCCCTTGAGGTCGGCCAGGGTCTTGATGCCGCTATCCTTCGAGGCGACGATCTGGACATAGTTCGGATAGATCGCGGTGATGCCGCGCAGCTTCTTCAGCGGGCTCTTGAAGCCGGCCTCCTCGTCGCCCTTCCAGGCGGCGTCGAGCGAATCGCCGAGGGTGAAGGCGATCTCGCCCTTGCCCTGCTGCAGGAGCTGCAGGTTCTCGACCGAGGCCTTGGTCGCCTGAACGGTCGGGCGGACGTTCTGGATCTTCTCGCCGTAGATCTTCGAGAGCGCGACGCCGAGCGGGTAGTAGACGCCCGAGGTGCCGCCGGTCAGCACGTTGATGAAATCCTGCGCACGCGCCGCCATAGGCGTGGCGGCGAGGGTGAGCGCGGCAATGCCGGCCAGGGCCCGGCGATGAAGCGAAATAGACATGAATCCTCCCGAGAGACGAAAGACCGCATCCCGGCTCTCAAGGCCGGCTGCCGCTGTTGTAGGACGCTTGCGGGCAAAAAGGGAACCCGCGCCAATGGGCTAAGAAGCCGGCGCGTCGCCTTTCCGCGCGATTTCCGCCCTGCTGGCGCCAGGAAGCTGCGGAGATTGCCCTCGCCGGCTGGACAGGCTAGCCGGAAACACCAACTGTCGATCTTTCCCGATGGAGCGCCCCGCCCGATGCAACCGCGACAGCCGACCACGTCCCTGATCGACCGCCGCACATTGCTCGCGGGCGCCGCCGGTACGGCCGCCCTCGCCGCAGTCGGTTTCTCCGGCACGGCGCTGGCGCAGCAGGGGCTGAAGCTCGGCACCGCCGAGGCCTTCTCCTTCGACGGCTTGAAGGCGCGGGCCCGCGATCTCGCCACCAAGCCCTACGAGGCGCCGCCGAACCCCAAGCCTGACGTGCTCGAAAAGATCGACTATGACGCCCATGGCAAGATCAAGTTCAAGCCGGAGCTGGCGCTCTGGGCCAATGGCCCGTCGCCCTGGCCGGTGACCTTCTTCCATCTCGGCCGCTACTTCCAGAAGCCCGTGCGCATGCATGTCCTCGACGATGGCAAGGCGCGCGAGATCGTCTACGACGAGAGCTATTTCGAGATGCCGGCCAATTCCCCGGCGAAGCAGTTGCCGCCAGGCGCGGGCTTCGCCGGCTTTCGCTTCCAGGAGAGCCGCTCCGGCCATCCCGGTCGCAAGGGCCAGAAGCTCGACTGGCAGAAGAACGACTGGGTCGCCTTCCTCGGCGCCTCCTATTTCCGCGCCATCGGCGAGCTCTACCAGTACGGGCTCTCGGCCCGCGGCCTTGCGATCGATCCGGCGGTCGGCGACCGGCCGGAGGAATTCCCCGATTTCACCCATGTCTGGCTGGAGACACCCGGCGAGGCGGCCGAGCATGTCGTGGTCTACGCCCTGCTCTCGGGGCCGAGCGTCTCGGGCGCCTTCCGCTTCCGCATGCATCGCGGCAAGGGCGTCGACATGGAGATCGAGCAGGAATTGCACCTGCGCAAGGACGTCGCGCGGCTCGGCATCGCCCCGCTGACCTCGATGTACTGGTATTCCGAGACCGGCAAGGCGACCATGGTCGACTGGCGGCCGGAGGTGCACGATTCCGATGGGCTCGCGCTCTGGACCGGCAGCGGCGAGCGCGCCTGGCGCCCGCTCAACAATCCGCAGCGTACCGTCGCTTCGTCCTTCGTCGACGACAACCCGCGCGGCTTTGGCCTGATGCAGCGCGACCGCGCCTTCGACCACTATATGGACGGCGTCTACTACGAGCGCCGGCCCAGCCTCTGGATCGAGACGCTCGGCCAATGGGGCAAGGGCGCGGTCCAGCTGATCGAGATCCCGACCGACGACGAGATCCACGACAACATCGTCGCCATGTGGGTGCCGGAAGCTCCGGCCAAGGCCGGCAATTCCTATAATTTCCGCTATCGCCTGCATTGGCTCGCCGACGAGCCCTTCCCGCCGACGCTCGGCCGCGTCGTCGCGACGAGGCTCGGCAATGGCGGCCAGCCGGGCACGGCGAGGCCCAAGGGCGTGCGCAAGTTCATGCTGGAGTTCAGGGGGCCGGCGCTCGAGGACATCCCGTTCGGGATCAAGCCCGAGGTCGTGCTCTCCGCCTCGCGCGGCACGTTCTCCTACATCTTCGCCGAAGCCGTGCCGAACGATATCCCCGGCCACTGGCGGGCGCAGTTCGACCTCACCGTCGACGGCACCGACCCTGTGGAGATGCGCTGCTTCCTGCGCGGCGGCGACAAGGTGCTGACCGAGACCTGGCTCTACCAGTACTGGCCGGCCTGAGCCGAGCCGTCATGGCGAGGAGTGCAGCGACGAAGCAATCCAGAGGCCGCAGAGCGCGACGAAACTGGATTGCTTCGCTGCGCTCGCAATGACGGTTCAAACTAGCCTTCGATCTGGCGCTTCTGGGCGCGATCGACCGAGACGAACAGCGTATTCGCCGCGCCGGGCTCGACGCAGAAGACATCGAAGCTGGGTGCCTGCGGATCGTCGGCTGGCATGTGCAGGATCGCCGAGCCCTTGCGGCCGGCAAAGGCCATGATCTTGAAGCTCAACCCGTCCGGCAGGCAAATCTCGATCGCATCGGCTGCGATCTCGGTCGCGACGCCATTGCGTATCGCTTTGAAGGTCACCCGCTCGGCGCTCACCGGCCTGCTCCTGTTCGGATGTCGTTGACGATGCCGATAACGCAGTGGCGTTGCGCTCGATGCAAGGGTGATCGTGCTTGCTCGTGAGCGAGCGTAATATTATATCATTCAGTATGGCTCATGATCACGCCCACCATCGCCAGCCTGTCGCCGAGGTTCCCGGCTGGTCGCTGCTGCGGCTGTCGGCCGGGCAAAGGCTCGGTCTGGCAACCGGCGTGATCCTGCTGCTCTGGGCGGCGACACTCGCCGTCATCGTGTGAACAAGAGTATCCCTGTGCCCGCCATCCGCTTCAGCGACCTGACGCTCGGCTATGACCGCCACCCGGCGGTGCATCATCTCTGCGGAGAGGTCGCACCGGGCAGCCTGACCGCGATCGTCGGGCCGAACGGCGCCGGCAAGTCGACCTTGCTCAAGGCCATCGCCGGCGCGCTCTCGCCGCTCGACGGCACGGTGACGCTCGCTAAGGGCAAGCGCCTCGCCTATCTCCCGCAATCGGCCGAGCTCGACCGCTCCTTCCCGATCCATGTCTACGATCTCGTCGCCATGGGCCTGTGGGGCGCGGCCGGCATCTTCGGCAAGATCGGCCTCGGCCAACGCGGCAAGGTCGAGGCGGCGATCGCCGCGGTCGGCCTTACCGGCTTCGAAAGCCGCAGCATCGGCACGCTCTCGGGTGGCCAGATGCAGCGGGCGCTGTTCGCCCGGCTGCTGCTGCAGGACGCCGACATCATCCTGCTCGACGAGCCGTTCACGGCGATCGATGCGCGCACCAGCGCCGACCTGCTGGCCCTGGTCCAGCGCTGGCATGGCGAGAACCGCACCGTCGTCGCCGTGCTGCATGACATCGAGACGGTGAAGCGCGCCTTCCCGCAGACGCTGCTGCTGGCGCGCGAGGCGATCGCCTGGGGCGAGACCGGCGAGGTGCTGACGGCGAACAACCTGCTCAAGGCGCGGCGCATGGTCGAGGCCTTCGACAGCCATGCCGCGCCCTGCGCGGCGTGAGCCGCAACATCTACTCCAGCCCTCATCCTGAGGAGCGATCGTAGATCGCGTCTCGAAGGATGCTCCAGTCGGTTCCGGAGCCTCTTGGAGCATCCTTCGAGACGCCGCTGCGCGGCTCCTCAGGATGAGGGCTGAGAGAGCTTTTGAAGGATTCGAGCCCTTTGTTCTACGACCTCCTGATCGGCCCCTTCGCCGAATTCGATTTCATGCGCCGGGCGCTGGTCGGCGTGATCGCGCTGTCGGTCTCCGGCGCGCCGGTCGGCGTCTTCCTGATGCTGCGGCGGATGAGCCTGACCGGCGACGCGATGGCGCATGCGATCCTGCCCGGCGCGGCGCTCGGCTACCTCGTCGCCGGCTTCTCGCTGCCGGCGATGACCTTGGGCGGGCTCGTCGCCGGATTCACCGTGGCCCTCGCAGCCGGCGCGGTGGCGCGCCTGACCGTGCTCAAGGAAGACGCCTCGCTCGCCGCCTTCTACCTGATCTCGCTGGCGCTCGGCGTCACCCTGGTTTCGCTGCGGGGTTCGGCCGTCGATCTCTTCCATGTGCTGTTCGGCAATGTGCTGGCGCTCGACGACGATGTGCTGGTGCTGCTCTCCGGCGTCGCCAGCCTGACGCTCGGCGTGCTGGCGCTGGCCTATCGCCCGCTCGTGCTCGAATGTGTCGATCCCGGCTTCCTGCGCTCGGTCAGCCGTTCCGGCGGCGTCGTGCACCTGACCTTCCTCGGCCTCGTCGTGATCAATCTCGTCGCCGGTTTCCATGCGCTCGGCACGCTGCTTGCCGTGGGGCTGATGATGCTGCCGGCCGCGGCGGCGCGGTTCTGGACCGCCGACATCACCCGGCTGATCCTGCTGGCGAGCGGCTTCGGCATGGCGTCCGGATATATCGGGCTCGTCGCCTCCTATGCCGCTGGCAGCAATCTCCCGGCCGGGCCGGCGATCATCCTCTCGGCCGGCGCGCTCTATCTCGGTTCGCTCCTGCTGGGCTCGCAGGGCGGCCTTGCGCGGCGGCTCTTGCCGAGGGCCCATCTCCAGCACTAGTTATGTTATACTGTTTCATAGCGCGAGAGCCATCATGCTGAACCGCCGCTCCGTCCTCCTCGGCCTTGTTGCCGGCCTTGCCCTGCCATTGCCGGCCTTTGCCCAGGAGAAGCTGCCCGTCGTCGCGAGCTTCTCGATCCTCGGCGATTTCGTGCGCGAAATCGGCGGCGAGCGCGTCGCGGTGACCACATTGGTCGGGCCCGACGGCGACGCCCATGTCTATTCGCCGACGCCGGCCGACGCGAAGACGGTCGCCGGGGCGAAGCTCGTCGTCGTCAACGGGCTGAAATTCGAGGGCTGGCTGACCCGGCTGATAAAGTCGTCAGGCACCAAGGCAACCGTCGCGACGGCGACCACCGGCATCACCGCCCTCAAGATGGCTGATGATCACGGTCATGGTCATTCCCATGGCGGCGAGGATCCGCATGCCTGGCAGAGCGTCGCCAACGCCAGGCACTACGTCGGCAATGTCCGCGATGCACTCATCGCCGCCGATCCGGCCGGCAAGGCGACCTACGAGGCTAATGCCGCGGCCTATCAGACCAAGCTCGATGCGCTCGAAGCCGAGATCAAGGCCGCGGTCGCGCGCATTCCGGCAGACCGGCGCAAGGCGATCACCTCGCATGACGCCTTCGGCTATTTCGCCAAAGCCTACGGCATCGAATTCATCGCGCCGCAGGGCGTCTCGACGGAAGCAGAGGCCTCGGCCAAGGACGTCGCCCGCATCATCCGCCAGATCAAGGCGCAGAAGGTGCCGGCGGTCTTCCTCGAGAACATCACCAATCCGCGCCTGGCCGAGCAGATCGCCCGGGAGAGCGGCGCGAAGATTGGCGGGCGCCTCTACTCGGATGCGCTTTCGGGCGCCGACGGTCCGGCCGGGACTTACATCGCGATGATGAAACACAATATAAGCCAGATCGAGAAGGCGCTCGTTGCCGGCCCGGCCTGACCGGTCCGCGATCGCAGCAGCGCCACCAACCAGGTCGTTTCCCATGTCCGAGAAGATTCCCGTCACGGTGCTCACCGGCTATCTGGGCGCCGGCAAGACCACGCTCCTCAACCGCATCCTCACTGAAGACCACGGCAAGAAATTCGCCGTGATCGTCAACGAGTTCGGCGAGACCGGCATCGATGGCGACCTCGTCGTCGGCGCCGACGAGGAAGTGTTCGAGATGAACAATGGCTGCATCTGCTGCACGGTGCGCGGCGACCTGATCCGCATCCTCGACGGCCTGATGAAGCGCAAGGGCAAGTTCGACGCGATCATCGTCGAGACCACCGGCCTTGCCGATCCTGCCCCGGTCGCCCAGACCTTCTTCGTCGACCAGGATGTCGGCGACGCCACCAAGCTCGACGCGGTCGTGACCGTTACCGATGCCAAGTGGCTGCAGGACCGGCTCAAGGATGCGCCGGAGGCCAAGAACCAGATCGCCTTCGCCGACGTGATCATCCTGAACAAGACCGATCTCGTCAGCGCCGAAGGGCTCGCCGAGGTCGAGGCGGCGATCCGCGCGATCAACCCCTATGCCAAGCTGCACAAGACGACGCGCTGCGACCTGCCGATCGCCGAGCTGCTCGACCGCAACGCTTTTGATCTCGACCGCATCCTCGACATCGAGCCGGACTTCCTCGAAGCCGGCCACCATCACCATCACTCGGAGGACGTCCGCTCGATGTCCTTCACCATCCCCGGCGATGTCGATCCCGAGAAGTTCATGCCGTGGATCAACGACATCAGCCAAGTGCAGGGGCCGAACATCCTGCGCTCCAAGGGCATTTTGGCCTTCAAGGACGAGCCGCGGCGTTTCGTCTTCCAGGGCGTGCACATGATCCTCGACGGCGATCTGCAGCGCGACTGGAAATCCGGCGAGAAGCGTGAATCGCGCCTCGTCTTCATCGGCCGCGATCTCGATGAGGCGGCACTGCGCAAGGGGTTCATGGCCTGCGCGGCTTGAGCGCCCCTGTCATTCCGGGGCAGGCCGCAGGCCTGAGCCCGGAACCCATGAACACGACGGTTCGGCAAAACGGGCGGCAGGCGGCCATTCCATATAGCTGGACGGCAGTGTTCATGGATTCCGGGCTCATCGCTTCGCGATGCCCCGGAAAGACAGCGTCGCGCGTCTTTCCCTTCTTTGCTAAAGCCACGCCATGGACACCGTCACCAAACCCGTCTCGCTGCGCGAGCATGTCGTTCCCGTCGAAGCCGGCGAGCATGTTGTCGGCGCCGTCTGGCTGAAGCAGACGCTGGCGCTCGCTCTCGCCGACGGGCGGGTGCTGCGCTGGCGTGATGGCGAGACGCAGAGCGTCGAGGCGCATGGCGGCGGCCTGCTCTGCATCGCCTCGGACGGCGGGCGCCTGATCAGCGGCGGCGATGACGGCCGCGTCGTCGCGACCTCGGCCGATGGCGCGCCAGAGGAGCTCGCCCGCGATCAAAAGCGGCGCTGGATCGATGCCGTCACAGTGTCGGCGTCCGGCAGCCTCGCCTGGAACAGCGGCCGCGATGTTCACGCCCGCGACGACAAGGGCAAACTCAGGTCGATCGACGTCGCCTCGACGCCGCAGGGTCTCGCCTTCGCGCCTAAGGGCTATCGCCTTGCGATCGCCCAGATGAACGGCGTGCTGCTCTGGTATCCGAACACCGAGGCCAAGCCCGACTTCCTGGAATGGAAGGGCTCGCATCTCGACGTGACCTGGTCGCCGGACGGGCGTTTCGTCGTCACGGCGATGCAGGAGAATGCGCTGCATGGCTGGCGTCTCGGCGAGAAGCCGAGCCATATGCGCATGACGGGCTATCCGGCCAAGCCGCGCTCGTTGTCCTGGTCGCATGACGGGCTCTGGCTCGCCTCCAGCGGCGCCGATGCCGCGATCGTCTGGCCCTTCCAGGGCGAGGGGCCGACCGGCAAGGCGCCGCGCGAATGCGGTGCGCGCCACGCCAAGGTCACTCGCGTCGCCTTCCATCCCAAGGCGCTGGTGCTGGCGATCGGCTATGACGACGGCTGCATCCTGCTGGTGCGCCTGACCGACGCGTCCGAGCTGCTGGTGCGGCCGGCGCAGCGCGGCAGCGGCATCACCGCCTTCGCCTGGGACAAGCTCGGCAAGCGCCTCGCCTTCGGTGCTGAAGACGGGGCGGCCGGTGTGCTCACCCTGCCGGGCGGCTGAGCGGCGATGCGCTTCGGCCTGTTCGGCAAGGACAAGCGCGACGCTGCCGAGGCTGATGCCGCAGCGCAGGTCAAAAGGCAGGTCCGCGAATTGCTCGCCCTGCCGGAGAACGCCGTGATCGCCGTCAACGAAATCCTCTGCGCCGATCCCGCCTGCCCGGGCACCGAGACGGTGATTCTGGTGATGAAGCCCGGCGAGAAGACCAGGGCCTTCAAGGTGCAGATGGGTCTGGCGGAATTGACGCCGCAGGCGCTGGCGCAGGCGTTGTCCGGACAAGGCGCTTGAGCCGCAGCCCTGGAATGGCGCCTTAGGCGCGCATCCGCTCAGAAATCGCTGGCGATGCCCTTCACTTCCCAGTCGTCATAGCGCACCGGCTCGAGCCCGCCTCGGCCGTCGACTTCCTTCTGCCGCTTGAGCTCGGCCGCCTTGGCGTCGATCGCCGCGCGGCGGGCTTCGGCTTCGGCCAGCGCACGCTGCGCAGCCGGCGAAAGCGCCTTCGCCGGGCCCGGCGTCGCAGGCTCGTCTGTCTCGGTTTGCGTGCTCATGATCGGCCATTCTCTTGCAGGATCGGCATCATCCCCACCACATAGGGACGAAAGCGCGTTCCGGCGAGCCTTTGCGTGCCCGAGCGACGACGCAAGAAGGGGTTCCTGCATGAACTATGTCCGTACCGGCATGCTGATGGCGGCGCTCACCGCGCTGTTCGGCGTAGTCGGCTATCTGCTCGCCGGCGCCGGCGGCATGCTGATCGCGCTCGGCATCGCGGTCGCGACCAACCTGTTCAGCTACTGGAATTCCGACCGGCTGGCGCTGTCCGCCTACAACGCCCAGCAGGTCGACGCTGCGACCGCGCCCGAACTCTACGGCATGGTGCGCGACCTCGCCCAACGCGCCAACATGCCGATGCCGCGCGTCTACATCATCCAGGAAGACCAGCCGAACGCCTTCGCCACCGGTCGCAATCCGCAGAACGCCGCGGTCGCCGCGACCACGGGCATCATTCGCGCCCTCTCCTATGACGAGCTCGCCGGGGTGATGGCGCACGAGCTCGCCCACATCAAGAACCACGACACGCTGACCATGACGATCAGCGCGACCATGGCCGGCGCGATCTCGACCCTGGCCTCCTTCGGCATGTTCTTCGGCGGCTCGCGCGACAACCGTCCCAACGCCATCGTCCAGATCGCGCTGATGATCCTCGCCCCGCTGGCGGCGAGCATTGTTCAGATGGCGATCTCGCGCTCGCGCGAATACGAGGCCGACAGGATCGGCGGCGAAATCTGCGGCAACCCGGTGGCGCTCGCCGATGCGCTGGCCAAGATCGCCGGCGGCGTCGCCCACATCCCGAACGAGACGGCGGAAGCGAAGCCTGCTACGGCGCATATGTTCATCATCAACCCGCTCTCAGGCCGCGGCATGGATTCACTGTTCTCGACTCACCCCGACACCGGCAACCGCATCGCCGCGCTGATGGAGCAGGCGCGCGCCATGGGCGTCGGCGCGAGCCGTGGCGGGTTCGTGGGCGGCGCAAGCCGGAACCCCTTCGCCGGCGGCCGCGAGCCCGGGCCCTGGGGCTGAGATGACAAGGGTACAGAGCCAATCCTTTAGCGACGATGCCCCCGGTCTCGCCGCACGCCGCCTCGCGGCGACGCTGATCGACGAGGTGCTGCGTTCTGGCACGGCGCTCGACGAAACTTTCGAACGCATGGCGCAGGGCGCCGGGCTGGAGCCGGCCGATGCCGGGCTGGCGCGCGCGATCGCGACCGCCGCCTTCCGCCGCCTCGGCACGATCCGCGATGTCATCGACGCCCGGCTGGAGCGTGGTAGCCCGCGCAAATCCGGCCCGTTCGAGCCGATCATGGTCGCCGCGGCGGCGCAGCTGCTCTTCCTCGACGTGCCCGATCACGCGGCGGTCGATCTCGCCATCCGGCAACTGCACGAGGACGCCCGCTCCGCGCGTTACACCTCGCTCGCCAACGCCGTGCTGCGGCGGCTGGCGCGCGAACGCGAGGCGATCCTCACCAGGCTCGAACCGCTGACCGATGCGCCCGACTGGCTGCGGGAGAGCTGGACGACGACCTATGGTCCCGATGTCGCCATAGCCATCGCCGCAGCCCATGCCGAGGAGCCGCCGCTCGACCTGACCGTCAAATCCGATCCGGCCGGCTGGGCCGAAAAGCTCGACGGCATCGTCCTGCCGACCGGCTCGGTCCGCTTGCGCGGACGCGAGGCGGTCATTGGCCTGCCCGGCTTCGCCGAAGGCGAATGGTGGGTGCAGGACGCTGCCGCCGCCCTGCCCGCCCGGCTTCTCAACGTCCGGCCCGGCGAGCGCGTCGCCGATCTCTGTGCCGCGCCGGGCGGCAAGACCGCGCAACTCGCGCAGGCCGGCGCTGTGGTCACTGCGGTGGATCGCTCCGGGCCGCGCCTGCGCCGGCTCAAGGCCAATCTAGAACGGCTGGGGCTGAAGTCAGAGGTGGTCACGGCAGATGTCGCGGCCTACGAGGCGGAATCGTTCGACGCTGTCCTGCTCGATGCGCCCTGCAGCGCCACCGGCACGATCCGCCGCCATCCCGATGTCGCCTGGACCAAGCGGCCGGAGGACATCGCCAAGCTCACCGCCCTGCAGGCCCGCCTGCTCGACCAGGCGGCGCGGCTGACCAAGCCGGGCGGGCGCCTGATCTACTGCACCTGCTCCTTGGAGCGCGCGGAAGGGGAGGCGCAGATCGAGGCCTTCCTGTCACGCAATACCGGCTTCGTGCGCGATCCGATCAAGCCTGAGGAGATCGGCGGCCAAACCGAGGCGCTGACGCCGCAAGGCTCGTTGCGCACGCTGCCGCACCAGCTCGCCGGTGAAACGCCCCGCCTCTCAGGATGGGCGGGATTTTACGCTTGTCGCCTGATAGGATCATGACTTGATCGAGGATTCGCCTTCGCAGGGAGGCGGTGGGACGGCGAGGCAGCAGACTTCATTGAACGGCTGGTCGGAGCGCGGAAGCCTTGCACGGGCAGCCATCGGCAGGGCGGCGCGGCGCACGCGCGGCCAGGTCGCCGGCGCCAAGCGCGCGCTCTGGCCCTTCGGCCGCCTGCGCGCGAGCCGCCTGCTCTTTGCGCCGCACGATCTGCGCACCGCCGACCCGATCACGGCGAGCGACATCTATGCCGGCTATTTCGCCCTCGCCGGCCGGACCGTGAACTGCCATGGCGAATCGCCCTTCCTGGTCGCAGCCCCGAGCGAGGCCTGGGCCGAGGCGCTGCACGGCTTCGTCTGGCTGCGCCATTTGCGCGCCGCCGACACGGCGATCGCCCGCGCCAATGCCCGCGCCCTCGTCGACGAGTTCATCGCCCGCCGGCACGATCGCGACGAGATCGCCCGCCGCCCGGCCGTGATCGCGCGGCGGCTGATGTCGTTCCTGTCGCATTCGCCGCTCCTGCTCGAAGGCGCCGACCATGCCTTCTACGAGCGCTTCATCCGTCATGTCGCCCAGACGGCCGAGCGCCTCCAGCTCGCGCTTTCCGGCGCCGTCGAGGGTGCGGCGCGGCTGCAATGCCTGATCGCGATCTGCTTCGCCGCCATCTGCCTCGACGGCCAGGAACGGCGCCTGCGCCGCTACGAGATCGCGCTCTCCGACGAGCTGGAGCAGCAGATCCTGCCCGATGGCGGCCATCTCAGCCGCAATCCGCGTATCCTCATAGACCTCTTGCTCGATCTCCTGCCGCTGCGCGAAACCTTCACCGCGCGCGGGCTGGAACCGCCGCGCAGCGTCATCATGGGAATCGACCGGATGATGCCGCATCTCAAGCTGTTCCGGCATGGCGACGGCGCGCTCGCTCTGTTCAACGGCATGAACGCGACGCCGCCCGACCTGATGGCGACGCTCGCCGCTTATGACGACGTCCGCGCCCGCCCGATCGAGCACGCCGCCTATTCCGGCTATGACCGCCTGAGCGCCGGCACCAGCATCGTGGTCGTCGAGGCGGGGCCGCCACCGCGGGGCGCCAACTCGATCGAAGCCCATGCCGGGTGCCTCTCCTTCGAATTGTCGACCGGCTCGCAGCGCATCGTCGTGAATTGCGGCGCCAGCCGCTTCGGCGCGCCCGAACTCAAACTTGCGGCCCGCGCGACCGCTGCCCATTCCACCGTGACCCTGGACGACCGTTCCAGCGCCGTCTTCGGGCTGGTGCTCGGAGAGCGGCGGATCACCGCCGGCCCTGCCGATGTCCGGGTCGCACGCCAGGACGGCGAGGAGGGCCATGAATGGGTCGGCAGCCATGACGGCTATCGCCGTACCTTCGGCACCGTCCACACCCGCCGCCTGCTGCTCGCGCGCAACGGCAATGAACTCGTCGGCGAGGACCAGCTCAGTCGGCCCGCCGCGCTGGCGAGCCTGCCGGCCGCCGCGCGCTTCCATCTTCACCCCAATGTCAAGCCGAGCCTGATCCGCGATGGCGAGGGGGCTCTGCTGGCGCTGCCCTCGGGCGAGATCTGGGCTTTCGAGGCCTCCAGCCTCAAGGTGACGCTGGAAGAGAGCATCTTCTTCGCCGCCGCCGACGGCCGCCACAAAACGGCGCAGCTCGTCGTCGAGTTCGATGCCGTGGCGACGCCGCAGGTCAGCTGGCGCTTCGCCCGGCTCGGCACGCCGGCCCAGCGCAAGACCAGAGCCGAAGAGGCCCGGCTGGAACAGGCTGAAACAGAGCCGGATCTGCCGCTGTGACCTCTTCGCAGGGCTAGGCTGCAGCGCCTTGTGCTTTGCAGCAAAGCCCGGGCGTGATAGGGCGCGCGCGAGCATTTTTCGCGCCTCGCGCTTACCAACCCGGACCTGATCCTCCCATGCCGAACGAACTCCGCCGCGTCGAACGCGCGCTGCTTTCCGTTTCCGACAAGACCGGGCTGATCGAGTTCGCCCGCGCGCTCTCCCGCCTGGGCATCGCTTTGGTCTCGACCGGCGGCACCGCCAAGGCGATCGCCGATGCCGGCCTGGCTGTCACCGACGTCTCCGATCTCACTGGCTTCCCCGAGATGATGGATGGCCGCGTCAAGACGCTGCATCCCAAGGTCCATGGCGGCCTACTCGCCATCCGCTCGCATCCCGAGCACCAGGCCTCGATGCTCGGCCACGGCATCGCGCCGATCGACCTGCTCGTCGTCAATCTCTACCCGTTCGAGGCGACCGTCGCCGCCGGCAAGCCCTATGACGACTGTATCGAGAACATCGATATCGGCGGCCCCGCGATGATCCGCGCCGCCGCCAAGAACCACAACGACGTCGCGGTCGTGGTCGAGGCCTCCGACTACGCCGCCGTGCTGGCCGATCTCGAGACCCACAAGGGCGCGACCACGCTGACGCTGCGCCGCAAGCTGGCGCAGAAGGCCTATTCGCGCACAGCCGCCTATGACGCCGCGATCTCGAACTGGTTCGCCAATGAGCTCGGCGACACCTCGCCGGCCTTCCGCGCCCTTGGCGGCAGCCTCGCCGAGACGATGCGCTATGGCGAGAACCCGCATCAATGGGCCGCCTTCTACCGCACGCCCGAGCAACGCCCGGGCGTCGCCACCGCCCGCCAGGTCCAGGGCAAGCAGCTCTCCTACAACAACATCAACGACACCGACGCCGCCTTCGAATGCGTCGCCGAGTTCGATCCCAACCGCACCGCCGCCTGCGTCATCGTCAAGCACGCCAATCCCTGCGGCGTCGCCGAGGGCGCTTCGCTGCTCGAGGCCTATGAGCGGGCCCTCGCCTGCGACCCCGTCTCGGCCTTTGGCGGCATCGTCGCGCTGAACCGCAAGCTCGATGCCGAAGCGGCGAAGAAGATCGTCGAGATCTTCACCGAGGTGATCATCGCCCCCGATGCCGACGAGGAAGCGATCGCGCTCGTCGCCGCCAAGAAGAACCTGCGCCTGCTCTTGACCGGCGGCCTGCCGGATGTCCGCAAGGCGGGCCTCAGCTTGCGCACCGTCGCCGGCGGCTTCCTGGCCCAGGCGCGCGACAACGCCGTGGTCGACGATATGGAGCTCAAGGTCGTGACCAAGCGCCAGCCGAGCGAAACCGAACTTGCCGATCTGCGCTTCGCCTTCCGCGTGGCCAAGCACGTCAAGTCGAACGCGATCGTCTACGCCAAGAACCTCGCCACGGTCGGCGTCGGCGCCGGCCAGATGAGCCGCGTCGATTCCTCGCGCATCGCCGCTTGGAAGGCCGGCGAGGCGGCCAAGGCGGCCGGCGTGCCCGAGAGCCTGGCCAAGGGCGCCGTCGTCGCTTCCGACGCCTTCTTCCCCTTCGCCGACGGCCTGCTCGCCGCGGCCGAGGCCGGCGCCACCGCGGTGATCCAGCCTGGCGGCTCGATGCGCGACGACGAGGTGATCAAGGCCGCCGACGAGGCCGGACTTGCCATGGTCTTCACCGGCCATCGCCATTTCCGGCATTGATGCAGGAACAGGGGGGCGGCATGCACACCGTCAAGGTCATCGCCGCCGGCTTCGCTTTGCTCGGCGTGCTGCTCCTGATCGCACCGCGGCTGAACACAGGCGGGCGGCATCCGATCGTCTTCGCGATGAAGCTCTTCATCCCGCTTTGGTTCGCGGTTTCGGTGATCAACCTGATCGTCGGCATCACCCGGGCCGGCTATAGCTTCCTGCAGGAAGCCCCGATCCTGCTCGTCGTTTTCGGCGTGCCGGCGCTGGTGGCCTCCCTGATCTGGTGGCGCTTCGGAAGGAATGTCTCGTGAGCCTTGAATCCGTCCGCGCCTTCTTTGCAGAGCATGCCCCCGATATCGCCATCCTCGAAACCGACGGCAGCAGCGCCACGGTGACGTTGGCGGCGGAGGCGTTCGGCGTCGAGCCCGCCCGCATCGCCAAGACCTTGTCGTTCCGGCTCGGCGAGCGCGTCGTCCTGCTGGTCACGCGCGGCGACGCCCGCCTCGACAATAAGAAGACCAAGGCCGCTTTCGGCACGAAGCCACGCATGCTCGATCCGGGCGAGGTCGTCGCCATCACCGGCCATCCGGTCGGCGGCGTCTGCCCGTTCGGGCTGCCGACACCGCTCCCGGTCTATTGCGACGTCTCGCTGAAGGCCTTCGACGAGGTCGTGCCGGCCGCCGGCTCGACCCAGACCGCGGTGCGCATCAGCCCGGAGCGGATGGCGGCTCTCACCGGCGCGGAATGGGTCGATGTCTGCCAGGAGCCCGCGGCCCGGGAAGCCGCGGAGTAGTCTCAGCCGCGCACGCGCTCGATCAGCGCCATCGCCGCAGCGGGATTGCGGACCTTGTCGCCGCTGATGACATAGAGAAAGACGTCGCGTGGCGTCTTCTCCGCCGCAGGCCCGAGCCGTTCCAGATCATCCGGCGCGCCACCCTTGGCCCAGTCCTTGGCCCGGCCGGCCCAGGCGTCGAGCTCTCTGGCCGGATAGCCCTGTGCCTCCATCTCCTTGGTCCCCATGATCCGCGCATAGACGAAAGGCGCGGTCACATCGGCAATCTGGGGGAAATCGGAATCGCCCGAAGTGATCGCCGCGACGCCGTATTCCCGTAGCAGCGCGACGAAATCGGGCGAACGGAAACTGGGATGGCGCACCTCGACGGCATGGCGCAGCCTGATGCCATCGACGTCCTTCGGCAGCAGCTTCAGAAAGGCCTCGAAATCGACGGGGTCGAAGGCCTTGGTCGCCATGAACTGCCAGTTGATCGGGCCGAGCTTCTCCTTGAGCTCGCTGAGTCCGGAGGTCACGAACTTCTCGACGGACGGCCCGGCTTCGGCCAGAACCCGGCGATTGGTGCAGAAGCGCGAGCCTTTCAGCGCGAAGACGAAGCCATCGGGCGTCTCGGCCCGCCATTTGGCGAAGCTCTCCGGCTTCTGCGAGCCGTAATAGGTACCGTTGATCTCGATCGAGGTCAGCTTGCTCGCAGCATATTCGAGCTCGCGCTTCTGCGAGAGATTCTCAGGATAGAAGGTCCCACGCCAGGGTTCGAACACCCAACCGCCAATGCCGATATGGATCTGTCCGGCTGTTTTGGGGGCCATGGTTCGCATCCTCGACCGTGTCGTTCGCTCTCAAGCGAAGAGTAGTACGCAGCTACCCCTGTCGATAGGCGGCAGCATGATGATGCTCGCCCCGCTGCGAACGTAAACCCAATGGCGGCCCTGCACGCTCGATTCGTGGCAGGATCTCTCTGATTGCAGCTATTGACTGCATTATGGGCATAGATGCACGCTGAAGGAGCAAGATCGAGGGACGCCGATGGATCGCGACTGGCGGGCGGAATTCAAGCGTATCGTTGGCGATCGAATGCGGCGTCTTCGGCTTGCCTCGCGATTGAAGCGGGCCGAGGTCGCAAAGGCCCTCCATGTCAGCGAGGAGCAGTATGTCAGCTATGAGCGCGGCCTGAGCCATGCCAGTTCGCAAGTCCTGATGCAGTTCTCGAGCCTTCTTGGCACCTCGCCGCGAGAACTTGGCAGAGGGATGGCTGCATTGGTCGCATCGGTGGGCCTCTCGGATGTCGAGCAGAAGCTCTATCGAACTGAACCAGCGGCTGCGTCGCGTTTGAGAGTGAACAAGGCGACGGAGAAGATCACGGATCAGGGCACACTGAGCACTCTGGTCTGTCTCACTGAATTTTTCGCAGAACTCGATGGCCGGGAAACCTAGATTGCAGAGGTGTTAGAGGCGCGAGGTTTCGGCACGGCCCACTAGCTAGGCGCTTTGTGCTTCTTCGCCCGGAACGAGCAAAAACCCGCGGAGATTTCTCTCTGCAGGTTTTTTGCATTTTTCGTAGATTTGGTTGCGGGGGCCAGATTTGAACTGACGACCTTCAGGTTATGAGCCTGACGAGCTACCGGGCTGCTCCACCCCGCGATAAACGGCAACGCGGCGCGGGATGCGGTGAGGCATCCTGCGCCGCGCGCTGGAAGTCATGTGATGAGGGATATC
>NZ_JBHSLW010000083.1:0-599 GCF_042657265.1 Allobosea eneae
TGGACCTGCCACAGTCGGACGGCTGTTTCGTAAAGGCCTATCCACGCGAGACGACGGAAGCGTTCCTGGACGGTCACGTCTCGGCTTTTGGCTTCTTCGGCGGTGTGCCGCTGTCGATCCTCTATGACAACACGCGCATCGCGGTGGCGAAGATCTGCGGCGACGGCCGGCGTGAGCGGACGCGGGCCTTCACCGAGCTGGTGAGCCACTATCTGTTCCGGGATCGGTTCGGGCGCCCGGGCAAGGGCAACGACAAGGGCAAGGTCGAAGGGCTGGTGAAGCATGCCCGCTCGAACTTCCTGACGCCGATCCCGGTGGCGGCGAGCTTCGCCGAACTGAACGTGATGCTGGCAGAGCGCTGCCGCCGGCGGCAGGGCGAGCGGGCCGGTCGGCATGCGAAGACGATTGGCGAACGGCTCGTGGCCGATCTTGAAGCCCTGCGCTCCTTGCCGGCTGTGCCGCTGGAGCCGTGCGAGAAGCGTGGCGGGCGGGTCTCGTCGACGGCGCTGGTCCGCTATCGGTCGAACGACTACTCGGTGCCGACGGCCTATGGCTTCCAGGACGTGGTGGCGAAGGGCTTCGTCGAGGAGGTCGTGATC
>NZ_JBHSLW010000084.1:0-539 GCF_042657265.1 Allobosea eneae
CGTACGCACACGAGGAGGGCCGCATGACTGAAGCCTTCGCGCGAGGGCCGCTGGCGCGATGATGGGGCGCGTGAAGGTCAGGCGGCCTTCTGATCTGCGGGCTTTTCGGCTGCGCGCAGGAGCCGCCACTGCCACGGCAGCAGCTCGTGGAGACGCGAGACGGGCAGATCGGCGATCCGGGCCAGGACGTCGGCGAGCCAGGCTTTTGGATCGACATCGTTGAGGCGAGCCGTGGCGATGAGGGTGAGGATGACGGCGGCGCGGTCGGCGCCGCGCTGGCTGCCGGCGAAGGTCCAGTTGCGCCGCCCCAGAGCGATGCCCCGTAGCGCTCTTTCGGCCGCGTTGTTGCTGAGGCAGATCCTGCCGTCGTCGAGGAAGCGGGCGAAGTCGGCCCAGCGCCTGAGCATGTAGTTGATCGGCTTCAGGACCTCGGCGGAGCGCGAGAGGGTTTCGCGCTCGCGCAGCAACCAGTCATGCATGTCCTCGAGAAGCGGCCTGCTCTTCTCCTGCCGCACTGCCCGCCGCTCCTCGGCACTGCG
>NZ_JBHSLW010000085.1:0-1810 GCF_042657265.1 Allobosea eneae
CGATCAGCTCCGCCGATCGTCCGTTGCTCCACCCGCGCCTCACGGCGTAAAACCCGCCGAGGCTCTAACCGCCGCTGGATGACAACTCAGTGGCAGGTCACGCCGGCCGGAGGGGGCATCCACCCCATCAGTTCAGACTCGGAGTAGTTCAAATTGACATCCAGCCGGTGTCAAGACCCCATTAGTCTACTCGTCCGCTCCTGTAGCAACTTGGAATAAAGATCGTTGTAGCGCTCGACCATGGTTTCGACCGCAAACATCGTTGTGGCCCGAGCACGGTTGCGATCACCGACCTCTTGGAGATGCTGCGGCGCGTTCAGAAGGTTGACAATGATGTTGGATGTTTCGTGGAGATCTGTAGCGAAAGTCTCTGTCCGACCGACGATTTCAGGTAGTGCGCCGACGGCATAACCCGCGACGGCTAGCCCCTTTGCCATTGCGAACGGCGACACTTGGCCAAAGCTTTCCTTCCAGACAGGCGCGACGAAGATCGAAAACGTGTCATAAAGATCAGGAAGATCTTCGTAGGGAACGTATCCCGTGAAGTGAAAATTTTCGCGTACGTCGGCCGCTATAGTGCGATTAATATAACCCTCTAAGAAAGAGCCTCCGCCTACGATAACGGCACGTGTCCGAGGCCTACGCTTTACTACTTCGATGAATAAATCGATAGCATCTTCACGGAGTTTATCGTTTTCTAGGCGATAGACCATGCCAATTGCATTCTTTGCATCGTGACCATCATAGCTTTTCGAGAAGCGCGATAGGTCAATGCCTGGATAGATAACAGAGGAGGCATCTGGATCAGCTACGGCCGAGCCAAATTCTGTTCGGACATACTCGCTGACGAAGACATAATGATTCACCCGAGGCACGATCATCGGTGCAATCGGCGTATTGACGTTCTCTACAACCTGCGCGCCGGGGGCAGCGTCTAGCGCATCGAAAGCGGCCTTGTACCAAGGATCGTCTGTCAATCCCCAATAATGAATATGGATTATGTCAGGAGCATAGCTGTGATAGATCTCGCGTATGCTGTTCGAATTAGCGTCGCTCACACAATGGACCGTCATTCCAACATGATCACCTCCACGCCACCGTGCAGAAGTCAGCACCTCCTGTTCATAGAGATGCGACAGGTGCTGAAGGATATCGATTATTAACTGCGTCGAGCCGCCGACGAAGACGTTTGGTATGACATGCAAAATCTTTGAGCGGCGAATGCCCGGCGGAATCGGCTGGAGCGGAACAACCACGTAAGGGGCAATGAGTCCTGCCATCTCAGTCGGGCCCTTGCGCCGCTTTTGCAAAATCTCCTCATCGACCCGCAAACGGTAGCGGCTTTCGGTTTCGTGCCATTCCGGAACGAGAGATGTCTGGAGAGTTAAATCCAGCGCAAGCTTTGTGACGTCGGCGGAGGCCCCGCCAGGTTGGGCATCTTCCCCTCGTCCTGCAGCTGCTAAACGCCTGGTTGCCCCAACTATAGGCCGGAGAACCGGCCGCGCCCGGATTAGGATTGGCATCAGCCGCGCGGCAACCCTCCAAGTCGTGGACGTCTCGATCATACGCAGTCGATTCGCCAAGCTATCAACAGTGTTAACCATTTGCGCCACTTCGGCGGTCGATTGCTTCAGCAGGCGTTCCAATTCCGATTGCAAAGTCGAAAGCTCGGCCTCACGCGCGGCCAGCCTCGCCTCGACGTCGCGCCGAGCTTCGACCTCGGTTTCGGCATGCTCCACCGATCGAGCCAGCTTTAACTGGACAGTGGAAAGCTCCGCTTCCCGGGCCGCGAGCTTTATCTCGGTATCGC
>NZ_JBHSLW010000086.1:0-3219 GCF_042657265.1 Allobosea eneae
CCGTCTTCCGGTTGACCGGAAGGCTCGTTTCGCGGTTCGAATTCGATGGAATCTGGCATCTTTTGGAGGGTATCGAACTGTGTCCGATAAGGCAAGCTTACCGGGCATCAAACCGGACTGACGGTGACGGCGGAAAGTATCCTATCTTGCGCAATTAGCGCCGCCGTGGCTATGCTCACACCATGGATGCGACGCCGATTCCCCGTCCGAAAAGCCTCGCGCGAGCGAGAGGGATCAAGCCCGTCGGCGCATCTGGCGAGCCCGCCAACTCCCTGATTCCAAATCCACTTCCGCGTTGGATCGGCTTTGCCGCAAGCGCCGACCGGCGCGACGCCGCGTTCGCGGCCGGCGCGGCGTTGCTCGCGCTCGACCAGATCGTCCGCTCCGACCCGCCCTGGCTCGGCGTCCTGCGCGCCCGCCTGACGCTCAAGGCCGCCAGCGTCGCCGCAAAACTGCTGCGCCAAAAGGCCGACGAAGCGGCGTTGCGCGACGCGCAGCATCTCACCCGGCCCGGCGACGATCCTGGGCCAGCCGGTCGCCTGCACCAGATGCTGCGACAGATCTCGTCACGGCCGACGCGGCAGGCCGGCGACATCTTGCCGATGATGGAAGCTGAACTGCGCGGCGCGCCCGTCGCCGCCGAATTTTTGTCTCTGCTCGAGGCCGATCTGGTGCTCGCCCAAAAGCTCGGCTGGGGGACGCCGCTTTTGCTCCATGCCGGCGTCGTGTTCGACCCGGCACTGCGGCACGGCCCGGACGGCCGCCGGCCCCGCGCCGACCGGCCGGACTGGCATGTAGTCAGCGATCGCGCGCTCTTCGTTGCGATAAGCGCATGTCACGCCCAGGCCGTGACGCTGGCCCGGCGCGCCGAAAACTTGGCCGTGGCGGCCAAAAATCTGCGCACCCGCGACGAGGGCCGCGGCCTGGCGCTTGTACTCGCCGACGATGCGGTCGCGCCCTGGCGCATGGTCGGACGCGCCGGGTTCGGCTCCGACCGGGCGGCGCGACGCTTTTGCGAAACGCTCGCGACGCAAGGCGCGCTTCGGCTGCTGACCGACCGTCCGACGTTTCGGCTGTACGGGCTGTGATCATGATCCGCGCATCAAAGCCGCAGCGCTTGGGCCGATTGCGTGAGGGGGCCGGCTGAGCCATGGCCAAAGCCGCGCGCCTGTTCGACGCCGAACTCGCTGATCTGCCAGCAGAGCTGCGCTGGCGCGAATGGATGGGCAGAATCGAGGCGGCGATTTTTGCCTCGCCTACGCCTGTGCCGCGCGAGACGCTGGCCGGGCTGGTCGGGCGGTCTTGCGTGCTCGATGAACTGATCGCCGACATTCGCGACGAGCTGAAGCCGCGCCCCTATGACCTCGTCTTCGTCGCCGGCGGTTTCCAGCACCGCTCGAAGGCGCGGTTTTCGGAGGCTATCCGCACTGTGCTCGGCGCGGGCGAACCCGGCCCGCCATCTCTGTCGAAGACGGAAAGCCTCGTCATCAGCGCGATCGCCTACTTGCAGCCGGTGACCCGGGCCAGCATTTCGCGGCTGCTCGGCAAGGAGATCAGCCGCGACATCATCGCCAAGCTAAAACGCCTCGATCTGATCGGCGCGGGGCCGCGCATGGCAGAACCCGGCGCGCCCTTCTCCTATGTCACCACGCCGACATTTCTGTCGGTGTTCGGGTTCGCCAGCCTGCGCGACCTGCCCGAGATCGAGGCGATGCAGGAGGCCGGGTTGCTCGATCTCGCGCAGGACGAGATGATGCCGGTCGATCCGCTCGACGACCGTCTGACTGAGGGCGATGAGCTGGAAGACGACATCCGCGATCAGGCTTTTGATGCGCCCGATCGCTTGCCCGCCGACTGAGCAGGCGGCCGGCTCGCGACCGCCGCATAGGCCGCCAGCGGCTATGCAGACTACGTTTACGCCGGATCGAACAGGACTTCGAACTCGCGACCGGCTAGGTAGCGCAGTTCTCGGCGATGATGGGCCGCTGGTTGGCGATTTAGAGAATCGGGCGGACGGGTTCATGTTGCGAACTTGGGCGGGGTCATGAGCGACCGGGCGACGTGCTGCTCGCCATCAGAAATCCCGGATTTCTCGGAATCGAGCGCGCGGCTGATAGTCTGGAAGACGACGGTCTCCTGGCGAGTGAGCATTGTCGCTGTGACCAGCGCTTGTGAAGCAGCCCTCAGGCGGCGCCTCGCAGCGGTTCATACCCGAAACTTCGAACGACTGGCGGGCGTCCGCGGCGAGAGATCAGAGAGCATCCGCTTGGGATTTCGTGCCATCTCTGCCGCTCTCCGTCAGTCGGCTCGGACGCAACGACCAGCCCGTTTGGCGCGCCTCGATAGTATACTCGGGGGGGACGCCCCCTGTTGGCCCATCGGAATGCAAATAGGGTGGTGCCGTCTGTGAGAGCCGCGCTGAATCGAAGAGTTTCGGTGATCCCGGCTAAAGCCATCAAGGCGCAGATTGCCTGTAGCGTGCTTGTCATGGCTGATGGGGGGTCGTCTAAAAGCCCGTTTCCGATGGCTGCGAGGAAGATCGCTTCCGAGTCCGTCGTACCCAAACGTGATCGAAGAAGCCTTGCCGGGATCATCGCTTCAATAGCCCCGCGAATTTGCTGATAGTTACCAACCTGCCCGTTATGCATGAATAACCATTCACGGTGCGAGAAAGGGTGGCAGTTCGACAGCGATGTGGCAGTGCCTGTTGATGCCCGGACATGCGCGAAAAACATCGCAGATCGCACGCCCCGGCATGTTTTCGACAAGCCGTCGTTTGCCCAGGCAGGCTCGACGCCGCCGTACCGGCGAGGTATCGGTTGATCATCGTACCACCCGAGCCCAAATCCGTCCTCATTCTTCGTCGTTTTGCCCTCTTGCGCGCAACGTGATTGCTGGACTAGCGAATTGGCCGGCGCGCAAATGATGTCGCCGACAAAGACGGGCTCGCCTTGATAGGCAATAAAGCGGCACATTCATGCTTACCCAGCGGCGTCAAGACCTACTAGAGACGATGCTTTTTCAGGGTAAAATTTAGGTTAATGGCTTACATCGCAATGGGCATTGAAGGTCCAATGAGCACCCTCGTGAACCAATGGGCTTTTGGCCGGGCCAATTAGCACTACTTTGGCAGATTTCTAACACGGGCTGCATTTTCGGGATTCCCGCGGAGCGGTTTGCGTGATTCATGGGTGGCCGGCTTCTGGAGGGCCGGCCATG
>NZ_JBHSLW010000087.1:0-858 GCF_042657265.1 Allobosea eneae
CTTAGGTCTGCCGCCGGTCGTCATCTGGCGAGGTACCAGGCCGAGCCAGGCGGCAAGATCCCGGCCCCGGCCAAACGTCTCCGCCCTTCCCACCGAGGCGACGAAGGCGGTCGCATTCAACGGGCCGACCCCCGGGATCGTCGCCAGGAGCTTCGTTGCGGCATCCTCGCGCGCGATCGCAACGAACTCGGCATCGAAGGCGCCGATCCGCTCGTCAAGGGCGCGCCACTGGGCCCGCATGTCCTCGACGAGCTGTCTGATCCGACGGCTGATCGCCACCTCGCCAGCAAGGAGTTGATCCAGTCGAAGTTCGAGCTTGCGCCGTCCCTTCGCCATCACGATCCCGCGCTCCAGAAGGATCGCTCGCAACTGATTGATCAGCGTCGTGCGCTCGCCAACCAGCCGATCCCGCGCCCGATGCAGGCTCTGCATGTCGAGTTGCTCGTCGCTCTTGAGATCGACGAAGCGCATCGTCGGGCGGGTTGCCGCTTCCGCGATCGCCTCGGCGTCACGGTCGTCATTCTTCTGAGCCTTCACGTACGGGCGAACATACTCTGGCGACATCAGCCGCACATCGTGACCCTGCTCGCGAAGCAGGCGGCCAAGATGATGGGCGCCGCAGCATGCTTCCATCGCCATGACGCAGCTCGGCATTCCTGACGCCAGCTTCAGGATACTGTCGCGTCGCATCCGCCGACGCAGCAGCACCTGCCCCGCGCTGTCGAAACCGACCACGCTGCAAACGTCTTTGCCAAGATCGATTCCCAGAACCCTGATCTCATTCATCGGCTCACCTCCGTGCCATTTGCGGCCGACGCAATCTTGCGCCGAGGGTAAGGGGCGAGCCATTCCATAAAG
>NZ_JBHSLW010000088.1:0-3472 GCF_042657265.1 Allobosea eneae
TCCGGGCAGCCATCATAACCATGCTCGAACGGCCGCCTCCGACGCGTGTCCGTATTGTCGCTGCTGGCTCATTCCTAAAAATCTGCCAAAGTAGTGCTAGCCTACCGCTTCGCCGCCACCACCTTTGCGATCTCGGCGCGGCGTTCGGGGCTCATGCTATCGGCGCGCTTGCGCCCGCCCTTAGCGCCGAGCGCCTGCGCAGCCTTATCCTTGCCGTCGTCGGGTGTGGTGTCCTCGACCTCGCCCGTCGCGATCTGCATGATGTGGACGGCGTTGCCGATCACGTCGGCGGGGCGCTTCTCGCCTTTGGGGCCTTTAGGCATCACCTTTATCCTTCAACTCCGCCTTTGCCATTTCGATATATGGCTTCCGCTCCTCCGCATTCAGGGGGACCATGGTCGGAGAATCTGGGCTGGTCCGCTCTGTAAACGTGAAAGCGTTCCGACCGTCGTTGGTAGCCGTGCCCCACACGCGATCCTTGCGACCTCCGCCCTCAAAGATTTGTTTCGCGCGGTCCCATACGGCCCTATCAATTTTTTCAACCACGACTTCTCTCCCCATGCTTGCCGGTTAGCATAGCATGGGATTCGGCCGTCGTGTGGCAGGCGTCAATCGCCCTGAATTTCAAACTGAGACACTGCCGTCCTTTGCGAACAGCTCACCCGGATCACGACCAGCCAGCAACTGGTCCAGCACGTCCTTGTCGATTGCCATATCGATGGTCCTTCCTGTTCCATCTTATGGCCTCGCGCACAAAATTACTGACAGGCCCCGCGCAGCACGATCCAGGACACCCTTCGCGAGAACAGCAGGATCAAGACCGCGCTGTGCATGGGACGCCTCGCTACCATCAAAACCCTCGCCGGCTTCGACTTCTCCTTCCAGCCCTCGCTCGACCGCGATCGAATCCTGGCGCTCGCCCAACTCGGCTTCGTCACCCGTGGAGAAGTCGTCCACTTCCTCGGACCGCCAGGAACCGGCAAAAGCCACCTGGCCATCGCTCTCGGCGTCGAGGCCGTCAAAGCAGGACGGAGTGTCTACTTCTGCACGCTCGCCGAACTCATCGCCGGGCTCGCCCAGGCCGAACGAGAAGGCCGCCTTCGGGAACGCTTGCGCTTCTTCTGTCGTCCCGACCGCGCTGCTCGATCGCCTTCTACACCACGCCGTCGTCTTCCAGATCGAGGGATCCAGCTACCGGCTACGCCAACACGCCGCGTTGAGCAGGAAGGCGATCGGCCGGCAGTCGCGGTCGGTCAGCGCGTGGATCTTGGTCGTGCGCCCACCGCGCGAGCGGCCGATGGCCTGATTGCGCTCCCCCCTTTTCCGCCCGAGGCCGAGCGGTGCGCCTTCACGGCCGACGAGTCGATGAGCACCTGGGCCGGGGGACCGCCGGCGTTCGCCAGAGCGTGGAAGAGATCGACCCAGACGCCTTTGGCGGCCCAGCGAACGTAGCGGTTGTAGAGCGTCTTGCGTAGCCCGTAGTCGGGCGGCGCGTCGATCCAGCGCCCGCCGGACTTCAGGACATGGACGATGCCGCTGATCCCGCGGCGATCATCGACACGCGGCTTGCCGCGCGTGTCCGTCGGCAAATGCGGCTCGATCCGCGCAAACTGCGCATCCGTGAACCAGAATTGATCCCGATTCATCCGAACTTCCTCCCGGAAGCCGTGAATCACACCAAACCGGCGAAGCCAACCATTTTATGGGTCCGAGCCCTAAAAGGAGAACTGTGATCGCAGCGCCAAGGCCTGGAAGCTTTGCCCGATCTGGGCTGTGCCGGCCGCGTTCACGCGGTCAACGTTACCGTTGACATAGTTAAGCATGAAGCGCACGTTTTGGTTTGGATACCAATTCAGACCAACTGTGTACGTTGTTTGCTCACCACCGCGAACACTGCCCGTCGTTGTGACGGACCGGCCCGGAACGTCCTTATCGTTGAGATTGGCGTAGCTGTAGCGTCCGACCAACTCCCATGCCCCCCAACCGCCGGCGTGGACGGGATTGGCGACCCGCGGTGCCGCATATGCGGCGCTATTGGTGTTGTAACGCCGGCTCTCACCGGTGATGATCCAGCTCCCTTGCACATAGTACCCGTCGAAGGTTAGGTTCGGCGACGAAAGTCCTGGAGCCCGATCCTGGTTGATATTAATGGCGTAGTACTCTCCCTGCAGCGAAAAATTATTAACGTGGCCGGCAAGCTCGAAGCCGACGGTATAGGCATCGCGGTACGATAGCAGCCCCGTGTCGATGAGGCGGGTCGAGTCTATGCGGATTTCCGGCCGGTCGCGCAGCTGTATCTGTCGCCGGCTGATTCCGATAACGCCGCCGGCGTTCTGGGTCGGCGCGAAGGCCGCCGCTCCGGAGGCACCCACGTGGACGAGGTAGTTCGGCCCCCTGAACGGCTGAAAGGCGACGCGCGCGACGCCGCCGACTTGCTCGTCGTTCGCCTCAACGCCTACCGTCGGGCCCGTCAAGTAGGCGGACACGAAGTAGCCCTCGTCAGCGACACTGCCGCCCGCCGACATCCTTGCAGTACCTGCGGCTACACTTCGAGCGATTTCGACAATAGACGCCCGCTCGTGAAATAGGAGATCGGCAGAACTGATCGAATCTTCTAGGGAGAAGAAGGGCTTGTAGGCTCCAATCCGAAAGTTAAAGCGCTTCACACCGGTGTAGCCGAGGCTCGCTTCGTACAGGCTGCCGGCACCGTCGGGCGAGCCGCCGAAATCGTAAATGAGAGAGTATGTGAAGTCCTTCCAGATGCTGCCGACAGCCCCGAGCCGGGCGCGCCGAAAGTTCCAGCCGTCGTTGAAGTCTCTGCCAACCTCGTCAAAATAAGTGCCCACATCGCTCTGAACGCGGCCGTAGATGCCGAGGGAGAAATTGCCGTCGGCACTGGTGAGGGTCGGCCGTCCGTTCGGGAACGTGACGCCGCCAAGACTAGGTGGAGCCGCGACGACTGCTCCCTCTGCGCCTTTTGCGACGCTCCCGCCCTTTCGCGCCGGCTCCGGCCTAGCGGCAACCCGGCGCTGCATGGCGTTTAGCTGTTGCTGAAGCGTTCGGATCTCCTGCTTCATCGCTTGAATTTCGCCGTCCTTCTGCGCGGCCGCCGGGTTGGCGAGAATGACGAGCCCGAGCGCCATGGCACCTCGAATTGATCGGACACGCGCCCCTACGGACGAAAATGTTACTTTCGGCATCCTAAGCTCCAACCCAATTATAATGTCTCGAAGAAACAGGACTTCATGAAATAGGTCGCAAGATTAGACGACACTATGATGACAGGGACCCACAGCACGCCGACCGTGGCTGTCGGGCCACAGTGAACTGATGGGGTGGATGCCCCACTCCGCAGGGCGTTGAAGCCGCCCCCTAGCACTACTTTGGCAGATTTTTAGGAATGAGCCAGCAGCGACAATACGGACACGCGTCGGAGGCGGCCGTTCGAGCATGGTTATGATGGCTGCCCGGA
>NZ_JBHSLW010000089.1:0-504 GCF_042657265.1 Allobosea eneae
AAAAACGTATGGCTCGCCCCGCCTGCAAGGGATTTCTTTCCGGCTCTTCAGTCTGCGCCAACGTATCCGGTCTCGAGGTCGTGCCTCGGCCAAGATGGAGCTTTCGCGCGTACCGATCCTCATAAAGCCGTCGGCGTCTAACGCCATTTTTTTGATCAGGATCACGGCACGCCGTTCGACTGTCAGGCCATCTTTCCAATCCACTCACAGACAACGCTGGCCTGAAGGACGCTCCCCTAAGGCCGAACTCTGATCATCCAGCCGATGGCATCGCCTCCACCTGGAAGGGGCGCCCGCTTCTCAACACGGCCCAGATGATCCTGGCCATCTTCGCCGCGAGCGCGACCACGGCGGTGTTGATATGCGTTCGCGCGAGCAATCCCCGCAGCCATTCGCCGAGCAACGTCCGCCCCTTCGCCAGGGACGGCAATGCCGCTCGCGCGCCGTGGATCAGCATCCTGCGAAGGTAGCCGTTGCCGCGCTTGCTGATCCCGAGAAGCTTAG
>NZ_JBHSLW010000090.1:0-5273 GCF_042657265.1 Allobosea eneae
TCGCCTTAATGGACACTGACCACCCTCACGCGCCAATCATCGGCACATCATCGGCCATCGACATCTGCGGAAAAAGGCGGCTCACGCCGGAGGGCTACGGATAAAGGCCGCATCACCTATGACAAAGGTGATGGATGCGAGAGTGTGGCCAGGCGAGAACATAACGCGGGCATGGATATCGCCGATGCAGAATGTCTCACCATCGGTGAAAAGCCTGTCCCATTGCGAGCCGTCCGTGGCCAACTGCGGCCACCCGTAAATTTCCTTCCAGAGCGCCTGGACCTCACCGATATGGGAGCCAATCGCGGTCGGCGCGCCTGTGCATCGTTTTAAATAGCTGGCAGCCGAGAAATGATCGGCGTGGGGATGCGTGTCAAGGATCCAGGCCACCGTCAGGCCGGCCTCCCTGACGTGAGCGAGGATCGCATCAGCGTTGTTCGTTGCAGTCGCGCCTGATCTTGCGTCGAAATCGAGCACAGGATCGATGATAACGCAGGTTTTTGTTGCTGGGCACGAGGCGACATACTGAAGCGACGACGTACGAGCGTCGAAAAACGCCTTTACGGTCGGTGTGCCGATCATTCCAGGCATCTCCGTTCTTCCTCCTCAAACCTGCAATATGAGTAACCAGCGAGACCGATGTCAGCGATGCAGAGCTTGCACGGCACAAAGATCGTTGCGGATGGCGGTGGCGGCGACAGCAGCATGTCCCATTGCGTAGCTGATCTGGTCGAGACCCTCGACCACGTCGCCTGCCGCATAAAGGCCCGGCACATCGGTCCTTTGCCTGGCATCGACGATGATACCTCCCTGACTGGAGAGAGTGGATCCCAAACCGACCGCGAGAGTGGATCGGACATCGCTGCCCAAGGCCGGGTAGATGGCGTCAAAGGCATAGTTACCGCTAGGTAGGGCGACCGCGATCGTCGCATCGCGAATATCAAACGCGAGACAAGGACCGTCGAGCAGCTTGATGCCAGCCTTATGGACGCGCCGTCGCTGCGATGCATCGAGATCATGCAAACCGTAAGGGGATATAAAGCTTATATCCGCCGTAAAACTTCGGAGGAACTCAGCCTCGCCCAGCCCGCTTGCCGCGGTGCCGATAACGGCGACACGGCGATCTGTCACTTCGAACCCGTCGCAGATCGGACAATAGCGCAACAAGCCGCGAGCCAGGGCTTGGAAGTGCATGTCGTCTGACATGGCGGGGCGACGGTTCACGACGCCGGTCGCCAGCAGGACCGTACGTGCATGGAAGGTCAGGTCCCCAGCGACGGCAACAAAAAGATTGCCCTCTTTCGTCAATGACGTCACTTCGCCGAAGATATGATGAGCACCATAGCGGTTTGCCTGCGTCTTCATGCGCGCTACAAGCTCGGCGCCCGCTATTCCGTCTGGAAAACCGGAATGATTATGACTGACCGGAATCCAGCTTGCCCGGCTCTGTCCGCCATCGAAGACCGTGACCGATAGGTGAAATCTTGCGAGGTAGATCGCGGCCGTAAGGCCGGCTGGGCCGCCACCGATCACGAGGCAATCCAACGGAAAAGCACCATCTTCCCCGTTTGATCTCAGTTTTACCGCGACAGGTAACTCAAAATCACTCCGCTGCAGTTCTAACTCTGGCATATCAAAAGCCCCCGGGATTTCCACTCTGACCAATGTGGGAGCTGAAGTGGCTAGAGGTTCAAGCCCTGCTAGACATTTTTTTGGGATGACAGGCGAACCCGAACCATAAGTCTTTGGGCCTGATGTGCTGTAACGCCATTGCGAAGAGGCGAGAATGAACCGCTCCGGGTTTTCCGGAGGCCATTTCGTTTGAGTCACGCCGCCATGGCTGGCTCGTCCAGCATGGCGCAGTAGCGTTCCTCGGCCTCGGCGGGCGGGATGTTGCCGATGGGCTCCAGCAGCCGGCGATTGTTGAACCAGTCGACCCAGGTCAGAGTGGCGAACTCGACGGCCTCGAAGCTTCGCCAGGGTCCGCGTCGGTGGATGCGTTCCGCCTTGTAGAGACCGTTGATCGTCTCGGCGAGCGCGTTGTCATAGGAGTCGCCGACGCTGCCGTGGGAAGGCTCGATGCCGACCTCGTCCTCGAACACCGTGACGAAGCGCGCGAAGTCGACCTGGGCCTGATGGCCGGGAGGCGTTTCGAAGCGAATCTCGAAGGGCTTGGGTCCGTCGCTCGGCCGGATCGCCGCCACGAACCGCTTCACGGCTGTATAGGCGCCGGTGTAGCCGCGCTCGCGCAACTCGCGCGTCAGGCGCGTCGCCGTCAGTTCGGGGAAGGCCGCGATCCGCTCACGCACATAGTCGAGATAGGGCGTGATCTTGTTGGGCCGGCCAACCTGGCGCGGCCCGTAGGCCGGTAGTTCCAGGCCCCGCTCGATGTACTTGCGGATCGTCTTGGGATCACGCCCCGTGCGACGCGCAATCGCCGTCACGGACAGTCCCTGGCGGTGAAGATCCAGGATCATCATCAGTTCTCCAAGCTGGACCACCGCCGCCGCCCCCTGCCGTTCCCACGGCGGGCATCATCGACGACAGGTGGAAAGCCTGAAGCTGCGGGGCGCGCCCCGCAGCTTCAGGCAAGGACGCCAGCCAGGGAATTTTCGGCGCCCACTTTCAGGGAGAATTCAACGCGCAGCGACACGAGGGGGCGATCGGCAGCACTCTGCAGATCGGCTCGACCCCATGGACCTGACGGTGATCGTCGATGAAAGCGATCATCGCTTAAACGGGCGGTCGAGCTCCGCCTGGGCAAAATACGCCGATGCCTTGCGCAGGATCTCGTTCGCCTGTCGAAGCTCCCGGTTCTCGCGCTCCAGCGACTTGAGCTTGGCCGCCATGTCCGTCGTCAAACCGGACTTCCGGCCGCTGTCGACCTTAAGCCTTCTTCACCCACTCGTTCAGCGTCTGCGCCGTGCAGCCGATCTTGCCCGAAATCGACATGATCGCCGCCCAGCGGTGCGGATGCTCGCTCTCGTGCTCCAGCAGCATCCGAACCGCGCGGGCCCGCACCTCAGGCGAGAACTTGTTCGTCGTCTTGCTCGTCATGGCTCCACCTTCTCAGGAGTTGGAGCCTTCGACAAACCCGGGGCGGTTCAAGAACGCATCGTGGCAGAGGTTTCTCGCAGCAGTGACAGCACGACACTACGGGATCAAGCCGAGTTACATGCGCCGAAAATTCCGGCAGCATACCGATGCGATCGGACGCTGCCCCGCGTTTGACCTCGAGCGAACAATCTCAGCCCTTTACGATCGCATCGATCCTCGCGCTGTGAACAGTCGTATTAACTAATTAACTAATTTCTTCAACGAAACAGAATTCAATGACAGTCAAATTATCGCCAAATATACGATCCAATAAAGTTTGCTTGGAAGAAATTAACAAGGGGCCTTTGGGGGCCCCTTGTTTTATTCTACTCAGCACAATTCACTTTTTGGCTGCGCCGGTCTTGTCGCGATGCCCGTGCTCATCGAGATCGCCGGGCTTGTGCCCGGGGTGGTCGTGGTGCTCGCCCGGCTTTTCCGTGACCGACTTGTCGCGATGACCGTGCTGATCGAGATCACCGGGTTTGTGCCCGGGATGGTCGTGGTGAGTGCCTGGTTTTTCTTGGGCCATGGTCATCTCCCTTTGGCTGGTAATGTTGGTAAACGCCCGGCCGACTGAGTAGGTTCCGACCATGATCCCGGCGATGACGACGCGAAATCTGAGGACGACGCGAAATCTGAGCTTGACAGGTCTCCGGAATTAAAGGGCCAAAACACATCGATATGGACGTAGCCGATCGTCGTCGCGGCGAACCTGCCTCGCTTCGAAGCTTCTCTTCGCTCTGCGGAAGCCGTAAGATGTCGTGGCGCTCCACGCCGCGATGCAGGCTCAAGCGCGCCAGTGTGGGAATAGCGTCTCTCCGACGGCCGAGACCGTCGTCGAGGGGCAGCTAGGACGGAGTAGCGCTCGCAGGGGCGTCGCGAACCGCGTCGAACATCGGCGCCACTTGACCGCCAGCAGGTCATGCAGAACTTCAGCGACGACGGCTCGGGTGAAGCGCCCCATAACAAATGAGGAAGGCCGTGCTAGTGGATAGATTCTTGAAGGTCGGCGGGGGTTAATTTTATATGAGCTTAACTTTCAGCAAGGAACGGGGCTTGACGTCGTTAGTCCCTCGGACGAGCACACCAAAATGGCTCAGGCGCCTACCGGGCGCTCTTGCGTTGGGACTGTTGTTCCAGATCTCCGCTACGGCGCACGCCGAGTCTGAGGGCGCCAAACAGGAGGATCTGATCAATCCGGATCGCCCAGGGATCGCCGATGGGAGCAACGTTGTCGGAACAGGACGCTTCCAAGTCGAAACGGGCATTCAACTGGAGTATCGCAGAGATCGTTCAAGCCGTGAGCGGACAACCTTCGCGCCAACGTTGCTGCGTCTGGGCATTTATGAGGGCCTGGAAGCCCGTCTCGAAAGTAACACCTACACATTGATGAAATCCAATAATGTCGCGGACGGCGTTAGCAGGTCCGACGGAGGCTCACCTACATCTATCGGGTTCAAGTACAACTTCATCGACGGGGCAGGCATTAAACGCCCATCTGTGGGAGCAATTCTTCGTGTGTTTCCGCCCTCAGGCTCTGGAAATTTCCGCAGCAGGCACACCGCAGGCGATTTCCGATTAGCCGCCGATTGGGATTTTGCGCCGCAATGGTCCTTGAACCCCAACATCGGCGTTGCGTTTCTCGAAGGGTCCGACAATCGGACTTACATGGCCGGGCTATTTGCTGCAACTTTGAGTTATAATCCGAGCAAAAAACTGAATCTTTTCGTCGACATGGGACTTCAGTCTCCGGAAGAGAAAGGTGGCAAGTCATCCCTCATCGTCGATGTCGGAATGGCTTACCTAATCGGCGAAAATTTGCAGCTGGATCTCAGCCTAGGAGCAGGCATCGCCGGCTCTACTCCGCCACGGCGTTTTTTGTCGGCCGGGGTCAGCAAGCGATTCTAGCCTGAACCTGCCATTTTTGTTCGCCTCGCGGGCTTTACCCAACACCGAGCTCGATGCGGCAGTCATCGGCATTGGCTCCCTGGCTTTCGGCTTCCTGCGGTGCTGAGAGCCGGAAGTCGAACATTATAGATTAGCTAGGCCGATAGTTCTATCCGCTTGCGTCGCTATCCGTAAGCGCTGTCCCGTTGGCACCTTTGCGGGCGCGGTCTGAGCGCCGATGTTTGAAGCCCCTGAGGGCTTCGACACATGACGATTTCAGAGCTTACGCT
>NZ_JBHSLW010000091.1:0-6326 GCF_042657265.1 Allobosea eneae
CGCATCGTCGACGGCCATCCGCAGAGCCAGATCGACGATCTGCTGCCATGGGCCTATGCGCCTCAGCCGCTCAAGGCCGTGGCCTGAGAACACCGCTTACATCGTTAATGCGACCCCAAGTGATTTTGGTAAGGTCCAACCCATCTGTGGCGGCACATCCAGCGTCCGCATTTAGCGGCGCCTTACTGAATCCGCTTTGCGCACAACCTCTTCAGGTCGATCGGAAGCGAGACTTTTCCCGCTGCGACGCCGCGGATGATGGAACGGAGTAATCCACCGGGGTTTGAGATGCTGTTCGCTCCTTGACTGACGTCGTCGTCAAGCCGTTGCAGCGCGTAGATTGTCGCGACAGCGGTCAATGGCGCTCCGATGGTCGAGAGTCCTTCAAGCCAGACCTCCTTGCTCGCACCAAGCCAGGAGAGCAGATACGTCGCGGCGGCGACCAGGTCCTGTGCAGAGCGGATCGGATACTGATAGTTCGAGACCACTGGGCAGGCAGCAAGCACCAATTTCAAATCAATTTCATTTTCATCCCGTCGGAGTGAGCGGCTCGCGCGCGGAACCTCCTTCTTAGAAACCTCGTTAGAGAGATCTGTAGTTTCGAGCTCTATGTGGCGGACGGATTGGCCGTCACAGGCGGACTCTTCAACAGTGAAAGCCTCGATGGTGGTGGACTTTTCGTCGACGGAAAGGGCCTGCTGATCCTGCGAGGCGAAGAGAGACAGCGCGTCGCGCGTGAGCTGAGCCCAAGCGTCGACGAGGTCGGGCGTGACGGCTCCCTTGCCGGTCCGAGACGGGGTGTTGTCGATCAGCGCCCGAAAGCGGGAGTTGATCTCATTGCTCGAGACGACGCTGTGGTGCGTCAGCCATTCGATGGCTTCTTTCACCTGGCGGCGCGAGATCGTGATGAGATCGAGCGCGTGTCGGCGAGCCTTGGCAGCAGCTTCGCGCTCGGCAATGAGGTGGGCGAATTCGGCTTTGCGCGCCAAGAGCGGGCTGAGGTCAAAGCCATAGGTGACTTGCACGCCGTCGACGTTAGTCCGGAAGCGCTTGCCGTTCGCCGAGGTCCGTCGGTGAATGAGCCCCAGTTTTACAAGCTCGGCTGCGATGCGGCGGACGTTACGGTCAGAGGTACCGCATTTTTTGGACAGGCGCTGATTTGACGGGAAAACGACCGGCGCGCCCTCCCCTTTTGGAGCGTGCGTGACGGCCAATTCCATGAGCACCAGGCGCTGGCTTGCTGGAAGCTGCATAGCATCCTGCGCCAAGCTCTCGGCGATGCTGCGGGTCGAAGGCGGCAAGTCGCGCAAGCACAAGCGCACGGTCCGTCAGTTGCATTCCGATCTGACTTTGCTCGGTTATGAGGGTTCCTACAATCGGGTTGCGGCCTTCGCCCGGGACTGGAAGGCCGCCCGCCTGCGCGAGCAGCAGATCAGTGGCCGTGGCACCTTCGTTCCCCTGGCCTTTGTGCCGGGCGAAGCGTTCCAGTTCGACTGGTCAGAGGACTGGGCCATCATCGCCGGCGAGCGCACCAAGCTGCAGGTCGCCCATGTGAAGCTGTCCTACAGCCGTGCCTTCACGCTGCGGGCCTATCCGCTTCAGACCCATGAGATGCTGTTCGATGCCCATAACCACGCCTTCCGGGTGCTGGGCGGCGTGCCGCGGCGGGGCATCTACGACAACATGAAGACGGCCGTCGACAAGGTCGGCCGAGGCAAGGAGCGCCAGGTCAATATCCGCTTCTCGGCCATGGTGAGCCACTTCCTGTTCGAGGCCGAGTTCTGCAACCCGGCTTCCGGCTGGGAGAAGGGGCAGATCGAGAAGAACGTACAGGATGCCCGGCATCGGCTCTGGCAGCCCCTGCCGAACTTCCCGTCGCTGGAGGCACTGAACGCCTGGCTGGAGACCCGGTGCCGGGAGTTGTGGTCGCAGACCGCGCACGGCACGCAACCCGGTACAATCGCCGATGTGTGGGCCGAGGAGATCCGGCACCTGATGGCAATGCCGCGTTCCTTCGATGGCTTCGTCGAGTACGCCAAGCGCGTCTCCCCGACCTGCCTGGTTCATCTGGAGCGCAATCGTTACAGCGTGCCGGCATCCTTTGCGAACCGCCCGGTCAGTCTGCGTGTTTATCCCGACCGGATCGTCATCGTCGCCGAGGGGCAGGTGATCTGCGAACATCGCAGGGTCTTCGCCCGCTCGCATGATCGTCTCAGCCGGACGGTCTACGACTGGCGGCATTATCTGGCCGTCCTCCAGCGCAAACCCGGGGCCCTGCGTAACGGTGCCCCCTTTGCCGAAATGCCGCCGGCCTTCCAGTCGCTGCAACAGCATCTGCTCAAAACGCCAGGTGGCGACCGGGAGGTGGTCGAAATCCTGGCCCTGGTCCTGCAGCATGACGAGGAGGTCGTGCTGGCGGCGGTCGAACTGGCCCTGAAGGCTGGCGTGCCGACCAAGACCCACATCATCAACCTGCTTCACCGGCTGATCGACGGCGCACCGATGATCGCGTCACCGCGATCTCGTAAGCGCGCCGGTCGATCGTCCCTTCCGCAGGCTGCACGACCTTGCGCCAGCGCGGCTTGATGAAGCTGGTTGGCACCCGCTTCGGCAGGGCCGATCGACCGTCGCGGTACATCGTGCGCAACACCTCGATCGCGCCGAGCAGCGGATCGCCCGACCGCGCGGTGCGGAAAGTGAAAGCGGCAAGAAACGTCGGGGCGAACCGCCGGACGGCGGTATAGCGTTCGACCACTTCCTCCAGCCCGTCGTCGGCCGAGCGCGTCAGGTCCTCGGCGAAGCGGATGCTGCGTTCGAGTTGCTCCCAGCCAACCTTGGCGTCGATCGTGCGGAAGGCATCGCGCCCACTCGCGCGAGCATCGACCAGAAGGCGACCGAGTCGGGCATGGAAGCGTGCGGTGTCCTTCAGCATCCGTGCCTGGCCGAGCAACCGATCGGAGCGGTTGCGGTCGGCGCGGCGGAACAGCGCGCCCACCATCTTCTCGACCATGACCAGTGCGGCATCAGTCAATCCCGCCTCCATCTCGATCATCGAGGCGATGAGCATGGCGAGCCGGCGCAGGCGTTCGAGACGTCGCAGGTGCTGGGCGGTGACGATACCGGCGGTCCGTGCGATGACGGCATAGCGGGCGGCATGTATACGTCGCGCCCTATCCGCTGCGATCCCGATGCCGCGCACAGCGTCAAGCCGTTCGATAATCCCTTTCAGGTTGGCGGCCGAAGGGGCTTCGGGCCATTCGCGTATCCACCCGAGCCGGGTGCGGCCGTGGTCGTCGGTTGCGATCAGATGTTCGAGCGCGGCTTCCTGCTCGGCCGAACAGTCGCGGATCAGGTTAGCATGAGCGGCCTTGCGCGCCCGTGTCCGCACGATAAGCGCGAGCCGTTCCAGCGTCGATGGTGCCGGCAGCACGATCCGGTCTGCGCGCAGGCGATCGACCATGCCGGCGACAATCGTCTCGCCCCGGTCGGTCGAGGCGGCGATCTCCGATCCCAGCGCCAGCATCGCTCGCACGTCCACTCGCGCAAAGGCACGCAGACCGAGCAGGGCTTCGATTTCGGCACGGTGTTCGCGCAGCGTCGTGGAGCGCATGGCATAGCCGGTGAAGTCGTCGGCCGCGCACCCGATCTGCTCGGCGAGCAGCTTGAGTATGGCGTCGGGCACCGCCTCACCCATCAGCAGCCCGCGGCCGGGATGACGCAGGTAGCAAAGCTGCACCGCGTAGCCGATCCGGTTGGCCCCGCGCCGACGTCGCGCCACCTGCGCCAGATCATCGGGACCGAGCGTGTAGAGCCGTTCAATCGTCGCGCGATCAGCGGGCGGATCGAAGATGGCAGTGCGCTGCGCGGGCGACAGAATGGTCTTGGTCGGCATCGGTGTCCTGTTCGTCACGAAACAGGAAAGCGGACCTGTTCATGGAGCATAGACCAGAAGACGGGTTATGTGACAGGATGAGGATTGTTGGAGGAGCGCTCCCGCTCTGTCACACGAACGGACGTATATGTGACGACGCAGATCGGCTATGCACGGGTGTCGAAGGCGGACGGCAGCCAGGTCCACGACCTCCAGCGCGACGCGCTGGTCGCGGTAGGCGTCGATCCCGATCACATCTATGAGGACGCCGCATCGGGACGGCGCGATACGCGCCCCGGCCTCGACGCCTGCCTCAAGGCGCTACGTCGCGGCGACACGCTGGTTGTGTGGAAGCTCGATCGGTTGGGGCGTGACCTGCGCCACCTTGTCAATCTGGTCGGCGAGCTGACGAAGCGGCAGATCGGCCTCAAGGTGCTGGCGGGCGAAGGCGCGTCGATCGACACCACTACCGCCAACGGTCGATTGATCTTCGCGATCTTCGCCGGCCTCGCCGAGTTCGAGCGAGAACTGATCGTCGAGCGTACCCGCGCCGGCCTTGCCTCCGCCCGTGCGCGGGGACGGCACGGCGGACGGCCGTTCAAGATGACGCCCGCCAAGCTGCGCCTTGCCCAGGCTGCGATGGGCAAGCCCGAAACCAAGGTCGCCGAGCTGTGCGCCGAACTCGGCGTTACCCGGCAGACCCTCTACCGACACGTCACCCCCAAGGGCGAGATCAGACCCGATGGCGAGAAGCTGCTGCAACGCAAGGGGCGAACGGGATGAATAATCATAGCATTATGCATCGGATCGCTTTGCTCTGCTGCCTCATCGCATCTGCTGGCTGCAATGGTTCGTCAAAAAACGGGCGACGAAACGGCACAGGCCGGTTCCACCGATCATGCCGAACATCCAAGCGTAATGGGATTGGTGTTCAATTTGAGGCCGGGCGAAGTGGAAACCTACGTCTCCGATTTTCCACGTTTCCTCAGGGTCAGGCCGAACGAGAACTATGATCTGCTGCTGGATGAGAGCATCCTGATCGATCCTTCCAGCATGTCGGTAGCCGTGCCGCGCGGGCGCGGCACGGCGCGCAAGCTCGGCGAGAGGACCGTCTTATGTTCACCGGAATCGACACCCGGACCTGACCGGCTTTTCTATCAATGTGCGACCAAGTTGCCGTTCAGGGGTCGTCAAGTCATTCTGGTGTGGCGCGATCGGCCCCGATTGGCGACCGAGGTGAAGACTGCGGCGGAGGCTGCCAGCACTTTTCTTGCCGCTCGCTTGATCGAGGATCGGCGAAGCCAGCTTGAACGGCGTCAAAATGAGGGGCTACAAAGCGTCCGCCGAACCCGATCGCGACCCTCCGCTGCCGGGAACCTGGTCTCCATCGCGCCTTGCGTGTCCGGCTGATCCGTGGACGTTCATCGGCTATGACCCTGTGCGTCTGGAAAGAACCGGAGAAAGCTGCACGGCCAAGGCGGTGGCAAGCGGCATTGATGGTGCGCTGAACTATCGCGCTACCTGCAAAGACAAGACCGGCGAACACGGCGAACTCTGGTCGCTTCGCCAGCGCGGTCCGATCCTCACAATGCAGCGTTCGCGATCGACAAGTTGGGGAGGCGGTCCCGTTTCAAGCCATAGGCTCGAACGATGCGGATGATCTACGCGACACGCTTAGCGTACGTTTTCGACCATCCTCTCACCGGTCCCGGTCATCGTTGCAGCAGTAGTAGTTTTGCTGACGGGATGGACCCTTGTCGATCCGATCATAGGTGCCGGAATTGGCCTCTTTATCGTGCCGCGCACCTGGATCCTGCTGAAGCAGGCGATCCACATCCTCCTCGAAGGCACACCGCCCGAGGTCAACGTGGCGCTGATTGAGAAGCGTCTCTTGGAGCTTCCCGCCGTGACGGCGGTGCATGACCTCCATGTCTGGACCATCACCTCAGGTCTCGATGCGATGAGCTGCCATCTTGTCATCGATGATATGGGCAGGTCTTCCGCTGCTCTGGCAATGGCACAAGCGATATTAAGGAAGGAGTTTAAGCTTAATCATGTCACTATTCAAATAGAAGACTATTTACTCCGCGAAAACGAGCCAGAAATTCGCTTTTAAATTGGACCGGTGTCGTTCAATATTTTAAATCTATCATTAGGAACCTATAGCTCGAAACTCTGTCGTAGCCTTGCTCAACCAGGGTCGGGGCGGCGCCTCTTGCCAAGCGCCGCCCCTCGCTACAGCCCAATGCAGGGGTGCAATTGCCGTAGCTCGATCAATGATACGCGTTTTTTCATTGGTGTCATTATTTCGGCATCTTCGCTCGCAACTCTTTAAAGAGTGCGAAAGAGGCATCACTAGGCTTCGTGGACAAAGGGTAGCCAGAGTTTGACTGCGGCAATGGCGACGAATCCGAGGTAAGATTCCTTGCTCTTGTCGTAGCGTGTGGCGACGCGC
>NZ_JBHSLW010000092.1:0-23590 GCF_042657265.1 Allobosea eneae
GCACCGCCGGCCGCCTCGTCGGGCACTTCCACATCCACAACGGCGACGAGTCAGGCTTCGTCTGCGAACGCGTCTGACTTCTTCAACAGCCTGCTAGAGCATTGCCATCGCCGATCGGCGACTGCAACGCATCGCGCCTTCGTGCATGGCGGGGTCTTCGTCGTCCGCGCTACAACGGCACATCGCCTCGGCCCTGTCACACCGGGCGGTCACGCCGAGGGAAGGGGACCTGCCGGCTCTGTGCGGGATGATGCGGATGCTGGGTCGCGACGTCGACGGCTAGCTCGCTCCCTTCACCCAGGGCCGCACCACCCCCTGCTCGGCGAAGGTGCTGCGGTTGCCCTCCTTGCGCTTCTTGATCTCGGCGCGGGCGATGGTGCGCAAATGGACCTCGTCCGGCCCGTCGATGAAGCGCAGGGCCCGGCCCCAGGAATAGATGAAGGCGAGCGGGGTATCGTTGGAGAGCCCGCCGGCGCCAAAGACCTGCATCGCGCGGTCGGCGATCTTGGTCTGCAGGCGCGTCGCCGCGACCTTGATCGCCGAGACCTCGGTGCGCGCGGCCTTGTTGCCGTGCTTGTCCATCATCCAGGCGGCACGCAGGCAGAGCAGGCGGGCCTGGTCGATCTCCATGCGTCCTTCCGCGATCCAGTCCTGGACATTGGCGTAGTCGGAAAGATTGCGGCCGAAGGCCTTTCGCTCCAGCGCGCGCTCGACCATCAATTCAAGCGCGACCTCGCATTGGCCGATGGTGCGCATGCAATGATGGATGCGCCCTGGCCCGAGGCGCGCCTGCGCCAGCGCGAAGCCAGCGCCCTCCTCGCCGAGCAGGTTCGCGGCCGGCACCCGGACCTCGCTGAAGTCGGTCTCGGTGTGGCCCTCAATCGAATAATGGTTCAGCAGCGGCAAATTGCGCATCACCGTCAGACCGGGCGAGTCCATCGGCACGATGATCATGCTGTGGCGCTTGTGCGGATCGGCGTCCGGCCGCGGATCGGACAGGCCCATGACGATGCAGAACTTCACCTTCGGGTGCAGCGCACCCGTCGTCCACCATTTGCGGCCGTTGACGACGTAATCATCGCCGTCGCGGATGATGGTGGTCTGCAGATTGGTCGGGTCGGAGGAGGCGACGCCCGGCTCGGTGATCCCCACGCTGGAGCGGATCTCGCCGTTAAGCAGCGGGTTCAGCCAGCGTTCGCGCTGCTCCGGCGTCGCAAACATGTGCAGGATTTCCATGTTGCCGGTGTCGGGGGCGTTGCAGTTGAACACCTCCGAGGACCAGTAGAACCGGCCCATGATCTCGGCGAGCGGGGCATATTCGAGATTGCTGAGTCGCGTGCCGGGCTCGTCGGCCTTCAGCGCCGGCAGGAAGAGGTTCCACAGCCCTTCCGCCTTGGCCTTGGCCTTGAGATCGTCGACCAGCACGGAGGGAAAGCGCCCGGCCTCGACCTCGTGCTTCCAGGCGGCGTCCGCCGGCTGGATATGGGCATCCATGAACGCCTGCAGCTTGGCGCGCAGCTCCTCGACCCTGGCCGAATAGGCGAAATCCATCACTCTTCTCCCAATCCTTACCGAGTCATCCCGGACAAGCCGCGAAGCGGCGCCGATCCGGGATCCATTCCGGAGCCCTTCCGATAGAGGTTCCGGAATGGGTCCCGGGTCTCCCTGCGGTCGCCCGGGACGACCAGAGAAACAAACTAGCCATCACCCTCGACCAACGCGTCCGCACGCTGCGCAAAGCTCTCCGCCATCGCGCCGACCGCGACGGCGTTCTCGGCGGCGGCGTTTCCGGTCTTCGCCCGCGCTGCGATGCCGTCGAGGATGACGGCGAAGCGGAACAGCGAGAAGGCGAGGTGGAAGCGGCCCGGCCCCTCGGCCCGCCCGGCGGCGGCACAATAGCGGGCGATGTATTCGTCCTGCGTCGGTATCCCCAGCGCCTCGCGATCGAGCCCGACGATGCCGGCATACATGTCCGGCGTCGAATGCCAGGGCAAGCAGGAGAAGGCGACGTCGGAGAGCGGATGGCCGAGCGTCGAGAGCTCCCAGTCGAGCACCGCGACGACCTTCGGCGCGTCTGGAGCGAACATCAGGTTGCCCAGCCGGAAATCGCCATGGACGATGGTCGTGTCCGGCGTTTCGTCGAGATTGGCGCCGAGCCAGTCGATCAATCGGTCGATCGCCGGGATCTCGCGCGTTCGGGTTTCGCGCCATTGCCGGCCCCAGCGCGCCAGCTGGCGGGCATAATAGTTGCCGGGCTTGCCGAAGTCGGCGAGGCCCGCTGCCCGCCAGTCGAAGCCGTGCAGCGCCGCCAGCGCCTCGGCCATGGCGAAATACATGGCACGCCGCTCGTCAGGGGTGACGCCGGGCAAGTCGGTATCGTGGAAGACGCGACCCTCCAGCCGCTCCATCAGGTAGAACGGCGTGCCGACGACATCGTCCGCCTCATGCAGCAAAAGCACGGGCGGCACCGGCACGGCCGAGCCGGCGAGCGCCTCGAGGATGCGGTATTCGCGCTCGACCGCATGGGCCGAGGGCAGCAGCGGCCCCGGCGGCTTCTTGCGCAGCACGAGCCGGGTGCCGGCATCGGGGTAGGAAACGAAGAAGGTCGGGTTCGACTGGCCGCCGCTGATCCGCTCGATATCCATCCGGCCGGAGGCGCGTCCCGGCAGAGCAGAGCGCAGGAAGTCGTCCAGCCGGGCGGGATCGAATTCGGGCGGGGCGGAGGGAGCAACCGGCATGGGCCGTATATTCGAAGGCGAGGGCGGGGAGGTCAACGCAACATCGCTCACTCCTCGCTGCCACCCTTCACCCGCACCACCGAAACCGAGCAGTGCGCCTCGGCGACGACCTTGGTCGAGACGCTGCCGAGATGGCGGCGTAACGCCGAGGAGGAGCGGGCACCGAGCACGATATGGTCGATGTCGTTGTGCTCGGCATAGCGCAGGATCGCATCGGCGGCGCTGATCGCCTCGATGACATGGTAGCTCACCCGGTCCTCCGGCAGATGCAGCGGCCGCGCCCAGTCCTTCAGTGCAACCAGCCGGCCGATATAGAGCGAGCGCCCTTCGGCATCGACGATTTTGGTCTCGCCGATGATCTCGGTCCTGAGCACGGTCAGGCAGGCGAGGGCGGAGTCTGGCCGGGCCGCCAGCAGCCGGCTGGTCTCGGCCAGGATCGCCGCCGCGAGCGCATCCGGGCCTTCCGAGAGGTCGACGGCGGTCAGCACGAGCGAGGGGCCGGCCTTGCGCCGCGCCACAGTCGGCTTGCCGGTGACCTCGGCCTCGTCGCGCTTCTGGAACAGATCGACCAGTCGCTTGCCGAGACTGCGTTCCCCAGCGATCGGGCGCTTGCGCGAAACCGTGACCTGCTCGGGGTGGCGCAGGTCGAAGGCGAGCTTGCCCGCATCGGCGTAGCGCCGGCCGCGATCGACCTCGAGGCAGCGCGCGACGATTGCTTCGAGCCAGGCCGGAGCCTGCGGATTGACGGCGCGCAGCGGCTTGGGCGCGTGATAGAGCCGCCGCTTCATGCCGGGCACGGTCTTCGGCCGGCCGAACGGCTCTTCGCCAGAGGCCATCTGATAGAGCAGGCAGCCGAGCGCGAAGAGATCGCTGGCCGGGTCGGAGCCCTCGCCAAGCACCTGCTCGGGCGCGATATAGGCTGATGTCCCCATCGGCTCGGAGCTCTCCTCGCCGAGCAGGTCCGGCAATTCGGCATGGCGGGCGAGGCCGAAATCGAGCAGCACCGCACCCTTGTCGGTCAGGATCACGTTCTCGGGCTTGAGATCGAGATGCACCACGTTCTGGCGATGCAGGTCGGCGAGCGCCGTCGCGATCGCGAGGCCGATACGCTGCGTCTCCGAAAAGGGCAGTGGTGCCTGCTTGATCCGTTCCGCCAGGCTCTTTCCTGCTACGAAGCCCATGGCGATGAAGGGGACGCGGGAAAGATCGCCCGAGGCGACGAAGCGCGGCACATGTGGACCCGACAGGCGCTTGTGGATCAGCACCTCGGTCTCATAGCCGACGATGGCCGACACGTCGGCGCCGGGATCGAGCACCGGGATCTTCACGACGAGCGGGCTGGCATGGTCAGGATGTGTGGCGCGCCAGAGCGTCGCCATGCCGCCGGCCTTCAAGCGCTCGGTAAGCGTGAAACCGTCGATGACCGAGCCGGTGTCAGGCCGTTCCATCCTGCCTCCTATCTGCCGATCTGCAGGCGCAGGCCGAGCCAGTCCGGCAGGCCCGCCGCCCTGATCTTCCGCGCGGTGTCCTGCGTGTCATAGGGCACGCGGACCATGCTGACTTCGCGCGCCTGCGTATCGAGCAGGGCAAAGCAGGCGGCGGGGTCGCCGTCGCGCGGCTGGCCGACAGCGCCGACCACGACGACATGCCGATGCACCGCCGAGAGCGGCGCGGGCACGTTGCGCAAGGGGATGAAGGCCACCGGCTCGCGTCCGGGCCTGGCATAGAAGATCGTCGGCAGATGGGTGTGGCCGCAGACCACGGTCGCCGCATCTGTCGCTGCAAGGCAGGCCTCGGCGCTGCGGAGGTCGCGGACATAGCGCCAGTCAGCGGGGTCGCGGGCGCTGGCATGGACGAAGAGCACACCGTCGAGCTCCACCGTCAGTGGCAAGCCGTCGAGAAAGGCGCTCTGCTCGGTCCCGAGCTGCGCCTTGGTCCACAGCGCCGCCTCATGCGCGTTCGGCGTCATGCCCGACGGGCCGTGCACGGCGGCTTCGTCATGGTTGCCGCGGATGCAGATCGCGCCCGCCGCGACGAGCTCACGCGCCGCATCGACGCAGAAGCCGGGCTCGGGGCCGTAGCCGACGAGATCGCCGAGCAGCACCAGCCGGTCGGGCGCGAGGCGACGCACCGCCGCCAGCACCGCCTCGAACGCTTCGCGGTTGGCATGGATGTCGGAGAGGATGGCGATCCGCATTCAAGTTCCGGCCCGAATCTGGGAATGCGTGCATCGTGGCAGCGCCGCCGCCAGCTTGGCCAGCGCGCCTTTCGGCTCAGGCGCCGAGCGGCTTGATCACGTGGGAAGCGGCTGCGATACTGCCCCCACCATGATGATGTTCGCCGTCTTCGATCTCGCCTGACCTGCCCGCGGGCCTGACGCGCGTGTTTCGCGCTCCGGCATCGCAAGCGGACGCTCCTTACGTCCGAAGGTCCCTTGCCAGCCTGCCCGCGCGGCGGGCGCTTCGGCTGGCCGATAGCGAAAGACATCTCTCAATGGCCCACCCTGAGTTCGATGCGCGCGTCCTCGACGCCGCGCAGATCGCCCATTTCGTCGATCGCGGGTTCGTCCGTCTCGACCACGCTTTCTCGCCCGCACTCGCCGCGGAGGTTCGCGCCATCCTCTGGCGTGATCTGGGTTGCGATGCCGACGATCCGGCGAGCTGGACCAAGCCGGTGATCCGGCTTGGTATGTACACCGACGCGCCTTTCGTCGCGGCTGCGAACACGTCGCTGCTGCACGGCGCCTTCGATCAGCTCGTCGGCGCGGGGCGTTGGCTGCCGTGCCGCGCCATGGGCACCTTCCCGGTGCGCTTTCCGTCACCGGAGGATCCAGGTGATGCCGGCTGGCATGTCGATGTCAGCTTTGGCTTCGACGATCAGGATTTCATGAGATGGCGCGTCAACATCAACTCGAAAGGCAGGGCACTGCTCATGCTCTTCCTGTTTTCCGATGTCTGGGAGAGCGATGCGCCGACGCGCATCCGGGCGGGCTCGCATCGCGACATCGCCCGCCAGCTCGCACCGGCAGGAGAGGCGGGATTATCGCTGGGCGAACTGGCGTCTGACGGCTTCGCCGGCAGCGCCGGGCGCGAGGAGGTGCTCGCAACGGGGAAGGCGGGGACAGTCTATCTCTGCCATCCATTCCTGGTGCATTCGGCGCAGCCGCATCGCGGCACGATGCCGCGCGTCATGGCGCAGCCGCCCTTGCTGCCGCATGGGCCACTTAGCCTTGACCGGCCGGACGGCGCCTATTCGCCGGTCGAGGCTGCCATCCGGCTGGCGCTTTGACGTTCTAACCACTTCGCCCGGGTTCACATCCGGGCGGAGTGGTGCCAAGTTGCCGCCGGCGATATCTCTGTCACCATTCCGTCACGCAACGCCCAGCGGAGAGAAACCTTGGACGCCGTGCCGAACAACGAGGTCGCGCAGCCCGAACAGGTCGCGGCCCGAACGTCGCAACAGCCGCCGCCGCGTGAGATCGAATTGAAGCTGGCAGCTTCGCCCGACGCGCTGGAGAAGCTGCGCGGTGCGGACCTGATCGCGCGCCATGCCCGCAATCAGGGCGTCACGCGCCGGCTCGACGCGGTCTACTACGACACGCCCGACCGTTTGCTCGATCGCAACGGCCTGTCACTGCGCGTGCGCCGCAGCGGCAAGCGCCATGTCCAGACGCTAAAGCGCTCCGGCTCGGGTGACCCTCTGTCGCGCGATGAATGGGAGGTCGCGCTGCCGGACGGCGCGTTCGATCTTGCTCTGCTGCCGCTCGCCGAGATCGGCGAGCCGCTGGCGAGCCTGTCGGCGGGACAGCTTGCGCCGGTGTTCACCACACGCATTAGGCGGCGCTTGCGGCGGCTCGACTATGCTGGCGCGCTGATCGAGATCGCATTCGACGACGGCACGATCGAGGCCGGAGAGAAGCGCCTGCCGGTCGCCGAGGTCGAGCTCGAGCTCAAGGAGGGCGAGGCGGCGGCGCTGTACGAACTGGGTCTGGCTCTGCTCGACATTGCCGCGCTGCAGCTCGAAACGCAGAGCAAGTCGGCACGCGGCTATGGCCTAGCCTTCTCCCGCCTGCCGTGCGCCAGCAAGGCCAAGCCGATCGAGATCTCCGAGCATGACAATGCCGATGCGGCGATCGCGGCGATCCTCGGCAATACCTATGGGCAGCTCCTGGCCAATCTTGCGCCCGTTGCCGCAGGCTCCGGCCCTGAAGGCGTCCACCAGATGCGGGTGTCGCTGCGCCGCCTGCGCTCGGCACTGTCCGTGCTGAAGCGCGAGGTCGCATCGCCCGCATTCGAGCCGATCGGCCAAGAGGCGAAGCGCCTCGGCCATGTGCTCGGCCCGGCGCGCAATTGGGACGTCTTCATCACCCAGACGGTACCTGATATCGAGGCCGAAGGGCTCGACGATGCGGGCCTGTCGGCGCTCCGGACGGCGGCCGAGCCGCATCAGGCCGAAAGCTATGCCGCCGTGCTGAGGCGCCTGGCGAACCCGCAGACCAGCCGCTTCCTTCTGTCGTTCGGCGCCCTGATCGAACGGCGCGGCTGGCGCAACGGGCTCGCCAGCGAGACCATGGCGGTGCTGGCCGAGCCGGCCGCGGATTTCGGTGCCCGGGTCATGACGCAGACCCATCGCAAGGCCTTGAAGCGCGGCCGCGGCTTCGGCAGCCTCCATCCCGAGGCGCGCCATCAGCTGCGGCTGGCGTTGAAGAAGCTGCGCTATACCGCCGAGTTCTTCCTGCCGCTGCATGACGGCGCGCCGGCGCGCCGATATCTCGGCCGATTGTCGCGATTGCAGGAGGCGCTCGGCCTCGCCAACGACGCGGCCACGACGCATCATTTGCTCGCTGATCTACGTGGCGGCAAGGCCGGGCCGGAGCTGCATTTCGCAGCCGGCGCCGTGCATGGCTGGCAATCTCGCCAGACCATCGAGGCTGGCCGCAAGCTCAAGCGGCGTTGGCGCAAATTCGAAGCGGCGAGCCCGTTCTGGAAGTAGCCTTCGGGGGAGACGCTAAACGCCTCCGATCAGCTGGTTTTCCTGGTCACGATTGTCAGTTCGCCGTCATTGTCGACCTGGGCGAGCACGACGTCGCGCGCGGAGAAACCCTTGGCTTCGACCGCGGATTTTACGGCAGGGGCCTTCTCGACCGCTTGGCGCAGCTTCTCAAGCTCGTCGGCCGTGCGCGTGGCCACCAGCTGGTTCACCTGGGCCTTGCTCGCCTCCGGCAACTCGTCGATCTCGACGACCTTCACCGGGGTGATCGTCGGCGCGCTCGCCGGCGCTTCTTGAGACGATGCCGGCGGCTTGGCTGCTGGGCGCTCCGGCGACGGCGCCTGGGCATAGGCGGCGCCCGCCAGGATCGTGGCGGCGCTGGCAACGGCGATCGTGATCATACGCATGGCGTGTCCTTCCATTGGTTGCGGAAGGACGACTAGACACCATGAATGGGATCTGAGCCTGAACGCGATCAGGTCATTTCGTGACCATATGGCGGCGCTGACGAGGCGATTCCCGCGCGCGCCGCCATGGCTCTCAGGCGGCGTCGAGCCCGTAGAGCGAGTGCAGGGTCCGGACCGCGAGCTCGGTATAGGCGGCGTCGATCAGCACCGAGAACTTGATCTCGGAGGTGGTGATGGCGCGGATGTTGATGCCCTTCTCGGCCAGCGCCCGGAAGGCACGGGCCGCGACGCCGGCATGGCTGCGCATGCCAACGCCGATCGCGGAGATCTTCACCACGTCGGTCGCGCCCTGCAGCGTCTGGTAGGCGATGGTCTCGTGCTTCGATTCGAGCAGGCCCTTGGCGCGCTCGTAATCGGCCGTCGGCACCGTGAAGGTGATGTCGGTCGTCGCCTGGTCGTCGGAGACGACCTGGATGATCATGTCGACATTGATGTTGGCGTCGGCAAGCGGCCCGAAGATCGCCGCGGCGACGCCGGGCTTGTCCGCCACGCGCCGGAGCGTGATCTGGGCTTCGTCGCGCGAGAAGGCGATGCCGGTGACGATCTGCTGTTCCACGATGTCGTCCTCGTCGCAGATGAGGGTGCCTGGATTGGGGTTTTCTGGGTCGTCGAAGGAAGAGCGCACATAGGTCGGCACGCGCTGGACCATGGCGATCTCGACCGAGCGCACCTGCAGCACCTTCGAGCCGAGAGAGGCCATCTCCAGCATCTCTTCGAACGAGACCTTGTCCATCCGCCTCGCCTTCGGGACGATGCGTGGATCGGTGGTGTAGACGCCATCGACATCGGTGTAGATGTCGCAGCGATCGGCCTTCAGGCCCGCGGCGAGCGCGACCGCGCTGGTGTCCGAGCCGCCGCGGCCGAGCGTGACGATGCGGTGGCTGCGCGGGTTGATGCCCTGGAAGCCGGAGCAGACGGCGATCTCGCGATTGCGATCGAAGCCGGCGAGGATGCCGGCGCCGTCGACGCCCTCGATGCGGGCCGAGCCATGCGCGTCCGAGCCGTAGAGTGGGATCTGCCAGCCCTGCCAGGAGCGGGCGGGGAGGCCCATCTCCTGCAGCACGATCGCCATCAGTCCGGAGGTGACCTGCTCGCCCGAGGCGACGACGGTGTCGTATTCGGCCTGGTCGTAGACGGACGAGGCCTCCTTGCACCAGGCGACGAGCTCGTTGGTCTTGCCCGACATGGCGGAGACCACCACCGCGACCTGGTTGCCGGCGTCGAATTCGCGTTTGACGTGACGGGCCGCGTTCTTGATGCGCTCGACAGTGGCGACCGATGTGCCGCCGAATTTCATCACCAGACGGGCCATGACGTCCAAGAGCTCTCAGCAACGGACCCGGCGAAGGCCGGGACAAATAGCGCCCTCGCGCCTAGCGAAGGGCGGGTGTAGATGACGGGCAGCGCGGAAAGTGTCAATGCAGCCACGGCCTGCACGAGCATAAACGGGATATCAAAGGCGATGACGGCAGCGGCACGCGAAGGCTCCACCATCGACCCGGCCGAGGTCGCGCGCTTCGACGCGCTGGCGAAAAGCTGGTGGGACCCGAAGGGGCCGATGGCGGTGCTGCACAAGTTCAATCCGGTGCGTCTCGCCTTTATCCGCGACCTCGCCTGCGAGCGCTTCGGCGGCGATCCGAAGTCGCTGCGGGCGCTGGAGGGGCTGAGCCTCGTCGACATCGGCTGCGGCGGCGGCGTGCTCTGCGAGCCGCTCGCGCGCCTGGGCGCTGAGGTGACGGGGCTCGACCCGGCCACGACCAATATCGCCGTCGCGCGGGCGCATTCAGCGAAGGCCGGCATCGCGGTCGACTACCGCGAGAAGACGATCGAGGCCGTTGTGGCTTCGGGCACGCGCTTCGACATCGTCCTTGCCATGGAGGTGGTCGAGCACGTCGCCGATGTCGATGCCTTCGTCGCCTCCTGCTGCGCGGCGGTGAAGCCGGGCGGCCTGCTCGTCATGGCGACGCTGAACCGCACGCTGAAATCCTATGCGCTGGCCATCGTCGGCGCCGAATACATCCTGCGCTGGCTGCCGCGCGGAACCCATGACTGGGAGAAGTTCGTCACGCCGGACGAGCTGGAGGCGGCGATCGAGACCAGCGGGCTTACGGTCTTCGCGCGCGAGGGCGTCGCCTACAACCCGCTCGCTGATCGCTGGTCGCGCTCGCGCGATCTCGACGTCAACTACATGCTGGCGGCGGGGAGGGCTGGCTGAGGTTCCGCTGGAACCTTCCGCATTTCCACTTGTTTTTTGCGGTGCGGCATAATTCGATAGGCGTATGGCGCAGCGCAGCATTGGTCTGCATGATGCCGGCAACGCCACCGGATGACAGGCGTGGCGACAAGGGAGAGATCGGATGTCACAGCTGCAACCCGTCGCGAAGCCCGCGTTGAAGGATCTCTATGAGCTCGGCGAATTGCCGCCGCTCGGCCATGTCCCGGCCAACATGTACGCCTGGACGATCCGCCGCGAGCGCCACGGCCCGCCGCAGGACAGCTTCAAGGTCGAGGTGGTGCCGACTTGGTCGATCGGCGAGGAGGAGGTGTTGCTCCTCGTGATGGCCGGCGGCGTCAACTACAACGGCATCTGGGCCGGCCTCGGCCAGCCGATCTCGCCCTTCGACGTCCACAAGGGCCAGCTGCACATCGCCGGTTCCGACGCCTCCGGCATCGTTTGGGCCGTCGGCTCCAAGGTGAAGCGTTGGAAGGTCGGCGACGAGGTCATCGTCCACTGCAACCAGGACGACGGCGACGACGAGGAGTGCAATGGCGGCGATCCGATGTTCTCGTCGTCCCAGCGCATCTGGGGCTATGAGACGCCGGACGGTTCCTTCGCCCAGTTCTGCCGGGTGCAGTCGCGCCAGCTGATGCTGAAGCCGAAGCACCTCTCCTGGGAGGAATCGGCCTGTTACACGCTCACCCTGGCGACCGCCTACCGCATGCTCTTCGGCCACGCCCCGCACACGATCAAGCCAGGCGATAACGTCCTGATCTGGGGCGCCTCGGGCGGTCTCGGCGTCTTCGGGGTGCAGCTCTGCGCGGCGTCCGGCGCCAACGCGATCGGCGTCATCTCCGACGAGACCAAGCGCGACTATGTGCTGGGTCTCGGCGCCAAGGGCGTGATCAACCGCAAGGACTTCAACTGCTGGGGCCAGATGCCCACGGTCAACTCGCCCGAATATGACGCCTGGGTGAAGGAGGCCCGCAAGTTCGGCAAGGCGATCTGGGACATCACCGGCAAGAAGGACGTCGACATCGTCTTCGAGCATCCGGGCGAGGCGACCTTCCCGGTCTCCTGCCTCGTCGCCAAGCGCGGCGGCATGGTGGTGTTCTGCGCTGGCACCTCCGGCTTCAACATCACCTTCGACGCCCGCTATGTCTGGATGCGCCAGAAGCGCGTTCAGGGCTCGCATTTCGCCCATCTGAAGCAGGCGAGCGCCGCCAACCAGTTCGTCATCGACCGCCGGGTCGACCCCTGCATGTCCGAGGTCTTCCCCTGGGACAAGATCCCGCTCGCGCACCACAAGATGTGGAAGAACGAGCATGCGCCGGGCAACATGGCCGTCCTGGTCTACGCACCGCGCACGGGCCTGCGCACCTATGAGGACGTGGTCGAGGCGCTGGAGGGCTGAAGGCCTGAAGCGGGCAGGCGCTTGCGCCTGTCCGCCGCGATCCCGAACAGCGGTCTCAGCCAGCCGACACGCCGCGCAATCTCGTAGCTCGCGGCGCAACTCAGCGCCGTGATGGCGATGACCAGTGCTGCTTCCTGTCCGGCCGGCAGCGCGAGGGGTTTGAGCCAGTGCGCTGCGAGGATGATCGCGGTCTGATGGACGATGTACCAGCAGAACACGGCATCGACGAGGTAGCGCCGCACCGGCCCGTCGCGGTGGGAGAAATGCCGGCGGGCAAAGCCGAGGATCGCGACGATCCAGCACCATTGGTCGAGCCCGTAGACGAAAGGTCCGGCGATGCGGCGCAGATCGCCCGCCGGCTGGGAGCGCAGCCAGAGCATGGTGAGGAAGGCTGCGGCCGCAAGGCCGAGCGCGAGCCAGCGCAGCCGCTCTGTCCGCTCAACCAGCATCCGCGAACGCATGGCGAGGAAGCCGAACAGGAAGCAAAAGCCGTAGAGGACGTGTTGGTACCAGTCGCCGGCGACGATGTAGGTCGGCGGCGCGGCCGGGAAGATCAGGAAACGGTTGAGCCCGAGCAGCAGCGCCGGCCCGATCAGGAGCAGCAGGCCGGGCAGGGCGCGTTCCATAAGCTGCTCGCCGCGTGCAGATAAACCGGGCGCCAGCGCGACCAGTCCGGCGAGCACGATAGTGTAAAGCCAGAGATAGGCGACGAACCAGAGATGGTTCCAGGTGGGCAGGATGATGCAGGCTTCCCGGCCATTCTCGATTTGGCAAAAGCTTTGGTCGAAGGCGAGATAGTGCCTCAGCCAGAAATCCAGATAGCTGCTGGAGAAGCCGAGCTTCCAGGCGACCTCGGCGAAGGACTGCGGCGGCACCACCACCAGCATGCCGAAGGCGAGGGGGATGAGCAGTTGCGCCGAGCGTCGCCGCGCAAGGGCCCCCACCTCGTACTTGCCCAGCATGAAGCGCGTCGCGGCGCCCGAAACCAGGAAGAGCAGTGCCATGCGCCAGGGATTGAGCAATAGCATCAGCGGCTCTAGCTCGCGCAGCCGGTGGGCGCTCTTCACATGGAAGCCCCATGACACATAGAGCATGCCGACATGGTAGAGGATCAGCAGGCCAAAGGCGCCGATCCTGATCCAGTCGAGATCGAGCCGGCGCTCGGTACTCTGTGGTGACGAATGATTGGTTTGCGCAGGCATGACGGCTATCCCTTGCTCGCCCCGAGCAGGCAGACATGGGCGGGCAAAGGTCGATACGGTGCGGGACGAGCAGCCGATGCTGCGTGACGAAAGCCAGCGGGCCGGGACGAGCGGCGATCCTGCGGTGACGAATGGCGGCGCCGGCCGCCTGCCGGACTGGCTGCCCTATCTGGCGATCGCGCTCGGCACGGCCTCAACCTGCCTCGTCAACGCCTACTCGACCTTGCACGATCTCGCCCGGGTCGGCCGCGCCGTGCCGCTCTGGCAGCCCTTGCTCTGGGAGGCGTCGAGCGGCGTCGTGATCCTGGCGCTAGCGCCGCTGGTCCGCCGGCTGATACTGATCTCGCTGGAGCAGGCGAGCCGGCCCTGGCTGCTCGCGGTGCTGCATGCCGGGGCGATCATCGCCTTCTCGACACTCCATGTCGCCGGCATGGTCCTGCTGCGCAAGCTCGGCTACTGGGCCGCCGGCGCCGGCGACTACAGCTTCGGCTTCTCCAGTGGCAACCTTTTCTACGAGCTGCGCAAGGATGTCCTCGTCTATCTGCTGCTCGCCACCCTGTTCTGGCTGTTCGAATTCTGGCGCAGGCGCCCGCAGCCGCAAGCGACAGTCTCGACTGCCGTTGCGCCTTCAGGCTTCTGGTTGCGCGACGGGACAGTCAATCTGCGCCTCGAACCAACGGAGATCGTCGCCGTCGTCTCCGCCGGAAACTATGTCGAGTACTGTCTGGCGGGTGGCAAGCGGCATCTGATCCGCGCTACGCTACAGGCCGAGGAGGAACGCCTGCGGCCGCTCGGCTTCGCTCGAATCCACCGGACGAGGTTGGTCAATCAGCGCCGCATTCGGCGCATCGCCGGCAAACCCTCAGGCGATTTCGATGTCGAGACGGATACCGGCGAGAGCTTCGCCGGTAGCCGCCGCTACCGTGAAGGCCTCGCCGCGCTGACGTCTTGATCCTTGCGCGGGTGGAGGTTCTCATAGCCCGCTCAAGACGTCTCCGCTCGACTTCTCCGGCGCTCTGACCAGCGCGATGGCGGCGTTGAGCTCGGCGCCGTATAGGAAGATCGCCGCCAGCCAGTAAAGGAAGACGAGCGCGATCATCGCGGTCGCGAGGCCGGCATAGGTGGTGACATAGGCGCCGGCGAAGGATTCGAGATACCAGCCGAAGCCGACGCCGCCGATCAGCCAGACCACCAGCGTCATCACGATGCCCGGCCACATCGCGCCGATATGCGGGGCGCGGGCCGGCAACAGCTTGTGCGCGACGCTGAGCGCCAGCACGACCAGCACGGTCGCGCCCGTGATGCGCAGGAAGGCGAGCACAAAGCCGAGCGGAGCGAGCGCCGGCGCGAAGCCGACGATGCCGCGCCAGAGCAGCGGGCCGAGCACGACCAGAAGGGAGAAGGCCAGCATGAACGCCGCGCCACCGACGACGTAGACGATCGATTCCAGCCGCGTGCGCCACCATGAGCGCCATTCATAGGCCTCGTAGGCGCGATTGAGCCCTACTCTGACGGCCTCGACCCCTGAAGAGGAGAAGTAGAGCGCCAGGATCGCGCCGAGCGTCAGCGCGTCCTTGCGCACCGCGGTCAGCACCGAGCGGACCTCGCGCGCGATCGGCTCGGCGACCTCGCGCGGCCAGGCCTCCAGCAGCAATTGCGCGGCTTCGTCGGCGGCCGCCTGCGAGCCGAAGAAGCCGCCGAGTGCGGTGACGAGGATCAGGAACGGAAACAGCGACATCAGCACCGAGAGCGCGATGTGGCTGGCGATCGCCCAGCCGTCATGGGCGATGAAGCGCTCGAAGGCGAGGGCGGGAACGGAACGTAGCGACATGCGGGTCTCGGGCGGCCGGCTCCGATCTTTGGTGGTTCGTCATGATGGTGGCAAGTGCGCGGAACATGCCGCCACGGCGTCCCCGTACAGCGACAATTGACGTTTTCTAGCCTATCAGCGCCCGGACGAGGCTGCCGCCATGTTCGATTCCCCGCTTTTCCTGCGCCTGTCGCCGGCGCTCTTTGTCCTGCTCTGGTCGAGCGGCTGGATCGTCGCCGGCTATTCGGCACGCTATTCCGATGCACTGACCTTCCTGTCGGTCCGCTTCGGCTGTGCCGGTCTTGCGCTGGCCCTGCTCGCAGTGGTCGTCGGCGCGCAGTGGCCCAGGACCCGCCGCGCCATCATCGATTGCGCCATCGCCGGCATCCTGCTCCACGCCATCTATCTCGGCGGCGTCTGGTGGGCGGTGCGTCATGGCCTGCCGGCCGGCGTCTCCGGCCTGATCGCCGGCTTGCAGCCGGTGCTGACCGCGCTGTTCGCGCCCTTGATCGTGCGCGAGCGCATCTCCCCGATCCGCTGGCTCGGCATCGTCTTCGGCTTCGTCGGCATCGCGCTGGTGCTGCAGCCGAAGCTCATCGGCGTTCCGCCCGAGGCGCTGCAGGCGGTGGCGCTGCCGATCATCGTCAACGTCGTCGGCATGTTCGCCGTCACCTTGGGCTCGTTCTGGCAGAAGGCACGGATCATCGAGGGCGACCTGCGCACGGTGACGGCGGTGCAGTACATCGCCGCCTTCCTGTTCACGCTACCGTTCGCCTACCTGCTCGAGCCGATGCGGATCGAGTGGAACCTGACCATGGGCCTGGTGCTGGCCTGGTCGGTGCTGGCGCTGTCGCTCGGCGGCATCGGGCTCTATCTCGTGCTGATCCGCCGCGGCCAGGTCTCGCGCCTCGCCACTTTCCTTTATCTCGTGCCGCCGGCGGTCGCGGTCGAGGCCTGGATTCTGTTCGGCGAGACATTGTCGCCGATCCAGCTCGTCGGCATGGCGGTCGCCGTGTTTGGCGTCGTCCTTGCCAGCCGGAAATAGTTCTTGGCCCGATCCCGGGTTCCCGCAAGCCGGGTGATGCTGTAGCCAGAGAGGGGAGGCGGCGAGGCCCGCCTTGAGGCGACAGGGACGAGACGACCATGGCTGCGACGACCGAGACTCCTGCTGGCGCCTTCATTGCCGCCCGCCGCGGCCACAAGCTGGTCGACATCGCGACCTTGCCGGTCCCCGCCGATGTCGATGCCGGCTTCGCCGCGCAGGCCGAGGTCAACCAGGGCATGGGCTATCCGCTTGCCGGCTGGAAGGTCTCGCTCGGCGAGGGCGGCCGGCCGATGGCCGGCCTGATGCCCGGGCCCTGGCTCAAATCCGGCGACACCTATCGCGGCGTGCACGGCGCCGAGCTGCGCGTCGAGATCGAGCTTGCGATCCGGCTCGGCCGCGACATGCCGCTGCGGCCGGGCCAGCCCTATACCCGTGAGGAGCTGATCGAGCATTGCGACGCCGCGCTCGTCGGCATCGAGATCGTCGAGAGCCGCATCGCCGACTGGACCAATGTGCCGTTCCCGCTCTGGCTCGCCGATGCGATGGGCCATGGCGGCTATCTCATCGGCCCCGAGGTTCCCTTCAGCATCTTCGACGACGTCTCGGCCCTGAATTGCACGGTCGAACTCGACGGCGACGTGCTCTATGACCGCCAGGCGCTGCATGCCAACGGCGATCCGCTGGTCACGGCGCTCGCCTGGGCCAACCGCTCGGTCGAGGGGCCGCTCGGCCCGCTCAAGGCCGGCCAGATCGTCACCACCGGCAGCCTCTGCGGCGGCGTGCTCGCTCCGACGGTCGGGCCGGTGATCGCTCGGCTCGACCCGGTCACCGCGATCTCGTTCGCACTGGCGGAGCATGGCGATTGAGCCAGGCTGCGCGCTGATTTCGGCCATTCGGCGAAGTCCGGATGGCCAACGATTCGTTCAGGTTTTCGGTTGATGGTGCGTTCATTTCGAGCGTCGAATTGTGATCAACTGGAGGCGCGATCACAAAATCAACGCATTCGCTGCGTTTGAGTTCGGTTGCATTGGAGGTTTGATGCGGTCATGGCGAAGGGGCAGGATCGGCATTGCCGGCGGAGGCTTGGTTGCTTTCGCGGCGATGCTTGCCGGTGAGATTTCGCCGGCCCGCGCCTTCGACCTGTCGTCGCTCGACGTCTTCAATCTCTTCGGCAGCAAGGACAAGCCGCCGCCGGTCAGCCCGACGACGCTGCCATATGAACTGAAGTTCGAGCTCGGCGACGTGCCCGATGCCGGCGCGCTGAAGCGCAGCCTGCAGGACGCCTCTCTGCTCTATCGCCTGCGCGAGGACGCGCCGCCGGATGGCGAGACGCTGGCCCGCCGCGCCGCCGCCGACATCAACCCGCTGATCGACGCGCTCTGGGCCCAGGGCTATTTCAACGCGCAGGTCGCGATCGCGGTCGACGGCGTCGCGGTGACCCAGGCCGGCGAGCCGCCGGCTGGGCTCGCGCGCACGGCCGAGCGGTATCGCAACCGCGCCCCGGCGCCGATTGTGGTCACGGTCGATCCCGGCCCGCTGTTCTCGCTGCGCAATGTCGAGATCGTGCCCGGCGCCCGCCGCGACCCCTCGGCGGTGATTACCGATCCCGGCAAGGTCTCCGGCCTCGTTCCCGGCGCGCCCGCGACCTCGTCCTCGATCCGGGCGGCGCAGGCCGCCCTGGTCGACTACTGGCGCGGCAAGTCCCGCCCGCTCGCCCGCGTCGTCGAGGTACGCCCTGTCGTCGATCATGCGGCAAAGACGATGGATGTGGCGCTGGTCGTCGATCCCGGCCCCGTTGCCGGTTTCGGCGACGTCTCGGTCACCGAGACCGGCGACATCCCGCCCGAGGTAATCCGCTCCTTCATTTATCTGGAGCCGGGCGAGCCCTATTCCCCGAAGGCGCTGACGGACACCCGCAAGTCGATCGCGACGATCCCCGCCGTCGGCTCGGTTCGCATCCGCGAGGGCAAGGGCCTGGACCAGGCCAGCAACCTGCCGATCTTCGTCGAGGTCAACGAACGGCCCAAGCGCCTGCTCGGCTTCTCCGCCCGCTATTCGACGATCGACGGTCCAGCGGTGAAGACCTACTGGGAGCACCGCAATCTGTTCGGCGGCGCGGAGCGCTTGCGCCTGGAGGCCTCGGTCTTCTTCGCGCCGCGCATCGACGGCACCAAGATCCAGCGCTTCGGCGATTTCGAGCGCAGCGATCTCGGCGCCCGCTTCTCGGCGAGCTTCCTGAAGCCGGCGCTCGGTGGCAGCCGCAACGACCTGCTGATCGACGCTTCCGCTGTGCGCGAGCGCGTCGGCACCAACCGCTATGGCGGCTACACCGCGCGCTACGCCAACGTCACCGCCGCGATCCGCCACCGTTTCAGCGACGTCTTCTCGATTCAGGCCGGCCTCGAGGCTGAGCGCGGCCAGACCAGCGACGTGCTCGGGCAGGTCGACTATATGCTGGTCGGCGTGCCGCTCTCCCTGCGCTACGATTCGACCGACAGCCAGCTCGACCCGACCCGCGGCATCAGGCTCGCCGCCTCGGTCACACCCTATGCCGCCTTCGGCGACAATGACGCGCCGTTCATCCAGAGCAAGGCCTCGATCTCCGGCTATTACGCGCTCGACGAAGACGCCCGCTATGTCCTCGCCGGCCGGATCGGGCTCGGCTCGATCGCCGGCGCCGACCTCGATGAAGTGCCGGCGACGCGGCGCTTCTATGCCGGCGGCGGTGGCTCTGTGCGCGGCTACGCCTATCGCACGCTTTCGCCGCTCGGCCCGCTCAACCGCCTGACCGGCGGGCGCAGCCTGTTCGAAGCTTCGGTCGAAGCCCGGATCAAGATCACCAACACGATCGGCGTCGTGCCGTTCTTCGACGCCGGCATGGCTTTCGAATCGCAGTTCCCGAACTTCAAGGAAAAGATGCAGTACGCCGCCGGCCTCGGCCTGCGCTACTACACGCCGATCGGGCCGATCCGTCTCGATCTCGCCGCGCCGCTCAACCCGCGCAAGGGCGACAAGCCGGTCGCGCTCTACATCAGCATCGGGCAGGCCTTCTGATGGGCAAGCTCCGCATCTCGCGCCTGCTTGCTGGCCTGGGGGCCCTGCTCATCGCCGCAACGCTGGTCGTCTTCACCGGCCTCGGCGGCTTCGCCCAGAACGCCGGCGAGCGCGGTGTCCTCGCCGACCTGATCTCGAAGGCGCTCTCGACCAGTGGCAGTCAGGTCTCGATCGGCGCGGTCGACGGCGCGCTCTCCTCTGACGCGACGATCCGCGACATCGTCATTTCCGACCGCGACGGCCCCTGGCTCCGGCTCGACCGCGCCCGGCTGATCTGGACGCGATCGGCCCTGTTCCTGCGCCGGCTCGAGGTCAACCGGCTCGAGATTGGCAAGCTCGAAATCCTGCGCAAGCCGCTGCCCGATCCGGCTGCGCCGCCCCCGGCCGACAATTCTCCGATTCTCCCTGAGTTGCCGCTGAAGGTGATCGTCGAGACCTTCCAGCTCGGTGAGCTCGCGCTCGGCCCGACCGTGATCGGCGCGCCGGCCCGGCTCTCGGCGACAGGCGCGGCTCGCCTCGGTCCCCCGAATGAAGGCCTCGATTTCCGCCTCGCCGGGCGCCGGCTCGATATGGGCGGCACGCTCGACGTCACCCTGCGCTTCGTGCCGCAGTCGACGCAGCTCCAGCTCGCGGTCAAGCTCGACGAGCCGGCCGGCGGCCTGGTCTCGACCATCGCCGACCTGCCGGACCGCCCGCCGGTCAAGCTCGACCTCACAGGCGACGGCCCGCTCGACCGCTTCCGCGCGACGCTCGCCTTCGCTGCCGGCCCGACCATCGGCGCCAATGGCACGGCCGACCTCAGCCGCCAGGGGGCGGCACGCCGGCTCCTGCTCGCGCTCGATTCGCGCATAGCCGGCCTGATGCCGCCGCCGGTCGCGCCGGTCTTCGAGGGGTCGACCCGGCTCGACGGCACGCTCGCCTTCGCCGATAGCGGCGCCGTCTCCGTTGACCAGATGGCGCTGGTCTCGGCGCTGGCCCGGCTCGACGTGAACGGGCTCTATGGCGCCGACAAGAACCTCGACTTCAGGATCACGGCAGCCGCCCGTCCCAATGCGGAAGGGCGCACCGTCACTTCCGGCGCCGAGATCGCCAAGCTCGCTTTCGACGCGACGATCCGCGGCCCGGCCGCCGGCCCGCGCGTCAATGCCAGCCTGCAGGTGGAAGGCGCGAGCGTTCCGGCCGGCAAGCTCGGCAAGCTCGATTTCACCTTCTCCGCGACACCGAGCGGCGCGCTGAACGATCCGGCGACGCGCACCGTGCTCGTATCGGACGGCGAGGCCTCGGGCGTCGCGCTCGCCGAACCCGGCCTGGCCCGCTTCATCGGCGATCGCCTGCGCTTCACCTTGCGCGGCACGGCCTCCGAAGGCGGCGGCATGTTCGAGACGTTGAAGCTCGCCTTCGGCGGTGCCGAGCTCGGCTATGCCGGTCAGCTTGGGCCGGCCCGCATCCTCGGCAAGGTCGAGGCGCGGCTGCCCGACCTCTCGCGGCTCAGCACGCTCGCCGGCCGCCCGCTAAAGGGTTCCGCCACGGTCGCCGCCAACGTCGACGCCGAGCCGAAGAAGCGGCTCTACGCCGTCAAGCTCGATGGCGGCGCCGAGTCGCTGACGCTCGGTCAGGAGGCGCTCGACCGCCTGCTTGCCGGCAAGCTCTCGCTCGGCGGTGAGATTAGGGTTCCCGGCAGCGGCGGCCTCGTCGTCAACGGACTGCGAATCGCCGGAACCCATGTCGCGGCCACGGCCGACGGCGCGCTCGGCGCCCAGGGCTCGAGCCTGAAGGCCAACATCGCGATTCCCGATCTGCGCCGTGCCGATCCGAAACTCTCAGGGCAGGGCGCTTTCGACGCGACGCTGACCGGCCCGCTCGACAAGCTCGACGCAACGCTGAAGGCGGGCATCACGAACGCGACCGCGCTCGGCCGTCCGGTGCCGCGCCTGGCGCTCGACGCCACCCTGCGCGACCTGCAAGGCGCGCTCGCCGGTGACGCCAGGCTCTCCGGCGAGGTCGACGGTCGGCCAGCGAGCGGCGCCCTGCGCTTTGCCAAGCGCGACCCCGGCGGCTGGGCGCTGCCACAGCTCGACATCGCCATTGGCTCGGTCACGCTGAATGGCGCGCTCGATCTTGACGCCTCCAATCTCGCCGAGGGCAATCTCAAGCTCGCAGCCCGCAATCTCGACGATCTCTCGGCGCTGGCGCTCGCCAGGCTTGGCGGCCGGATCGAAGCCGACGTGACGCTGGCGCGCCCGACCGGCGGCCAGAATCTGAATCTGAAGTCCAGCGCGCAGAAGCTTGTCGCGCCGAGCCTTTCGCTCGATCGGCTCGATGCCGATGTCGCCATCGTCGATGCGCTGCGCAAGCCGCTGATCAATGGCAACGTGCAGGTCGACCGCGCCGTCATCGCCGGCGAGCCGGTGAGCGCGATCCGCCTCGTCTCCAAGGGCGCCGCCGACGCCAGCGACATCAGCCTCGACGCCACGGCGCGCGGTTTCTCGCTCGCCTCGAAGGGCCGGCTCTCTGTCGCCGATCCCTTGCGTTTCGATCTCGCCAGCTTCACCGCGACGCGCGACGGCCGCCGTATCGCGCTGGCCAAGCCCGCGAGCTTCACCGCGATCGATGGTGGCGTCGCGATCCGCGATCTCGCCATCGCGCTCGACGGTGGCCGGATCACGCTCGACGGCGAGGCCGGCAAGGCGCTCGACCTGCGCTTTGCCGCGCAGAACGTGCCGCTCTCGGCCGTTCGCCTCGCTTCGCCTACTCTTGACCTTTCCGGCACGCTTGATGCCGAGGCGACGATCAAGGGCACGCCCGAGGCGCCGACCGGTCCCTGGCGCCTGCGCATCGCCCGCCTCGTCGCGCCGCAGACCCGCTCCGCCGGTCTGCCGCCGATCGAGATCACGGGGCAGGGCGCGCTCGATGGCCGCCACACCAGCCTCGACGCCAGCCTGAATGCCGGCCGCTTCGTCAGCCTGACCGCCAAGGGCAGGGCGCCGCTCGGCGGCGACGGCGCGCTCGACCTCTCGATACAGGGAAAAGCCGACGCTCAGCTCGCCAACGCCCAGCTCGCAGCCGACGGCCGACGCTTGACCGGCCAGCTTGCGCTCGACCTGCGTGCCGGCGGCACACTCGCCGCACCCCGTTTGTCCGGCGGCGCGACGCTCTCCGGCGGCAGCTTCAGCGATGCGCTCCAGGGCGTGAAGCTCACCGGGATCGAGGCGCGCGTCGCGGCCAACGGTCCCGAGCTCGTCATCGAGCGCTTCGCCGCGCAGACGCCCGGCGGCGGCACGCTCTCGGCCCGCGGCAACGTCAAGCTCGATCCCGCGGCCGGCTTCCCCGGCACGATTCGCATCGAGGGCAAGCGCGCCCAGCTCGTCGATAGCGGGCTGGTCCGTGCGGTCACCGATCTCAACCTCGACCTCGCCGGCCCGCTGGCGCAGCGGCCGCGCATCGCCGGACGCGTCAATGTCGTCACCATCGAGGTCTCGGTGCCGGATCGCCTGCCGTCGAGCTCGCGGCCGGTCGACGGCATCCGCCACGTCAACGCCAAGGGCCAGGCGGCCGCCCGCCTTGCCGCCGAGCGCAGGGCGCGCGCCGTCGCGACTCGCAAGGGCGCCCGCGCGCCGGCCTTCGATGCCGTGCTCGACATCACCGTCTCGGCGCCAGGCCGCGTCTTTATCCGGGGACGGGGAATCGATGCCGAGCTTGGCGGCGACCTGCGCGTCGGCGGCACCTCGGCTGCGCCGGCGCTGATCGGTGGCTTCGAGCTCAGGCGCGGACGCCTCAACCTCGCCAGCCAGCGCCTCGACTTCAGCAAGGGCCGCATCACCTTCTCCGGCGACGTCATGCCGACGCTCGACTTCGTCGCCGAGACCCGCGCCGCCGACGTCACCGCGCGGATCATCGTCTCCGGCGAGGCCTCGGCCCCCGAGTTCACCTTTACCTCCTCGCCCGAGCTGCCGCCGGACGAAGTTCTCTCGCGCCTGCTCTTCGCCCGCGCGTCCGGCTCGCTCTCGCCCTTCCAGGCGCTGCAGCTCGCCCAGACCGCGGCCCAGTTCTCGGGCGCCGGCGGCGACGATGTCTTCGAGCGCATCCGCCGCTCGCTCGGCGTCGACAATCTCGATGTGCAGATGGGGCCGGGCGGCCCGACGGTCGGCGTCTCCCGCGCGATCTCGGACAATATCACCCTCGGGGTGAAGGCCGGCGCCAAGCCGGAGGACAGCGGCGTCTCGGTCGGCATCGACGTGACGAGACGCCTGAAGCTCCAGGCCGAGACCAATGCCGATGGCAGTGCCGCGGTGGGTGTCGGCGCCGAGTGGGAATACTGACGTCCCGACTCAAGCGCCGGGATGACGCCGCAGATTCGCGGTCAAGACGGCGAACAGACGGCCCCTGAAGCCCGCAAACCGCCCTATGCGGTTAACGCTCTCTTAAGTTCGCTGGTCAAAGCGTGGCTCGGTTGCAACACCGGGGGGCAAAGCGGCTCTGCGATGGGGACTGTGGCGTGATCGTGGTTGATCGGAGGCCGGGCATTCGTAATGGTGACTGTGCGGCGGGACGTTCGTAAGCGCCACGCCGGTCCCCTCGTGCGGTTCATGAGCTGTATGTGGCAGCATCCTCCGATTGGCGAGACGGAGGATCGGGATGGAAGCAGACGTGCAA